>JAZUPZ010000018.1:0-35598 GCA_045605445.1 Clostridia bacterium | reverse complement strand
TCAAAGTCCGATGCTGCCGTCTTGCGACAGCTTTTATATATTATCACAATCCAAAGCTTTTGTCAAGCATTTTTTGAGCTTTTTTTCTGCTTTTTTTCCTTTGCTGACATTTTGCTTTTTTCAAGCGACAACTCGATTATTCTACTACACCTATCACTTTTTGTCAACCCCTTTTTTGAAAAAAGTTGATTTTTTTTAATAAAAGTATTATAATTTACTACAAGGTGATTTAATATGCTAAAAGCTGTCAAAAATGATTTCGAAAAAATATACTATATATTAAAGGAAGCTTTTCCTCCTACCGAACGAAGAACTAAAAAGGAGCAATTGAAATTGTTTAACAACAAACACTACAGAGTTTATATAGACGATAAGGATGTGCGCATATTTATTTGTACGTGGGAATTCGATAAATTTATTTTTATAGAACATTTTGCAGTAGCTAAAGAATTCAGAGGTAAAAAATTGGGTTCAACTTTTTTAAAAAAATTTTACAGTTCAACTAATAAACCGGTTATTTTTGAAGTTGAACCGCCCGAAAACGATATTTCAGAAAAACGTATTCGTTTTTATCAACGTCACGGAGCAACATTAAATTCCTTCGACTATATCCAACCTCCCATGCAACGAGGTCAACCTCCCATCCCACTAATGATTATGTCATATCCTGAACAAATAAACAAAGCTGAATTTGAAATTTATAAAAAAGAAATTCATTCTGAAGTATACAACGTTAAAGAACAAAGTCTATAGACCTTGTTCTTTTTTATATAAAAACTCAGTTTACACTATTGACTTTAGCACACTAAAGTGATATAATGTTAAAATATTAAATCGAAAGGTGAATAATTCATGGCAAACTTCGAAACAGATGAAATGAAAAAATTTTTTAAAGCAGTCCTTTCATTGGATAATCTTACTGATTGTCAAAACTTCTTTGAAGACATTTGTACAGTAAAAGAACTAAAGGACATTTCCCAACGACTCCATGTTGCCCAAAAATTAAATGATGGTAAAAATTATCAGGAAATATCAAAAGAAACAGGTGCAAGCACAGCTACAATCAGCAGAGTAAATCGTTGCCTGATTTACGGGAATGGCGGATATAAAACCATCTTAAACAAGCTTGCCGAGCCGGAGGAAAAATAACAATGAATCTTAACAAAGTTTTTCTCAAGAATGAAGAAAAAGCAATATACAAACTTCGCTCTCTATATCAAAAATATGGATATATGCAGTACAAAATGAGCAAGTTTGAAGAATACGATCTTTATGTACGAAACAAGAACTTCCTGATTTCAGACAATATAATTACTTTTACCGATACAAATGGTAAACTAATGGCTTTAAAGCCCGATGTTACGCTATCTTTAATTAAAAATATAAAAGCTTATTCAGACTCAGTTCAAAAACTTTATTATAACGAAAATGTTTACAGGGTTTCCAAAGGAACAACTTCATACAAAGAAATAATGCAAGTAGGGCTTGAATGTATAGGTAATATAGATAATTACAACATTTACGAAGTAATGTTACTTGCCTGCCAGAGTCTTGCTGCAATTTCAGACGATTTTGTGTTAGATGTATCACATCTTGGTATAATCTCATATATAATCAGTTCTATGAATGTTACTAAAACAACTGAAAAAGAGCTTTATAAATTTATCAGTGATAAAAATATACAGGGAATTGCCTCCCTTTGTGCCAGGGAAAATATTAACTGTAATATATTGACAGAACTGATATCAACCTATGGCAATTCAGATGAAATGCTAAATATCTTAAGTAAGCTTGACTGTAAATCCGAGGTAAAGCAACTGACAGACATAGTCAAGCTACTTGAATCGAATGGATATAAAAACAAAGTTCGTATTGATTTTTCTGTAATCAACGATGTTAACTACTATAACGGTTTTGTATTCAAAGGTTTTATAAATGGTATTTCATCAGGAATCCTTTCAGGCGGTCAATATGATAATCTTATGCTTAAGATGAAAAAACAGGAAAAAGCCATAGGATTTGCTGTTTATCTGGATTTGCTTGAGCGTTTCGGCGAGCAAAAACGTTCATATGACGTTGACACGATTATACTTTATGACGAAAACACCGATCTTACCGCATTGAATGAATTAGCCAACAAAGAAATTTCTGAGGATAAAATTGTTTCAGTACAAAAAAATATACCTTCTAAAATAAGATATAAAAAAATATTGAAAATAGATAAAAAAGGAGTGCGAACAATTGAAAACAATGCTTAATATTGCACTTCCCAAAGGAAGACTTGGAGAAAAGGTATACTCAATGTTTGAAAAAGCAGGTTTTGAGTGCCTTTCCATAAAAGAAAACAACAGAAAACTTATTTTTGAGAACGAAGAAAAAGGTGTAAGATATTTTTGGGTAAAACCGTCAGACGTAGCAATTTATGTTGAAAGAGGCGCTGCAGACATCGGCGTTGCGGGAAAGGATATTTTACTCGAATACTCCCCTGATGTTTATGAACTGGTTGATCTCAATATAGGAAAATGCAAAATGGCGGTTGCTGCCAAAGCAGATTTTCACAACGATTTCCAGAAAACACTCAGAGTGGCCACAAAATTCAGCAACATAACTAAAAATTATTACTCTTCTCAAGGTCGCGATATAGATATAATTCACCTGAACGGTTCAATTGAAATAGCACCTATTTTAGATTTATCAGACGTAATAGTTGATATTGTAGAAACAGGAACAACTCTCAAAGAAAATAACCTTGAAGTTATTGAGGAAATAGTTTCCATAAGTGCAAGACTTATTTCAAACAAAGCTGCCTTTAAGTTCAAAGGTAAATTGATAGAAGAAATTAGTAAAAAGCTTGCAGCTCAGACGGAGGAAAAAAATGATTAAAATAATTAACTATAATGATATTGAAAATTCCGAAATTATAATCAGAAAAGAAGAAACTTCTAACATTGAAAATACTGTTTCAGAAATCATTTCAGATGTAAAAACTAACGGAGATAAAGCTTTATATAAATATTGTGAAAGATTTGATAACGCAAAGCTTGATACATTCCTCGTATCCGAAGAAGAAATAGAAGAAGCTATTTCTTTAGTTGAGCCTGAATTTCTTGGCATTTTAAGAAAAGCTGCAAAAAATATAGAAAATTTTCACAAAAGACAAGTTCGCAACAGTTTTATCATAAATGAAGAAAACGGGATAATAACCGGACAAAAAATAATCCCCATTGACAAAGCCGGGCTTTATGTTCCCGGCGGAACAGCAGCCTATCCTTCAACTGTTTTGATGGATTCTATACCTGCAAGAATTGCCGGATGTAACGAGGTTGTTATTGTTACACCGCCTACTTCCGAAGGCAAAGTCAACCCTTATATTTTGGCAGCAGCAAAAATTGCAGGAGTTGGAAGAATTTTTAAAATTGGCGGAGCACAGGCAATTGCAGCCTTGGCCTACGGTACTGAGAGTGTTCCAAAAGTTGATAAAATTGTGGGCCCCGGAAATGCATATGTTGCTGAAGCTAAAAAGCAAGTTTACGGAACAGTTTCAATTGACATGATTGCCGGTCCAAGCGAAATACTAATCATTGCTGACAAAACTTGTAACCCGTGTTACGTTGCAGCGGATCTGCTTTCCCAGGCCGAACACGATAAAATGGCGAGTGCAGTTTTGATCACTGACTCTGTTGAACTTGCAAACCTAGTAAGTGAAGAACTTGAAAAACAGATTCCTATGCTTGAGAGAGCTGATATTGCACGAAATTCTATCGATAATAATGGTAAAATTATTATTACTGACAATATTAAAGAAGCTGTTGAAGTTTCTAACGAAATAGCTCCCGAACATCTTGAAATTTGCGTAGATAATCCCTTCGACTATCTGGATATGGTAAAGCATGCCGGTTCAATTTTTATGGGAAAAAATTGCCCCGAAGCATTAGGTGATTATATTGCCGGACCAAATCACACACTCCCAACAAGCGGAACCGCCAAATTTTCAAGCCCTCTTTCTGTAGATGATTTTATCAAAAAAACACAATATACTTATTATTCAAAAGAAGCTTTTAACAAAATTGCAAAAGATGTTGCATACTTTGCAAAAAAAGAAGGTCTTACAGCACATGCCAAAAGTGCAGAAATTCGTATTGAGGAGTAATTATGAGCAGATTTTTCAGTAACAAATTCAAAACCCTGACGCCATACACTCCTGGTGAACAGCCAAAGGTGTCGGATTATATAAAATTAAACACTAACGAATCACCTTTCCCACCCTCGGAAAAATCAATTTCTTACGCCGAAAAAGCAGCATCACTACTAAATTTATATCCCGATCCTGAATGCAAGGAACTTACGAAAAAAATGGCAACCATTTTAAACGTTGACTTCGAAGAGGTTTTAATGACAAACGGTTCTGATGAAATTCTCAATTTTGCTTTTATGGCTTTTTGTGACGACGACCATCCGGCAGTATTTCCAAATATTACATATGGTTTCTATCCTGTTTTTGCTGAATTAAATCAGATACCTTATGAAGAAATACCTTTAAACAACGACTTTTCCATAGATGTTGATGCATTTGCAGGAATAAATAAAACTATTTTTATTGCTAACCCGAATGCACCTACCGGAATTGCATTAAGTATTGAAGAAATTGAAAAAATTCTCAAAAGCAATCCAGATAACGTTGTTGTTATTGATGAAGCTTATGTGGATTTCGGAAACGAAAGCTGCGTTCCTTTAATACACAAATACAACAATCTTCTTGTAACACAAACATTTTCAAAATCACGTTCAATGGCCGGAGGAAGACTTGGCTTTGGTGTTGGTTGCAAGGAGCTTATAAATGATTTGAAAACCATTAAATATTCTACAAATCCATATAACATAAACAAAATGACTATGGCATCAGGAATTGGAATTCTTGAAGATGAAGAATACACAAAAAACAACTGTAAAAAAATCATAGAAAACAGAAAATTTGCAAAATCAGAGCTTATCAAAGCAGGGTTCACCGTTACAAATTCTACCGCAAATTTCCTTTTTGTTAAACATCACAGAATAAGCGGTATTGATCTATATCAAAAACTCAAAGACAAAAAAATACTGGTAAGACATTTTAACAAAAAAGAGATTTGTGATTATAACCGAATAACAATCGGAACCTTAGAACAAATGAAAGCGCTGATTTCATCAATAAACGAAATTCTGGAGGAATCTAAATGAGAAACGCCATTATCAACAGAAAAACAAATGAAACAGACATTACTCTTTCATTAAATATTGACGGTTCAGGGAAAAGCGAACTTAAAACAGGATGCGGATTTTTAGACCATATGTTAACTTTGTTTGCCAAACACGGTCGTTTTGACTTAACAGTAGTTTGCAAAGGTGATATCCAGGTTGACTATCACCATACGGTTGAAGACATCGGAATAGCACTTGGTTGTGCATTCAAATCAGCTGTAGGTGACAAAAAAGGAATTGTACGTTACGGCGACACTATACTGCCAATGGATGAGTCTCTCATTCTTTCAGCAATTGACATTTCAGGCAGAGCCCATTTGGAATATAACCTTGAAATCCCAACAGAAAAAGTAGGAGATTTTGACACCGAATTAAACGAAGAATTCTGGATTGCCTTTGTAAGAAATTTTGACTGCACTCTTCACATAAAGCAACTTTCCGGAGAAAATTCTCATCACATAATTGAAGGAACATTCAAATCAGTAGGTCAGAGTTTAAGAAAAGCTCTCAGCATTGATCCTTGCTTTTCCGATGATATAATGTCAACAAAAGGAGTACTTTAATGATTGCAATAATAGATTATGGCGTTGGTAACCTTTTTTCATTAAAAAGTTCCCTGCTGGCAATAGGAGCCGAAGTAACAGTTACCGGAGAAAAGGATGTTATTGAAAAAGCAGATAAGCTGATTCTTCCCGGCGTCGGTGCATTTGAAGATGCAGCAAGAAAACTCCGAGAAACCGGACTTGAACGGGTAATAATTTCTCAGGTTAAAAATGGAAAACCTATACTTGGCATTTGCCTCGGTATGCAAATGTTATTCGAATGCAGCTATGAGTTCGGAAAACATAATGGGCTTGGACTTATTAAAGGTGAAATCGTCCCCATGTCGGGGGTAATTCCAAAAAATCTCAAAATACCACACATCGGATGGAATTCTTTAAACATCATAAAAGAAAACTCAAAACTGTTTAAATATATCCAAAACGGTGATTTTGTATATTTTGTGCATTCGTACTACGCAACAAACTGTACCGATGATTTGCTTGCAACCACAGAATATGGTTCAATCATAACCGCTGCTGTAGAAAAAGACAATATTTACGGTTGCCAGTTTCATCCTGAAAAAAGCGGAGAAACAGGATTAAAAATTCTGAAAGCTTTTTGTGACAAATAGATTTAAACAAAAGAAAGGTAACAAAAAATGTATATATTTCCAGCAATAGACTTATACGAAGGAAAAGCTGTCCGCCTTTTAAAAGGCGACTATAACCGCATGACAGTGTACAGCGACAATCCTATGCTCTTTGCAAAAGACTTTGAAAAACAAGGCGCAAAACACATTCACATAGTTGATCTAGAAGGCGCGAAAAACGGTACAACACCAAATATAAACACCATTAAAGACATTGTAAGCAATTGTAATCTTTTTGTTGAAGTGGGTGGAGGCATCAGAAGTATGGATGTAATTAAAGAATACATAGATGCCGGTGTTGACAGGGTAATTTTAGGAACGGCTGCAGTAAAAGATGAAAATTTTCTCAAAAAAGCTATTGACTCTTATAAAAGCAAAATAGCTGTTGGAATTGACGTAAAAGACGGTTACGTTGCAGTAAAAGGTTGGACGGAAAAAACTAATTATACTTGCTTTGAATTTTGTGAGAAAATGCAAGCTATCGGAGTTGAAACCGTCATATGTACCGATGTTTCAAAAGACGGTGCTATGCAAGGTACCAACCACAATCTTTATAAAGAACTTTCTGAAAAATACACTATGAACATTATTGCTTCCGGTGGAATCACACACATTGATGACATAATAAATCTAAAGAAACTTAACATATACGGTGCAATAATCGGAAAAGCATATTATGAAAAGGCTGTATCAATAAAAGATGCCGTCGAGGTGGTAAAATGATTACAAAAAGAATTATTCCTTGTCTTGATGTTAATAACGGAAGAGTTGTTAAAGGGGTTAATTTTACGGGTTTAAGCGATGTTTCCTCCCCTGTTGATCTGGCAAAATTTTACAGTGAAAACGGAGCAGATGAGCTTGTTTTTTATGATATAACGGCTTCAAGTGACGGAAGAGCACTGTTTACTGATATACTTTGTGAAGTAGCAAAAACTATTTTTATTCCATTGACCGTAGGTGGTGGAATTAACAACGTTTATGATTTTGACCGGGTTTTAAAATGCGGTGCTGACAAAGTAAGCGTAAATTCCGGTGCTATTAAAAACCCCAATTTAATCAACGAAGCGGCAAAATTATACGGAAGTCAATGTGTTGTAATTTCAGCCGATGTAAAAAGAGTGAATGGTGTTTTCAGAGTATTTGCCAAAGGCGGAAGAGAAAACACAGGAATGGAAGCTATTGAATGGATAAAAAAATGTGTTGATTCCGGAGCCGGCGAAGTGGTTTTAAACTCAATCGATACAGATGGTGTTAAAAAAGGTTTTGACCTGGAAATGCTTAATGCAGTATGCAATGCTGTTAATGTACCTGTTATTGCTTCCGGCGGTGCAGGATGTATTTCTGACTTTACCGAGCTCTTCACGAAACTCCCAAAGGTAGATGCAGGACTTGCTGCTTCAATATTCCATTTCGGAGAAGTGAGTATAAAAAGCCTAAAACAAGAACTGTATAAAAACAACATCCCGGTAAGAATATAGGAGGAAAAATAATGATAAATATTGACAATCTTAAATTTGATGAAAATGGTCTTATCCCTGCAATTATAGTAGACGAAGTAACAAAAAAAGTTCTGACACTCGCTTATATGAATAAAGAGAGCCTAAAAATATCAATGGAAAAAGGTCTTACCTGTTTCTGGAGCCGTTCAAGAAAAGAACTTTGGCTCAAAGGCGAAACAAGCGGAAACTATCAGCATATAGTTTCAATAACTGCCGACTGCGACAATGATGCCCTTACTGTAATTGTAAAAAAAGATGGACCTGCTTGTCATACAGGTACTGACTCATGTTTTAACAATAAACTTTGGGAAAGCGACAAGCTAAAAGATTTTTCATATTCTCAGCTCATGGAACTGATCTGCGGTAGAAAATCTGACAAAAAAGAGGGGTCATATACTACATATCTTTTTGAAAAAGGGATCGACAAAATCCTTAAAAAGGTTGGTGAAGAAAGTACCGAAGTTATTATTGCTGCCAAAGCTAACGATAAAAAAGAAACTATTTATGAAATAGCCGATCTCGCGTATCACGTTATGGTACTCATGATAGAAATGGGAATTTCACTTGAGGATATCCACAACGAACTTGCATCCAGACATGTAATAGACCATAAAATTAAACAGGAAAAAATGACTGAATAATTTTGATTCTTATTTCGAAATCCTGCAATATTATGTTGCGGGATTTTTCAGTATAATTCTTAATGTGTCATCATATCATTTATTAAAGTAAATATTTGAAGGTGATATATTGAGAGATTACATTTCAGAACGTGTAATAACACTTGCAGATTACATAATAGAAAACAAAACAACAGTAAGAGATACTGCTAAAAAATTTTGCATATCAAAATCTACTGTACATAAGGATGTAACAGAAAGATTGTATCATATTGACCGAATAAAATTCAACCTCGTAAAACCTATACTTGCCGAAAATAAAGCCGAACGTCACCTGAGAGGCGGTATGGCTACAAAAAGAAAATATGAAGAAATGAAAAAAACGTCAGCACTAAACTGACGTTTTTTGTATCATACATTATTATTCTGCTGTTACATTTTTGTGATGTGCTAATTTTTTAAGCATAACCCAGAAGTTTCCTGAAAGGAAAACAGATGAGTAGAAACCTGCAATTACACCTACAATAATAGGAAATGCAAATTCTTTAATAGCATCAACGCCCATAAAGTACAAAAGAACAATTGTTATAAGTGTTGTAATGGTTGTGTTTATAGAACGTCCCATACTCTGCCAGATACTTGTATTTACAATGTTCTGGAAAGATTCTTTTCTTGTTAATTTAGCGTTTTCTCTTATTCTGTCAAATACAACGATTGTTGCGTTAATAGAATAACCAAGAATGGTCAAAATTGCCGCAACGAAAGATGAGTTAACAGGAATTTTGAAAATCACATATACAGCTAACATCATAACAACGTCATGAATAAGAGCCAATACAGCAGCTATGCCGGACAAAACTTCAAATCTCAGTGCAATATAGATAAGCATAAGAACAACTGCAACAACAATTGCAATTAAAGCTTTCTGCTGAGTTTCAGCGCCGATTGTACCACTTACTGTTTCAAAGCTTATTGTTTCAACATCAATCTTATATTCTTTTTCCAATGCTGACAAAAGAGTAGTTTTCTGTTCCTGTGATAAAGCAACAGTTTTAATAACAGCGTTTGTACTTCCAGATTTCTGAACTGTTACATCAACACCTACAGTTGACTCTACAAAATCGTTGAGCTTAGCGTCGTCGAAATTTTTACCCATATCAACGGTAATAGAAGTACCGCCCATAAAATCAGTATCAAGGTTAAATCCCTGATTTACGAATCCCATAATTATACCGATAATGATAATAACAACAGGGATTATATAAAATATTTTTCTTTTTTCTGTAATATTGAACATTCTTATATTCCCCCTTATCTTCCACCGTATAACTTAGGATTTTTACTGAAAATATTTGCAAACTGTGCAAGTATAAACTTGGTAACAAAAATGGCTGTGAGCATTGAAATGATAATACCAAGACCAAGAGTTATAGCAAATCCTTTAATAGAACCAACGCCGATTACATAAAGAACTACAGCAGCAATCAATGTAGTAATGTTAGAGTCGATAATAGCAGCAAATGCTCTTTTAAAGCCTGCACCAACAGCTGCTTTAACTGTTTTTCCTGCTCTTATTTCTTCCTTTACTCTTTCAAAGATAATTACGTTAGCATCAACTGCCATACCAATCGTAAGAATTACACCGGCAATACCTGCGAGAGTAAGATTAACTCCGAACAACTGCATAACAAGTACAAACAAGCCAACATATGCAACAAGTGCAATGTCTGCAGCGAGACCGGGAATTCTATACAAAGCAAGCATAATTAAGAGAATCAGCAAAATACCGATACCTGCAGCAAGAACACTTGAATCAAGTGCCTTTGAACCAAGTGTAGCACCAATTGAGCTTTGTTCCACAACAGTAAGATCAAAAGGAAGCTGACCTGCACTGATTAAGTTTGCCAACTCAGCTGCAGCTTCAGGAGTAAAGTCACCTGAAATTACAGCAGTTTCAGAATTGATACCTTCTGCAGCGTACTCAGCAGCAACCATTGGGGATGATATAACTGCATCGTCAAGCATAATCGCAATAAAGTTTTTACCTTCTGATGCCTTCTGTGCAGCTGCTTTTGTAGCTTCTGCAAACTTTGCAATACTGTCACTGTTAAATGTTAATTCAACATAGTTAACTGAAATTCCGCTCTGATCAATAGCGCCATACTGTTTTTTAGCAGACTTAATATCAGAACCTGTAAGAACAACATTGTTGTCAGCATCAACAAACTGAAGCTGAGCAGTCTGACCAAGAAGCGAAATAGCTTCATCAGGATTTGAAACTGCAGGAATTTCAATTCTTACTCTTTTTTCTCCCTGAACTGAAACGTTAGCCTCTGTATATCCTGCGTTATCAAGTCTTTTTCTCATAACACTTACAACAGTTGCCATCTGTTCAGCAGTTGTGCTGTTTGCTTCAGCTTCAAATGTTATAACCGAACCACCTACAAGGTCAAGGCCTTGTTTAATACTAATGTCTCCTTCGAATGCTCCCTTTTGGGTAACACCGAAAATTGTATAGCTTCCGAATGCCGCAAAAACAACTGCTGCAATCAATAACAATACAATCAAAAGCTTTGCAATACTTTTACCCATTGCTTTATCCTCCTTAAAATTCACATAAGATTATTATATAATATTTTCAGCGTAAAGTCAATAAATTTTAACAGGTTTTCCTTCTTTATTCAACATATTAACCTCGGTTGTTATAATTTTAAGTGTTACCTTTGAATCTGTCTTATCTATCACTTCTTTTACAAAAGCTTCAGTTTGAGACTTTTTCTTGCACACAATAGCTTCGACATCAACTCCAAAACCTGTGCTTTCTATGTGAGTTTCAGTTTTTCTTATAATATTTTCAACTTTTCCCCAGAGATTGTAATCGCATTTTATTTTAATATAATCACATTCACAGCAAGTTAAAATCTCTGCATTGTTCAATGCAGCTTTTACTGCATCAGAATATGCTCTTGCAAGTCCGCCTGTACCCAGAAGGGTTCCTCCGAAATATCTGGTTATAACAACTATAACATCAAATATTCCTTCCCCTTCCAACACTTTGTAAGAGGGCAATCCGGATGTCCCCGAAGGTTCGCCATCATCAGAATATTTGACTATATTATTCTTAAATATAGAGTAAGCATAAACATTATGGGTTGCATCCCAATATCTTGCCCGCATCTCTTCAAGAAACTTATTGGCTTCTTCAACATTTGTAATATGCTTGATATTTGCTATAAATCTTGACTTTTTCTCAACAATTTCACCGATGGCATCATTCAATACAGTTTTATATTCGTTACTCATATTTTTTCTCCATAAAAAATTACGCTTTCTCAAGCGTAATTTTATCATTTATTTATCTAAAATACAACTAAATTTTGAAAATATTTTTCAAAATCTTCCTCCAGAACTTTGAAGGATTTATTACTACAATTTTCATAACTAACATTCCTTTCAGTTAAACATCACTGTTATGCAAATGTATATCATAACTATACACATTACAAACAGCAACCATTGCGCAGGTAAAAGTATGTAAATCAAAATTCCTGACGCAATTCCAAGTAATATTCCAAACCACCATTTACATCTTCTATATTTCATTTTATCAACCCTCAAAAAAAGCACCTTTCAATACTATTATATTAAAAAGTGCCTATTTTGTGATTACCATTATAATTTTACCATATTTAATTTTAATTTTAGCAACATCACAGGTGACTATATTACTCATTGTAAGAGTGGTGCCCACATTAACTTCTCCGTTAAGCGGATACTTGAAACCTTCAAGTTTAATATGCGCCTTTTCAAGCGGAATAAAACTCACTGTCTTACCTCGCATAAAGTTTAAAATTTTTTCTTTTTTCAAAACTTCTATATTGCATTCAGATTCTTCTATTTTTACATCATCAAAACGTGATATCATAAGTATGTTAGTAATCATATGGTCACATCTGCCCCCCAAAGTGCAGGTAAGCGTTATTTGATGATATCCTCGTTTTTTACCTTCATTAATAGCAATTTCTGTATCTGTTTCATCCTTTTCAACGGGGAACTTCAAAACCTCAACGCCAACAGGAATATCAGCAGAATCGAAATCTCCGATAACGGCATCAGGAATCACCCCGGCCTTAACAGCAAGATTATATCCACCGTCAGCACAAAAAACAGAATCAAAGCTTTCAGCCAGCGAATGTAAAAAATTAAAATTTTCACATTCGCCATTTAAAATAATTAACAACTTTTTCATTTTTCTAACATTGTTTTAACAACAAGCTCAGGATTTTCTGCATTAAAAACAGCACTTCCTGCCACAATAACATTTGCTCCTGCAGCTATCACCTTGTCAATATTACCAACTTTAACACCACCATCAACAGATATATCAAGATCCTTGTATAGTGTTCTGAGCTCTTTTACTTTTTCAAGGCATTCCGGGATAAGCGCCTGTCCACCTTGTCCGGGTTCAACAGTCATAATCAATACCATATCAACCATATCTATATACGGAATGATTTTTTCTATAGGAGTAGCAGGCTTAATAGTAATTCCGGCTTTTACTCCAAAAGATTTTATAAGGTTAATAAGAGTCTCCGGATCATCAGTAGCTTCATAATGAACCGTTATCATATCTGCGCCTGCTTCTGCAAAATCTTTCACATACTTTTCCTGATTTTCAATCATAAGATGAACATCAAAAAACATATCTGTATATGGTCTTATGCTTTTTATAACACAAGGACCTATAGATAAATTAGACACAAAATGACCGTCCATTATATCTATATGAAGATATTCTGCCCCCGCATTTTCAACTTTTTTTACATCATTTGCCAAGTCAGCAAAATTAGCTGACAAAATAGATGGCGATATTATTCTTTTCATCTGTATCTCCTTATTTGTATTGGTAAATATCAGAAAGCTCATCAAAAAGCTCAATATAACTATCGTATCTGCTTTGAGCAATTTCACCGCTTTTCACTTTTTCAATTATTTCACAATTTTTTGCATTTTTATGTGTACATCCGCGAAACATACAATTCTCGGAATATTTACTAAATTCTTTAAAGTAACCGGATAAATCTTCTTTTTTCACATCACTTATATCAACAACGCTGAAACCGGGAGTATCTGCAATATATCCACCAAATTCCAGCGGCAAAAGCGAAGCATGTGTTGTTGTATGTTTACCTCTTTCTATCTTGCCAACCTCTCCTGTTGTACGACAAAATTTTTCATCAATTGTATTTATTAGGCTTGATTTTCCCACTCCGGAACATCCGGCAAAAGCAGTAATCCTTCCTTTTAACTCTTCTTTAAGTTTGTCAATATTTACATTGTCAACGGAACTGGTTACAATAACCTTATATCCTGCTTTCGTATATATATCTTTTACTTCCTCGCAGTCTTTTAAATCGCATTTGTTTATACAAATAACAACCTCAAGGTTGTGATGTTCAAGAAAAGCGAGAAGCTTATCTGTTTGCTTGTAATTTATATCAGGCGATTTTGCTGATAAAACAACGATTATTCTGTCTACATTGGCAACAGCAGGTCTTATAATGCAATTTTTTCTTTCCTTAACATCAATTATTGCATAAGTTTCTTGTTCTTTTTCAAGCTCAACAATATCCCCTATATAGAGCTTCGAACGGTTTTTCTTAATTCTGCCTCTGGCCCTTGCTTCAACAAATTCACCATTGATTTCGACTGTATAAAAGCTGCCGAATCCACTTACTAATCTTCCCGTTAATTTACTCAAAATTGAATAGTCCTTTCACCTTGTAATACACCGTCTATATAATATGAAACGATGGATTTCCCGGTTCCGCTGACAGGAATAGTTACTGCACCTACGCTTGTATTATGAACCTTTTCATAGCTGGTTTTTCCGTTAACATCAACCCTTACGGTTACAGTTTCCTTATCGTGCGGAAGAGTAATTGTAAGGTTTTTTGTGGTAGGTTGAACCACCGGAGCATCTGGCCCTTCAGGATTATCCGGATTTTCGGGTTTGTTTGGTTCAACAGGTTCATCTGGTTCATCGGACGGATTCGTTATCTCAGAAGATTTTCCTGCACTGACCGTAAGCTTAACCAAAGTCTTTTCATCCACAGTTGACCCTGCACTGATACTCTGTTTTATAACTGTTCCTTTAGGTTTTTCAGACTCTTCCTCAACGACACTTGAAGTAAGTCCTACTCTTGAAAGTTCAAGTTCGGCGTTCTGTTTTGTCTTTCCGACAACATTAGGAACAACAACCTGTTTCTTTTCACTGCCGGAGCTGATAACCAGTTTAACAATGTCTTTGTCAATTCTTATTTTTGACTTTGCTGCCGGTAACGTAGACATTACGATATCTTCAGGAATAGAATCACTTTCCTTATACTCCACTCGCCAGTCTATGTCATACTTTTCAAGTTCTTTTTTTGCTTGTTCAAAATCCAGATTAACCACATCCGGCATAATAACTTCTTTTGCGCCCTTGCTTACAACGACATTAACTTTAAAAGGAGATTCAATCTCTTCTCCGACACCCGGAGTTTGTTCTATAATAATTCCTTCATCATATTCTGAAGAATATTCTTCTTCTTTCACAAACTCTATATTTGAATATGTTTCTACTGCTTTTTCATAACTCAGACCAACAAGATCCGGAACCTCCGCAACACCACTTTCGTGATTATTCCAAGGGAGCATATTGGGGAAAAAGCTTGCTGCTGCCATAAAACTTAATATAAACACAATCACAAAAGAAGAAATAACTGCCGCTATGACTGCTCTTCTGTCTTCAGGAGCGCTATTTTCTTTTTTTTGTTTTTTATTTGCTTTTTTATTTTCGACTTTTTCATCAGAAGTTTTTTCTTTTTCGTTATTTTTTTCTTCTTTCTTCATTTCGATTTCACGTTTTTCAGTTTCGAATTTCTGATTCTGAACGATATAATTAAGTTCTATCAGCAATTCACTGGCAGACTGGAATCTGTCATTTGGATCTTTAGATATTGCTTTCATTACAACATCTTCAATGCTTTTAGGTATAGACGGATTGATTTCACAAGGTCTTACAGCTTCCTCCTGCATATGTTTGATTGCAACAGATATAGAATTGTCACTTTCAAACGGAAGCTTTCCGGTTAGCATCTCATACATTACAATACCAAGAGAATATACATCTGATCTGGCGTCCGTAAATCCGCCTCTTGCCTGTTCAGGTGAACAATAATGCGCTGTACCCATTGCATTATCTTCCACTTTCATAGTGTATTTTGAAACAGCACGTGCAATACCGAAATCTGTCACTTTTAAAACATTGTCGGGTGTAACAATTATGTTCTGCGGCTTAATGTCCCTGTGAATTATACCATTTCTATGCGCAATATGAAGTGCCGAAGCAATCTGAGTAGCAAAAGCAATTGCTTCATTCCATTCAAGTGGAGCTCTTTCTGAAAGATACTTTTTCAATGTAATACCGTCTATAAATTCCATAACAATATAATGAACATTATTCTCGGTACCTACATCATGCACTGAGACAATATTAGGATGCGACAAACCTGCTGCCGCCTGAGACTCTCTGTTAAATCTTTTTATAAACTCTTCATCTTCACTGTATTCGCTTTTCAGAACCTTTATTGCAACTTCTCTGTTCAGAAGCATACATTTAGCTTTATATACATTTGCCATACCACCGGTGCCGATCAGTTCAAGAATCTCGTATCTGTTTTTCAAAACAGTTCCAATCATTTAAATACCTCCTAATCCGCAAACTTAATTGCAACAAGCGTAATGTTGTCGGTGCCACCGTTCTTGTTGGCAACAGCGACAAGTTTTTCAACCTTTTTCTGCATTACGCTTCGTTCAAGTAAACAGTTTTTTATTTCATTATCTTCTACCATATTGGTCAAGCCGTCCGAACACAAAACAATAATGTCACCTTTTTTTCTTTCAAGTTTGAATATATCAGGTTCAACTTCTTTTTCGCATCCAACTGCTTTTAAAATAAGATTTTTATCATTTCTGTTTTTGGCTTCTTCCTGAGTTATTTCACCCTTAGAAACCAAATGTTGAACATAGGAATGATCTATACTTATTTGTTTAATTTCTTTGTTTCTTATAAGATAGCACCTGCTGTCACCCACATTAGCCACAAAAACCATAGAATCATTCCAGGCTGCTGAAACTACTGTAGTGCCCATCCCCTGCATTTCAGTTTTTTCAGAGGCCATAGAAAAAATTTTTTTATTTGCTTGTGTCACGGATTTTTTCAAGAGAGTTTCTGCCTGTTGGACTTCACCTTCGGAAAATATTTCCTCAAATGCACATACAGCAAGTTTACTTGCCACTTCACCTTTCAGATGTCCTCCCATACCGTCTGCAACAACAGCATAGTTATCTCCTACAAAATAATTGTCTTCGTTTTTTTCTCTGACTGCACCTGTATGAGTATAGCTACCAAATTCAATCGCCATTTAATCACCCCTGTTTTTCAACTTTCTGATGTTTACGTCGAAGTTGTCCGCACGATGCATCGATATCACTCCCCAATTGTCTTCTTATAGTAGTTGTAATGCCACCCTGTTCGAGTACATCTCTGAATTTTTGAATTCTTTCAGTCGTACTTCTTTCAAAATTATTAGTATTTACATTATTAACGGGTATCAAGTTTATATGACACAGCATTCCTTTTACCAAACGCAACAAAGCTTCTGCCTGTTTAGGTGAATCATTTACATAATTTATAAGTGCATATTCAAAAGTAACTCGCCTGTTAGTTTTTTCTATGTAATACCTGCAAGCATCAAGAAGCTCACTTATATTATATTTTTTATTAACAGGCATAAGGCTATCTCTTACATTGTCATCCGTTGCATGAAGAGAAACAGATAATGTAAGCGGAAGTCCTTCCCCGGCAAGCTGTTTTATTCTTTCAACAAGCCCGCAGGTAGAAAGAGATATATGTCTTGCACCTATGTTCATTCCGGCAAAATGATTGATATTTTTGATAAACTTTGTAACGTTATCATAATTATCAAGAGGTTCGCCAATTCCCATTAACACGACATTTGTAATAGTTTTTCCACTGTCTTTTGAGGCGAAAATTATCTGATCTGAAATTTCTCCTGTAGTAAGATTTCTTATTTTTCCTCCCACAGTTGAAGCGCAAAACTTACATCCCATATTGCATCCTACCTGAGTTGAAATGCATATAGGATAACCGTGTTTATAATCCATAAGCACACTTTCAACAGTTTCTCCGTCTTCAAGTTCCCACAGGTATTTGACAGTGCCGTCATTCGAAACTTGTTTTTCGAGAATTTTGAGAACGGAAATATGGCAAAGTTCTTTCAGTTTTTCGCGTAATTCCTTAGAAAGATTTGTCATCTCGTCAAAACTTTCAACACCCTTATAAAGCCATTCATAAACTTGTCTTGCTCTGTATTTTTTTAATCCTATGGATAAAAAATATTCATTCAGTTCATCATATGTCAGGTCTTTAAGTCTAACCTTATCCATTGTTAATCCTTTCAATACAACACATAAAAAAGCCATCGTGTTCTTCACAAGGAAATAGTTGAATTCCCTCAGAAGACACCTTAAAATTTTTGTTATTATCAATAAATTGTCTTACAATTTCTTCATTTTCCTGCTTATTGACGGTACACGTACTGTATACCAGTTTCCCGCCGATTTTTAAATATTCGGACACATTCTGAAGAATTTTGTACTGAATTCGTGAAAGTTCATTAAAATTCTTATCCGACCATTTTATATCAGGTTTTTTAGTAATAACACCTAGCCCGGAACATGGAGCATCAACAAGAATTTTATCAAAAGCTCCTCTGAATTCTTTAACCGTAGCAGTTCCGTCGGATTGTATTGCTTTTATTGATGTAATACCCAATCTAAGGGCGTTTTTTTCTATTAAAGTGACCCTGTGTTTATGTAGATCACAAGAAATAATTTCAGCTTTATCAGCTGTCAACTCCGCCATATAGCAGCTTTTTCCGCCCGGAGCAGCACACACGTCAAGTACACGTTCTCCTTTTTGAGGATTCAGTAATTCAACAGTCATCATCGAAGCACGATCCTGAATGCTGCAAAAACCTTCATCCATAAGTTCTGACAAAGCATTAACAGCTTTTTTAATCAAAAAAGCTTTATTTTCAAGAACCTTATATTCAATTCCTTTTTCCTTTATTCTATCCTCAAATTCTCCAAAGGTAATTTTGAGTAAATTAGGCCTTACACAAACACCCTTATTTTCATTTAGTGCCGAAAGTAACTCTTCTGTCCTTTCAATTCCGTAATCTCTGATAAAAACTTCTACTATATCATTCGGGAAAGAATATTTAAATTTCAGATACTCTTTACTGTCAGAAGGATAAGTAATTTCTGCTAAATTCAATAAAGATATTTTTCGTAATATAGCATTTACGAACGAAACTGCACCCTTGTTGGAAAATTTTCGTGCAAGCTTAACACCTTCGTTACAAGCCGCAGAATCAGGAATTTTATCAAGATATAGAATCTGATAAGCAGATAATCTCAAAATATTTTTTACCGGCAAAGATATTTTACCGGGTTTAAGTTTAGAGTATAAGGAAATAACATAATCAAGATTGATTTTATATCTTAAGACTCCGTAAATCAGTTCAACAGCAAGAGGCTTGTCTTTTTCTTCACACACAAGCCCGCTTTTAAGTTCAAGATTTGCATACAAACCTTCATTTTCTATTTTATTAAGAATAATAAGAGCATTTTCTCTGGCTTTCATCAATCATTCCTTCTCGAAAGAGCAAAAAGTCTTAACAAGTTACTCAATGCAACTGCACACGCCGCAACATATGTCATAGCAGCCGCTCTAAGTACTTTTTTTGCTCCTTTAAGTTCTTCTCCTTCCAGCACACCTTGTGTTTCTATAATTGAAATAGCTCTATGGCTTGCATTAAATTCAACAGGCAGAGTAACAAGCTGAAAAGCAACAACCGCTGTAAAAAGTACAATTCCGAAGGAAATCAAAAATTCAACCGAAAGAATAATTCCAAGAATAACAAGCGGAAATGCAAGATTTGAACCGATGTTTGCTGCAGGAAGAACTGCATTTCTTAACTTAATGGGCAAATAACCGTTATTATGCTGTATTGCATGCCCGGTTTCATGAGCGGCAACACCAATAGCCGCAACAGAAGAACTGCTGTACACAGAATCAGAAAGTCTGATTTTATTTGTTCTCGGATCGTAATGATCAGTAAGATTTCCTGAAATTCTCTCGACTCCCACATTATAAATGCCATAAAGTCTCAATATTCTTTCAGCTATCTGTGCACCGGTAATGCCATTTCTGTTTGAAATCTTACTGTATTTATTAAAAGTGGAATTAACTTTACTTTGAGCAAAAAATGCAAAAATTATTGCCGGTAAAACAATAAAATATGTGGGGTCATAAAAAAACATTATAAATTGCCTCCTAAAACATCATTTAATGCAATTAACGAATTTCCTTTTAAAAACTCTGACACTTCCATCTTCTTTTTCCCTTCCGGCTGCAACTCAATTATCTCAACCGAAGTTCCTTCGCCACAAGCAATTATCAATTTCTCTCGACATTCTAAAACCGTTCCCGGTTCAACGGTTGTAACTAGATTGCAAGGTTTCGCCATAAAGATTTTAAATATTTTATCTTTTACACGAATTTTTCCTCCCGGAAAGGGATTTAACCCTCTTATCAGACGACATAGTTCTTCTGATTTTTTTGTAAAATCAAGATAACTCATTTCCTTGGTTATCATTGGTGCATATGTCATTTTTTCATGATTTTGTTTTTCTCTGACTGCTGTTCCATTATACAGTGCATCAATCGTATCAGAAAGAGTTTTTACTGAAATGTCAGCCAGTTTATCAAACAAAGAACCGGATGTTTCAAACTCGTCAATAACAACTTCAGAGGTAAGAATTTTATCTCCCGTATCAAGACCTTTGTCCATATACATAGTTGTTACCCCGGTTTTTTTCTCACCATTTATAATGCTCCACTGAATTGGTGCAGCACCTCTGTATTTTGGTAAAAGCGAAGCGTGAACATTGATACATCCGTATTCAGGATAATTGAGTACAAATTCCGGCAATATTCTTCCGTATGCTATTACAATTATTATATCCGGATTTTTATCAATTAAATAATTTTTAAATTCTTCATCCTTAACAGAGGTAGGTTGAACAATCTCCAAATTATTTTCCAGAGCATAGTTTTTGACCGGCGGAAACATAAATTTATATCCTCTTCCGGACTGTCTGTCAGGTTGAGTAACAACAGACACTATTTCCGTATCTTCTCTGTTATTAAGCATTTCCAGGCACGGAATAGCAAAGTCAGGCGTGCCCATAAACATAAGTCGTTTTTTTATCATTATATATCCCTTTTTTCTGCCTTATCAATATATAAAATTCCGTCAAGATGGTCATTTTCATGGCAAACTGCTCTTGCTGCCAATTTTTTTACCACCATTTCAAATTTTTCTCCATTTCGGTCATAAGCCGAAAATTTAACCACAGCCGGTCTTTTTACAACCTCGGATCTGTTAGGAACACTCAAGCAGGCTTCATCTCCTGTTTGAACTCCCAACGTTTCTATAATTTCAGGATTTATACATTCAACAAGCCCAGTTTCCTCAGTATCAATTATAAAAATTCTTCTCAGATATCCCACCTGAGGACCAGCAAGTCCAACACCTTCCACACTTTTCAAAGTTTCATTCATATCATCAAGAAGGGTATGAAGTTTTTCATCAAATACGGTAACGGGCTTACATTTTTTTCTTAATACGTCGTCACCAATTTTAACTATTGTTCTTAATGCCATATTTTCCTCCTATAAAACACTGTTAGGATTTATATCAAGTGTTACAGTTAAATCTTTTTTAGAATCATTTTTTATATATGATCTTAAAACGCTTCTTATTTGTTCTGACGAATTGCATTTTATTAACAATCGCCATCTGTATTTATTATTTATTTTGGGAATCGGAGCCGGAGCGGGTCCGATTATCTGAGAATAGATTTCTTTATTTTCAAAATCTTCGATAATATGTTGTGAAAGTTCAGTAATTTTCATTTTCACTTCCGATGCATTTGCTCCCGAAACAACTAATGTGATAACATCGCAAAAGGGCGGATATCTGAGTTTTTTTCTGAAAAGTATCTCTTTTTTGTAAAACTCTTTATAATCCTGTTCCTGTGCACATTTAATAACCCAATTATCAGGACAAAAGGTCTGAATAACAGCTCTTCCCTTTTTCACTCCTCTTCCCGCTCTGCCACACACCTGAGTTATAAGCTGAAAAGTTTTTTCATTCGCTCTGTAATCATCTATATAAAGCATCTGATCGGCTGCGAGAACACCAACGAGTGTAACATTAGGAAAATCAAGTCCTTTAGTTATCATCTGAGTGCCGACCATTATATCTATATTATCGTTTTTAAACTTTTCCAGAATTTTATGATGTGAAAATTTTTCTCTGGTAGAATCATTATCCATTCTTATTACTGTAGCTTCTGGAAAAATTTTATTTAATTCATCAACAACCTTTTGAGTACCAACTCCAAAATGTTTAATATGCTTACTTCCACATTGCGGACATTTAGTATAATTTTTAATTGTATACCCGCAGTAGTGACAAGCAAGTGTTTCATTAAATTTGTTGTAAGTTAAAGCAACGTCACAATCCGGACACTTGGCCGCAAATCCACAGTTTCTGCAAGACACAAAGGTAGCGTAACCTCTTCTGTTTAAAAATATAAGGGTCTGCTCTTTATTTTTCAGATTTTCTTCTATTTCTTCCATAAGCCTATAACTGAAAACAGAGCGATTGCCTCTGACAAGTTCGTATCTGAGATCAACAATATTAACATCTGGCAATTGGTTGTTATTATATCTATTTTTTAATTGAAGAAGCTTAGTTTCTCCGCGGACTGCGCTGTATGCTGTTTTTAAAGAAGGTGTTGCAGATGCAAGTATAAGAACCGCATTGTTCATCATACATATTTTTTCTGCCACTTCTCTCGCATCGTATTTAGGGGACATATCAGATTTATATGAAGTCTCATGCTCCTCATCAACTACAACAATGCCAACGTCGGAAAGCGGCGCAAAAACTGCTGATCTTGCACCAACAACAACATCTACTTCGTTGTTCTTGATTTTCAGCCATGCATCATACCTTTCGCCCATAGAAAGAGCACTGTGTAAAACTGCAACTCTGTCTCCGAATCTTGAGAGAAACCTCTCAGACATTTGCGGAGTAAGCGAAATTTCAGGAACAAGTATTATTGCTTTTCTGCCGAGAGATTTTGCATAATCAGTAGCCTGTAAATATACTTCTGTTTTTCCTGATCCCGTAACACCTCGAAGCAAGATATTGGAAAAACACTTTTTATCTATTTCTGAGTTGATATAGTTAACAACTTCTTTCTGTTCCGGCGTAAGGTTCAATGGCTTTGTTTTTTTTACATTCAACAAAGAAAAGGGATTTCTTTCAACCGCTTTTTCAAAAACACAGGCAAAGCCTTTGTTTTCCAAGGCTTTAACAGCCGCTCTGTTTGAATTTGCAAGCTCTGTTATGTCTACAACAGGTATATCCTCTACCTGAGCAAGAATTTCCATTAACCGGAACTGAGCAGGGGCTTTAAGGCGCAAATCCTCAAGAACACTTTCCAACTCACCTTCGTGAAGCGTACATCTTATAAACTGTATGCACTTACTACCAACGCCATCATAGCCTTTGTTTTTTTTCAACATTGCTCCGGGCGGCAGCAACAATCTTAAAGCGTCATAATATCCGCACACATATTTTTCACGAATAAAATTTAATAGCTCAAGTTTGTTCTCCGAAATAACATTTTCTTCAATAGAATGTATTTTTTTTAATTTTTCAGGTTCTTCAGTATCGCCAAACCCGATAACAACACCATCAGTAAGAGTATTCCCCTTGCCAAACGGAACAACAACATGATCTCCGGGATTTACGGCATCAAAAAGATAATCAAAAGCCCGATCAACAGCTTTTGAAGGATTATTGATTATAACCTTTGCCGTTTTAAACATAAATTTTACCTATAAATTATTCGTTGATAATTTCCACAGTACCTTCCGCAATCTCGTGAACTGCAATTGAAACAGGTTTGTCACACACTTCTTTGTAGTCTGTATAAACCTCTGCTTTTTCGTCGGAAAGCTGTCTCGCTCTTTTAGCAACAGCAAGAACAAGTGAATATCTGCTGTCTGTTTTTTCTGTTAATGATGATAATGTTGGGTATAACATTTATTTTTCCTCCTAATTATTAAAATTTACTTTACATCTTTCTTTTCGTTTTCTTTCAGCTGATATGATAGTTTCAATATCACTTTTTGCATTTGAAACATCGTCGTTAATAACAAAATACTGATATTTGTCCGAGAGCAACAATTCTTCTTTAGCTCTTGCAAGTCTCTGCTTAATAACTTCTTCGCTCTCTGTACCTCTTCCGCAGAGTCTTCTTTCCAGTTCCTCCATACTCGGTGGAAAAAGGAAAATGAAAACTCCATCCGGGAACTGTTTCATGATTTTCATTGCTCCCTGAGGTTCTATCTCAAGAATAACATTCTTTCCTTCTGATAACATTTTTTCCACCGGAGCCTTCGGTGTACCGTAATAATTATCACAAAACTGTGCATATTCAAGAAGCTGATTAGCTTTAACCATATTATGAAATTCTTCCTCAGTACAGTATGTGTAATCTTTTCCTTCAACTTCGCCCGGTCTAGGACCTCTTGTGGTAACGGAAACTGAAAGAAACAGTTCTTCACTATTCTCTTTAATGAACTTACAAACAGTTCCTTTACCAACTCCGGAAGGACCGGATATCACGACAAGTAATCCATTATTATTCTCAACCATTATTCATCCCCCTGATGTTTGCTTGCTTCAAGTCTCTGAGCTATTGTTTCCGGCATTATTGCCGAAAGAACAACATGACCACTATCTAAAATTACAACAGATTTCGTTCTTCTTCCGCAAGTACCGTCAATAAGTTTACTGCTCTCCTTAGTCTGCTGGATAAGTCTTTTTATCGGTGCTGAGTCAGGTGAAACAATTGCGATAAGCCTGTTTACGGAAATTATATTTCCGTAGCCGATGTTTACTAATGTCATGATAATCCTCCTACTCAATGTTCTGTATTTGTTCTCTTATCTTTTCAATTTCGTTCTTCATTTCAACAACTATGTGTGAAATTTTTAAATCATTTGCCTTAGAGCCTATAGTGTTTGTTTCTCTGTTCATTTCCTGAATAATGAAATCAAGTTTCTTTCCAAATGACTTTTCTTCTCCGGAAAGTAATTCTCGCATAGCCTGAAAATGACTTTTTAATCTTACGGTTTCTTCGTCAACACAGGTTTTATCAACATATAGTGCAACCTCTGTTATTATCCTGTTTTCGTCAATCTCCTTGTTTTCAAGAGCTTCATAAATTTTTTCAAGAAGCTTATTTTTATAAGCATCTATATTTTCCGGGATGATTTTTTCTATTTCAGAAACATATTTTTCAAGAGCATCAAGTTTTTCAAGTATACTATTTTGAAGTCTTTCTCCTTCAGCGCTTCTCATTTCGTTATAGTTCTCGAGACACTTTTCAATAATAGGCGCAAGTTCTTCCCAAAGTTCCTCGTCGCTTACCTCTTCGTGCTGAATAGTAACAACATCAGTGTTTAAAAATTTAGAAGCAGATAAATCATACTCAATTCCGGTACTTTCACAAAGTTCACGGAAAGCATTTACATAGGAAATTGCAAATTCTTTATCAATCTTTACTATTTTACCTGAGCTTTCAACTGTGCTGATATTTATAAACATATCAACTTTAGCTCTGGTCACATAAAGAGAAACAAGTTTTTTTATTTTCTCTTCAGCAAACATAAGGTATCTGGGAAGCTTCACGTTAACATCAAGATATCTGTTATTAACAGATTTCATTTCAACATTTATTTCTTTTTTTTCGGTTACAACTTCACATTTTCCGTAACCGGTCATACTTCTTGCCAAAGTTACCACCCTTTTCATTTTTCGCATAAGAATAGATTATATAATTATATCACACATTCCCAAAAAAAGGAATACTTTTTTAAAAAAATCTAAGTTTAATATCGTATAAATTTGTTGGAATTTACAAAAATGTCTTTGTGTTTGTTTCATCCAGAACAACATCAACAATTTTGTCGGTAATATCTGTTTCACTTTTTAAATATACGTTTATGTAGTTTGGCGTTAATCCTGTATATATCTTATCAGAAATTAGTTTTTCAAAAAGAACAGGATATTTTTTTCCATACAACCCTCTGACAAAGTTCTTATGAGATACCATTCCTGCTTCATTAAGAGCTTTAACTCTGTTCTCCTTGACAGACTTTTCCACTTGTCCTTCCATTATTGCAGCTTTTGTACCTTGTCTTGGTGAGTACGGAAATGCATGTATATGAGAAAATCCAATGTCTTTGATAAATTCCAGAGAATCTGTGAATTCTTCTTCAGTTTCTCCGGGAAAGCCTGCAATAACATCAGTAGTTATACCTGCATCGGGAAAATATTTTCTTATTATTTCTATACTCTGTTTGTACTTTTCACGATTATAACGTCGGTTCATTCTGCTCAAAACATTATCGTTACCACTTTGGAGAGACAAATGAAAAGAGTGACACATTTTACCCGTTGCTTTTGCACGTGAGCAAAAATCATCAGTTATTATCAAAGGTTCTAAAGAGCCGAGTCTTATTCTCTCTACGCCTTTTACCTGCGACACTTTTTCTATTATTTCAATCAGGCTCCCTTCTTTCAGATCCTGACCGTACGCCGCCGTCTGAATGCCGGTAAGAACTATCTCAACAAAGCCTTTATTTGTAAGTTTTTCTGTTTCCGAAATAATAGATTCAACATTTCTGCTGCGCACAGGTCCTCTCACATACGGAATAATGCAATAAGAACAATATCTGTCGCATCCGTCCTGTATTTTTATCATAGCCCTTGTTTTATTATCAAACAACGGCTCACACTCATAGTCAGAATATGTTCTTAACGTAATTGCATTTTCAATTTCTACTATTTTTTCTTTTTCTTCAATTGCTTTTTTAACTGCATCAATAATTTTATTTTTGTATCCGTTCCCGAGAATAACGTCTGCTTCGGGAAGATCATTTTCACAGCCACTATTTTGAGGATAGCAACCCACAATGGCACAAACACTGTTAGGATTTAACCTTTTCGCTTTGCGAAGTGCTTGTCTTGATTTCTTATCGCTCATTGCTGTCACAGTGCAGGAATTTACAATGTAAACATCGCAAATTTCGTCAAATGAAGAAATTTCATAACCTTCATTTTTAAAAGCGTTCATCATAACCTGTGTTTCATATTGATTCACCCTGCACCCAAGAGTGTAAAATGCTGCTTTTTTCATTTGACCACCTATTTTTCACTAATTTCATTTTTTCTGTTGACTATTTCCAAAAAAAGTTATATTATATAAATATAAAATTTAAGGAGGAATAAGTATGAAAAGTTTTAACATTATGCTTCAATCAATCAACGACGTAAAAGTGTTCGTCAACACAGTGAACAAATATGATTTCGATGTGGATCTCACATCCGGAAGATATATAGTTGACGCAAAATCAATTATGGGTATTTTTTCGCTTGATCTTTCAAAACCCATAAAAGTTGATGTTTATTCCGACGATGCACAAGATTTTATGAATGAAATCAAAACATTCATTGTTGATTAATAGCAGTATATAAAGCCCTTTTCCCAAAGGGTTTTATTTTTTATTAATTTTTATAAATATTATAGCATATTTTTCTGTTTTGTGGTACAATATTTATGAAATTTATTAAATTATCTGTGAGGAACAAAACAATGGAAGAATATTCTTACAAATTTGTAGATAAAATCGAAGTTAAACTGATGTTGTTATACACCGTTCTGCAGGCAAGAGAAATTGCCAAATGTCCTTTCGTGGCAAAGCAATTCCTTTCCGACTTTGCAATGCAACATATTAACGCCGAATATATAGATGTACATGAATGTATGGACCTTCTTGTAAAAGACGGACAATTTCTTCAGTTTACGGAAAATCACAAAGACGTGTTCAGTATAACCGAAAACGGAGAATTTATCGTAGGACAGTTTTTCACCAATCTCCCCCTATCCGTCCGAGACAAAATAGACGAATGTATTTACAAAGATTTAAGAGAATACAAAGACAAAGAAGCAGTTGTAACCGACTATTGGGCTGAAAATAAAAACTGTTACACGGCAAGTCTGAAAATTTATGATGAAAAACTGCTTTCTTTACAGCTTGCAGTCTCATTTACAAATGAAAAGGAAGCAATGATAATACACCGTAAATTCCAGGAAAACCCTTCATATTTTTATAAAAAAATAAATGAAATATGTTCTGAACTTATATTCCAAGAGGATTCAAAGGAATAAAAAGGAGGTTCTTTTTAAAGGAACCTCTTTTCTTATTACTTCAATGATTCAATTTCAGCTTCCCACAATTTCCACGAAGCATCACTCGGCATTCTGAAATCACTTCTCGGAGAAAGCGAAACAGGGCCTACTTTAGGTCCGTCCGGCAAGCACGAACGTTTAAACTGTTGCGAAAAAAATCTTCTGTAAAACATTTTCATCCATTTAAGAATTTCTGCATTACTATAACTACTTCCAAATGCGTAAATTGCCAACCTATACACCTTTGAAGGAGAAAAATTATGTCTGAACATATAATAGAGGAAAAAGTCGTGGAGTTCATAAGGTCCGACGAGACTTTCAGTCTTTTGACTTATTTCGCCATTCTTCGGTGGAATAAGTTCGGGACTTACAGGAGTGCTCAAAATGTCATAAAGAGCCATTTGAGCTCCCGGATTATTAAGCTTGTCTGCTTCATATTTCACCAGATGTCTGATTAAAGTTTTAGGAACTGACGCATTCACTCCGTACATAGACATATGATCGCCATTATAAGTAGCAAAGCCCAAAGCAAGTTCAGACAAATCTCCGGTTCCTATAACAAGACCGTTTTCTTTATTGGCAATATCCATAAGAACCTGGGTTCTCTCTCTCGCCTGGCTGTTCTCATATGTTACATCATAATTGTTTTCATTCTGTGCAATATCTTCAAAATGTTGTTTTACAGACTTCGTAATATCAACATATCTAAGTGTTACACCAAGACTTTCTGAAAGCAGCTCCGCATTATTTTTTGTTCTTTCTGTTGTTCCGAAGCAAGGCATAGTAACAGCCACAATATCTTTCCTATCTCTTTTCAGCATGTCAACGGAACGCACCATAACAAGTAATGCCAGAGCGGAATCAAGCCCACCGGAAATGCCAACTATTATTTTTTTACAATTAGTATGTTCCATTCTCTTTTTCAATCCGACAGACTGAATTTTAAGAATACTTTCAAACCTTTCGTTTTGTTTGTATCCTTCGTCTCCGACAAAGGGAAAAGGTTCCACATATCTTGTGAGAACTGTTTTTTCAGGTTTGATATTGAAAGGAACATATACATATTGTTCAATAGAACCGTTGTTAAACTCCGTGTTTTTTCTTCTTTCATTATTTAATGCAAACACATCAATTTCACTTACAACGAATTTTTTTTCATTCCATATACTTTCATCTAGCAACGTTCCGTTTTCGTTTATAATACAATGTGCCGAATAAACAGAATCCTGAGTTGACTCACCTTCTCCTGCCCCGGCATAAATATATCCCGCCACAATACGAGAACTATGATTTGTTACTAGTTTTTTTCTATAATCGGCCTTACCTACAATCTCACAATTTGCCGACAAGTTGCAAATAACAGTTGCTCCGGCAAGAGCATGTTTTACAGAAGGAGACTCAACTGCACACAGATCCTCCCCGATCTCACAAGCAATTCTGAATCCCGGAATTTCACAACAAGAAAAAATTACATCTGTACCAAAAGGAATTGATCTGTTTTCAAATTCTATTTCTTTTACACCCTCAAACGCCGTTTCGAAATATCTTTTTTCATAAAATTCTCCACTCGCCGGGATATTTTTCTTCGGTATAATTCCCAGAAGGTTTCCGTTATACATAACAAAAGAACAGTTATAAAGTTTATTGTTATAAATCATTGGAGCTCCAACCATAACCATTATGTTTAAAGCTTCCCTTTTAATCTCAGATATTGCATTCATAGCCTCTGACAAGAGTAAATCCTGAAAAAACAAATCCCCGCATGTATATCCGGTAACACAAAGTTCAGGTAAAACCAAAAGTTTTATCCCGCGCTCTCTTGCTTTCCTGATGCACGAAATTATTTGATTCTTATTATATTTACAATCTGAAACACTCACTTTAGGCGAAGCTGCTGCAACTTTTATAAAACCGTTCTTCATAATTTACTCCCTTTGTTTTATTTTTAACAGTATAACACAGATTACGTTTAAAATCAACAAAAAGCGCTCAAAGAGCGCTTTTATATTTAGTTACATTCAACGGCTTCATGTGCAGAAATTTTGGCAATTTCAATTTCTTTTTCCGATACTTCAATATCGAAATTATTAAACTGTACTTCTCTGCTATCTTTACCTGTGAGATATTCAAGCCATGTAAGAGCAAGTGCAAATCTTCCATATCCCAAATCAGCATGGAAGCAGTCTCTGTGAACTTTTTCCAAGCCGTTTTTCAGCATATTTGACATAGTCTGACCACTAGGAATAATACCATCTGCTTTAACTTCTTCAGCAAGTTTGGCATATGCTTTTTTTACTTCTGCAAACATATCCTCAAATTTTTCAAATCCTTGGTTGATAATTCTTTCGGAATTCGACTCATATCCCCATGTCTGATGAATAAGTATTTTAGCTTTGGGAGCATATTTTTTTATGTATTCAACCAACTTGTTAGCATAAGGTTGATATGTGTTGTAATCATAGCTGAAATGACTCGCCTGCTGAATAGTAATAAAATCCCACTCTCTGCTGAGAAGGGCTTCTTTTACTGAAACTTTAAAGCGTGTGTTTTCACCATTATACCGTAATTCATATACCTTGGCATCATTACCGATATTAGCAAAATGCGTAAAAAGGGAACAACCACCTATGAATAGATTTACAGCAGTTATATCTTCATCCACAGATTTTGCCACCTGATGGAGATATCTCTGAGCATCCTGAGAAAAACTGTTTCCGATTGAAAGTACATTCATAAATTAAAACTCCTTCTAAAAAACTGCCGCATTACTGCAGCAGTTAAATTATTTTATTTCATCATGCTTGCTACTTCTTCAGCAAAGTTATCTTCTTTCTTTTCGATGCCTTCACCTTTTTCAAATCTAACGTAATCTGTTACCATTACGCCATTTGATTCGAGGTATTTAGCAACTGTAACTTTGTCATCTTTAACAAAAGCTTGCTGAAGTAAGCAGTTTTCCTGGAAATATTTGTTGATTTTACCATCAACCATTTTTTCAATAATATTTTCAGGTTTGTTAGCATTCTTGGGATCTTCTTTAATCTGAGCCATGATAATGTTCTTTTCATTGGCAATAGTTTCAGCAGGAACAACTTCTTTTGTAAGGAAAAGAGGATTAATAGCTGCAATCTGCATTGCTGCATCTTTTGCCGCTTCAGCACCTTTTGAAAGATCACCTTCAACATTAACCATAACACCGATTCTTCCTTCGCCGTGAATGTAAGAAACAACCTGTCCTTCATATCTTGTGAATCTTCTGATATTCATGTTTTCGCCGATTGTAAGAATCTTTTCTTTAAGCATATCATCAACTGTTAATTCAGTATCTGTATATTTAAGAGCTTTAAGAGCATCAACATCAGCAGGATTTTCTTCTGCAACAATTTTAGCAAGTGTAGAAACAAATGCTTTGAATTCAGCATTCTTTGCAACGAAGTCAGTTTCAGAGTTAACTTCGATTATAGCACCAACTTTGTTATCTTCTGTAACATAAGCTTCAACAAGACCTTCAGCAGCGATTCTGCCTGCCTTCTTAGCTGCCTTTGCGAGACCTTTTTCTCTAAGAAGTTCAATAGCCTTATCCATATCGCCATCAGCTTCAACAAGAACAGCTTTACAGTCCATCATACCGCAGCCTGTTCTTTCTCTTAATTCTTTTACGTCTTTAGCTGTAAACATTTTCTATTCCTCCGCTTTAAATTATTCTTCAGTTTCTGCAACTGCTTCTTCTGAAGTTTCTTCAACAGAATAAGATTCACCCTGTTTACCTTCAAGAATAGCGTTTGTGATTGTAGAAGCAATCAATTTAACAGCTCTGATTGCATCGTCATTTCCGGGAATCGGGTAATCAACTTCTTCAGGATCACAGTTTGTATCAACAATTGCAACAACAGGAATGTTAAGCTTGTGTGCTTCAGAAATTGCAATTTTCTCTTTTTTAGGATCAACTACGAACATAGCTGCAGGGATATCTTTCATTTCTTTGATACCACCGAGATATTTTTCGAGTCTTTCAGTTTCCTTATTAAGATTAATAACTTCTTTTTTAGGGAGAAGTTCAAATACGCCGTCTTCTTCCATTTTCTTAAGCTGTTTCAATCTTTCGATTCTTTTCTTAATAGTACCGAAGTTTGTAAGCATACCACCGAGCCATCTTGCATTTACATAATACATTCCAACTCTTTCAGCTTCTTCTTTGATTGATTCCTGAGCCTGCTTCTTTGTACCTACAAACAAAATTTCGCCGCCATCAGCTGCGATGTCTCTGATAAAAGCATAAGCTTCCTCAATTTTTTTTGCGGTTTTCTGCAAATCAATAATGTAGATACCGTTTCTTTCTGCAAAGATATACTCTGCCATTTTGGGGTTCCATCTTCTTGTCTGGTGACCGAAATGTACACCCGCTTCGAGCAATTGTTTCATTGAAATAACTGCCATTTTACTACACCTCCATGGTTTTTCTTCCATACTGAATTTAGTTTTTTGCCGATCACCGGACACCGCCGGCACCACCAGCAAATTCAGCATGTGCTTAATTACAGCCTTAATAGTATATCACTAACATTTGAAAAAATCAATAGTTTTTCTAATTTTTTTATTTTTTACTATTTTTTTCAAGTTTCTTTTGCTTTTTTTTAAATTATATGATATAATGTTTTTGATTATTATTCTGGAGGTATTTATGTCCCATATTTCGTCAGTTAATGAAATAAAATCAATAATGTCAAAGCATGGGCTAAATTTCCAGAAATCACTAGGTCAGAACTTTCTTTTTGACGAAGAATATCTTTCTGCTATTATAGATGGTTCAGGAATAACAGAAAATGATACCGTGCTCGAAATAGGACCCGGTCTTGGTGTTCTTACAACAAGGCTTGCAGAAAAATGCAAAAAGGTAATCGCAGTAGAAATTGACAAAAAGATTGTTCCGGTTTTAACCGATCTTGTATCTGAGTATAATAATATAGAAATTATCAACAATGACATTATGAAAATTTCAATTGATCAGCTTACAAAAAACGAAAAAAATGTTAAAGTTGTTGCTAACCTACCTTATTATATTACAACACCTATTGTTATGAAACTGCTTGAGGAGAAAAGTGAGATAAGCAGCATTACAGTAATGATACAGAAGGAAGTTGCTGAAAGATTTGCCGCTGCTCCCGGAAGTAAAGATTACGGTGCAATAACTTTATCAGTTAATTATTATTCACAACCCGAAATCTTTTTAACAGTACCTCCAGAGGTATTTGTACCAAGTCCAAAAGTTTACTCAAGCGTTATAAATCTTAAAATCAGGGAAAACCCTCCGGTTAACCCCAAAGATGAAAAAATGTTTTTCAAACTGATTAAGTTTGCATTTGCACAAAGAAGGAAAACACTAATAAACGCTCTTGCGTCAGGACTTAAAAACAAGACTAAAGAGGAAATTACAAATGCAGTTACAGCTTGCGGATTAAATGAAAAATGCAGAGGCGAAACACTTTCTATGAAAGACTTCGAAAGGTTGTCTGACCTGTTATCAGATTAGTGCAAACTCTGATTAAATCAGATTTAAAAATATTTTGCAAAAATTGAAACGGAGGAATTAAAAATGACAAACAACAAAGTTGTTCTCGATTGGCTCAATGAAATGGCTGAAATGACAAAACCGGAAAGCATTGTATGGATTGACGGTTCAGAGGAACAGCTTGAAGCTTTAAGAGCAGAAGCTGTTGCTACAGGCGAAATGATTAAGCTTAATCAGGAAAAACTCCCAGGCTGTTACTATCACAGAACAGCTGAAAACGACGTAGCACGTGTAGAAGACAGAACTTTCATCTGTACTCCTACAAAAGAAGAAGCAGGTCCTATTAACAACTGGATGGACCCTGCAGAAATGTATGCCAAACTTAAAAAACTTTATACAGGTTCAATGATAGGAAGAACAATGTATGTTATTCCCTACTCAATGGGCCCTGTAGGCTCACCATTCTCTAAAATTGGTATTGAGCTCACAGACAGCATTTATGTTGTTCTCAATATGGCTATTATGACAAGAATCGGAAAAACTGTTATTGACAACCTTGGTGACAGTGACGATTTTGTTAAATGCCTTCACGCTAAAAAAGATGTAAATCCTGACGACAGATATATTGTACAGTTCCCACAGGACAAAACAATCTGGTCTATCAACTCTGCATACGGCGGCAACGTTCTTCTCGGCAAAAAATGTTTTGCTCTCAGAATTGCATCATACCTCGGTATGCAGGAAGGTTGGATGGCTGAACATATGCTTATTCTCGGTCTTGAAAATCCAAAGGGCGAAGTAAAATATATTTGTGCAGCTTTCCCGTCTGCTTGCGGTAAAACAAACCTTGCAATGCTTATCCCGCCAAAATATCTTAAAGAAAAGGGATATAAAGTATGGACAGTTGGTGACGATATTTCATGGCTCAGAATCGGCGATGACGGCAGACTTTATGCTATCAACCCTGAAGCAGGCTTCTTCGGCGTTGCTCCGGGAACAAGTGAAAAAACTAACTTTAATGCTCTTGAAGCTACAAAGAAAAACACTATTTTCACAAACGTTGCTATAAACAATGATGATAATACTGTTTGGTGGGAAGGTCTTGACAAGAATCCTCCTGAAAATGCAACTGAATGGAAGGGTGCTAAAGTAAACGGCAAAGAATACACTGCAGAAGGAAATAAGTTGGCTCATCCTAACTCAAGATTTACTGCTCCCGCAGTAAACTGCCCATGTATTTCAAAAGAATTTGAAAATCCTCAGGGAGTTCCGATTTCTGCTATCGTATTCGGTGGCAGACGTGCTAAATGTGCTCCATTGGTTTACCAGGCAAGAGATTGGGAACACGGTGTATTCGTTGGTGCAACAATGGCTTCTGAAACTACTGCTGCTGCTGCAGGTGCAGTTGGTGTTGTAAGAAGAGATCCTATGGCTATGAAACCTTTCGTTGGCTACAATATGGCTGACTACTTTGGACATTGGCTTGAAATGGGTAATAAAATGGATCCTGAAAAAGCTCCTAAGATTTTCCATGTTAACTGGTTCAGACAGGATGATGAAGGTAACTTTATGTGGCCCGGATTCGGTGACAACATGAGAGTTCTCCTTTGGATTCTTGACAGATGTGAAGGAAAAGCAGATGCTGTTGAAAGTGCAATTGGTTATATGCCAAAACCTGAAGATATAGACATTACTGATCTTGATATAGATATGGATGCGCTTAAAGCTCTTCTCACAGTTGACAAAGACGTATGGAACGAAGATGTAGAAAACCAGAAAGAATATTTTGCACAGTTTGGTGACAGACTTCCTGCCGCAATCAAAAAACAGCTTGAAATTCTTGAAGGAAACCTGAAATAATTATCAGCAATAAAAAAGAATCCCTTTTTTGATATGCACCCCAAAAGTTAGACACTTTTGGAGGTGCATATTTTTATGGGTAAAACAGGAAGAAAAAACAAAAATTATAGTGCCGAATTTAAAATCTGTGTTATAATGGATATGCGA
>JAZUPZ010000017.1:0-24594 GCA_045605445.1 Clostridia bacterium | reverse complement strand
CTTGGAATGTTTATTAATAATTTTGGACATTCAATCAGAATTTCCAATGATGAGGTACATCCTAAGGAACTTCAGAAATTAATTGAAGAGATTGAGGGCAGTGAAGAGGAGAATCTTATCAGCAGGCTTACTTTACGTTCTATGAAGAGAGCCGGTTACACTACAGAGTGCAAGGGACATTTTGGACTTGCGGCAAAATATTATACACATTTCACTTCGCCTATAAGAAGATATCCCGACCTGGTTGTTCACAGAATTCTTAAATTATATCTTGAAGGTGAAATGAACGAAAAAAGCGTTAAGATTTACAAGTCCTTTGCCAGAGATGCTGCGGCAACTTCAAGTGAAGCCGAGGTTATTGCAGCAACTGCCGAGCGCACAATTGAAGATATGAAAAAGGCAGAATATATGGAAAGGTTTGTAGGGGATACCCTTAAGGGAGTAATTTCTTCGGTTACCTCTTTCGGAATATTTGTTGAATTTGAAAACACGGTTGAAGGTCTTGTAAGATTTGTTGATATGAAGGGCGATTATTTTGAATTTGACAGAGATACAATGAGCGTTATCGGCGAAAGAACGGGAAAAACTTACCGTATAGGAGATACTGCAGAGGTGATTGTAACAAGGGCTGACCGCCTTTCGGGACAAATTGATTTAATTTTTGTCTGAGAAAAAAAGGAAATTTCAAACTTTTGTAGAAGTATATAAATAAGGCAGTAAAAACTTGGAATAATTAACTCGGAGCCGACTTGCATAGCGGGACTTCCGGTGACGGTGAATATTAGTTGTCATGTAACACGACATTTAATAGAAATAATTTAATCGCAAAAGCGGTTGAATGCGGAAGGAGAAAAACGTATGAAGATCAATCTGACAACAAAAAAGGTAAACCTGATCGATTCAACAAAGGAGAAGCTTGAAAAGAAACTGGCAAAGTTTGACAAAATTTTAAAAGATGATGCCATTGCCGATGTAAAGTTCAAGATGGAAAACGAGGTTATTTATCTTGAAATTGCAATTACATCCGGTGATATGATTTTAAGAGCTCAGACCTTTGATGAAGATGCAAAAACAGCTATTGATAAGATTATTTCTCTCCTTGAGGGACAGCTTCGTAAATACAAAACAAAGCTTCAGAAAAAGGTTAAAAAATCGGGCTATGAAGAATATTTTGCGGAAATTCCCGACGTGCCTTATGAAGAAGAAAAAGAGTTTAACATTGTTAAAACCAAAAAGTTTTCTGTTAAACCAATGAGTGTAGACGAAGCAATTCTTCAAATGAATTTGCTTAATCACGAATTCTATGTGTTTACAAATGCAGAGGATGACAAAATTAACATTGTTTATAAAAGAAAAGATAAAAATTACGGCTTAATTGAAACAAATTGACTTTTAACTTAAAAAGCACCCTTTTTGGGTGCTTTTTTTAGTATATAAAAACCTTAAAAATCAAAAATAAATTTGTACTTTCTGATTTTTGAGGTGATGAATTTGCTGAAAAACAAATTTAAAATTTTAATCTCTGCTGTAATTCTTGCGGGAATAATTGCAGGGAGCCGTTCTTTTCTTTATGAAACAAATGCAACCGAGGAAAATGCGCTTGCTCAACCGTTATATGTAATTCCCGGCGGCGAACTTGTGGGAATGAAGGTCTATACCGATGGGGTTTATATTGTTGATATTTCTTTTGTAAATACCGAGAACGGCAGAATTTATCCCGGTAAGGATGCAGGCTTAAAAAGCGGAGATTATATTCAAAGGATAAACGGCTATGAAATAAATACAAACGAAGAATTTTCTTCAATGATAGTCGGCGGGGATGAATACGAGCTTGAAATTTTAAGAAAAGGAAAAAAGCTTACAACAACCATAACTCCCGTTTTTTCAAAACAGCATAATGAATATAAAGTCGGTCTCTGGATAAGAGACAGTACCGCAGGAATAGGGACCGTTACTTTTTATATGAAAGATACGGGAGATTTTGCGGCTCTCGGCCATGCAATTTCCGATAAGGATATCAATAAGGCGCTTTTACTTCGGGAGGGTAAGGTGTATAACGCCTCCGTATCCGGGGTAGTTAAAGGGGAAAAGGGTAATCCGGGTGAACTTGAGGGCGGTTTTTCTGCAGGTGATACTGAAATAGGAATCATAAAAAGAAATACAGCCGAGGGTGTCAGGGGGAAAAGCTATCAGGTTCCTCAGAAACAGGAAATTCCTCTTGGAACTCATAAAGATGTAAAAGAAGGCGATGCCTTTATTTATTGCTGCGTAAACGGAACAAAGGTTGAAAAATATTCGGTTAAAATAGTAAAACTTTTAAAAAGTAATCTTTACACCTCTAAAGGAATGATAGTACAGGTAACCGATGAAAGACTTTTAACCAAAACCGGCGGCATAGTCCAGGGAATGTCGGGTTCACCGATAATTCAAAATGGCCGAATTGTGGGAGCTGTAACACACGTATTTGTGAATGATCCAACAAGAGGTTATGGGATATTTATAGAAAATATGCTAGCGGAGGCTGAAAAAATCAAATAACTTTAGTGCTCACTTATATTGGATATAGGTGAGCATTTTTATTATATAAAAGAAAAAAATAAAAAGGACATAATTAAGCCACTATAAAATTTAAGGAGGTAAAAGAATATGCCGAAGTTTATTCCATTATCAACATTAAAAGACACAACATTTATCTGTGAAATGTGTCAACAGATTAAAGAACCTATCTTTGTTACAAGAAATGGTTATACCGAACTTGTAATAATGAATTCTGACTTTTTTAACCAACATATGAGATATCGTGACTCCAACGGAAATGTTGATTACTCAAAAGAATATATTGGTGTCCCATACTCGTTCCCTATTAAAACACTTAAACTCACAAGCGAAGTTTCTTTAAGATGTTCAAAAACAGATGCACCAATAAGTGTTATAAAAAGCGGATACGAAGTAATGGTCATTATGAGTCAAGAGCATTATACAAAGAGAATTAACGACCTATTCCGCATGCAATATTACAATTGTGTTACATTTTTGGTTAAGTGACCAGATTTTAGATTTTTCAACTGTTATTACCTTATGGAAGGACAAATTTACAATAATAAAAAAATAAGGAGGAATTTAATATGTCAAAGTACATCCCATTATCTTATTTAAAGGACACAAGTGGTATTATTAATTACTGTAAGGAGTGCAAGGTCCCAGTTTATGTTACACGCAATGGTACACCCGAAATGGTTATTATGGATGTAGACTTTTTTGATAAATATCTCAATCCATACATAATAGATGGCAAGATAGACGTTGCTAAAGTGCTTGAATATATGCCTTTGTTTATAAACATCAAAGCTCTTAAAAACACAGGAGAACTCAGTAAACGATGTGCACAAACTAAAAATGCCATCCACATTATAAAAAACGGTGTCGGCGAACTTGTAATTATGAGCTTAGAAGTTTACAACAACTGTAAGGAGAGAGCATTAATTGCTTTGAAAAACAAATAATTTCGCAAATGCGAAAATAATATTGCTAATTAGCATAACATATGCTATAATATTATTATACAGAATGATACATAGGAGTGAAGGAAAATGAAGGCTACCATAAATGCTAATGGTAATGAAATTGCTGTAATCTCAGAAGGTAACGAGAATGATTATATTTCGCTTACCGATATTGCAAGATACAAAAGTGATGATCCAACTGCAACAATACAGAACTGGATGAGAAATAAAGACACCATTGAATTCTTGGGTTTATGGGAACAGTTAAACAACCCTGATTTTAAACCCATCGAATTCGAGGGGTTTAAAAAAGACGCCGGTGCAAATGCATTTACAATGTCTCCTAAAAAATGGATTGAAAATACGAATGCTATTGGTATTATCTCAAAATCAGGGAGATATGGCGGAACATTTGCCCACAAAGATATTGCCTTTGAATTTGCTTCATGGGTATCTGCAGAATTTAAGCTATATATTATTAAAGATTATCAACGGCTTAAATCTGATGAAAACAGTCGTTTATCATTAGAATGGAATGTAAACAGAACTATTTCAAAGATTAATTATAAAATACATACTGATGCAATCAAGGACAAGCTTATTCCCCTTGGAGTTACTCCGGCACAGCAAGGAATAACTTATGCCAGTGAGGCAGAAGTCCTGAATGTAGCTTTGTTCGGGAAAACATCTAAGGAATGGCGTGCTGAAAACCCTGATAAGAAGGGAAACATCAGGGACTATGCTACAATTCAGCAACTTATCGTACTTTCCAATCTTGAAAGCATGAATGCTGAACTTATAAAGCAAGGAATTCCACAAAGTGGCCGCTTAAAAAGGCTGAATACAATGGCGATAGAACAGCTTACAACACTTATCGGCAACAGCAGTGTAAAACTTTTAGAATCTCAAAAAGGCGGTGCTGATAAATGAAAATAAGCTATAAAAAATTGTGGCACCTCCTGCTTGATAAAAATATGACTAAACTTGACTTGCGAAAACTTACAGGAATAAGCACTACCACTGTCCAAAAGTTAACCAAGGATGAATCGGTCGGTGTTGATATCCTACTTCGTATTTGCGAAAAACTTGATGTTAGAATTGAGGATATAATTGAGTTTGTAAACTTATAAACATTCTTATGATTAGGAGATGATTATATGCCAACACCTGGAATAGGTGATCCTTATTGGTTTGAATGGTATGTTGGTCTTAAGCATATAGTTGAAATGCTAAATCCTGATAATGGAATCGAAAGCGTGATATTTCAGCATCCTGAATATGACACTATTGACGATGTAGTGGTTGAATATAAAGACGATAAAAAACAAATTTGTTATCAGATTAAACACGAAATTTCCACTTCCATAAAACACAATTTAACTTTCGGAAAATTATTTGAAACTGACCCTGATAGGCCTAGTAAAAAGTGTTTATTATCAGCCATAATGTGTGGTTGGGATGATGCTACAAATTCTGGAGCAAATTCTATCAAACCTATTTTATATACAAACCGTACCTTAGGAACTAATCGAAGACAGCGAACATACAACGGGGAAACTTATAGTGCTTATCCAATAGGAAAATTTTTCGAACTATTAAGTAAAAACTTATCAACGGTAAAAGATGGTGATGTCCCACAGTTTTCAGATAAAAACTTATATCTTCAATGGGAAGAGATGTGTGATTTACTTAAAATAAGTGATGTTAAAAAGGCGGTTCCTTTTTTTAAAGATTTTTCAATTAAAGGAAATCAGTATGGACTCGAAGATATAGAAAAGTCTTTGATTTCTACTATTGCTACATATTTTTCATGTGATGAAATTTTGGCAAACGAATTATTTGGCAGACTTGTTTCTGCGTTGCGAAAATGGACAACTTCCTTAACCAAGTCCATGGAATTCCAAATTTCTAATTTAAGTGTAGAAACTTCTGAGGCGGCAATTCTATTAAAAAAAGCACTTTCAAACGCTCGTCGTGAACGCAGTAGAATACGACTTAGATTGGAGTCTTTGACAGAGGATTTTGAATATAAATTCTCTGCAACTACAAATGATTTATCTGCCTTACAAGAGTTCTTTCCTGCTGTAGATTTGGAAAAACTCGAATCCGTTGAAAAGTTCCATAAAACTATTTCTAAAATTTTTAAAAATGAAATAAAGAAAGAATGTAACAAGTTAACTTTGGAGTTGGAAGATTGCAATGCACTTATTAAAGATTATGAAGATCAACTTGAAGAACTGATTGGTAACCCTACTATATCTAAAACAATTCTACATAGGCATTCGGAGTTGATTAGACAAATAGATAGCTTAAAGTTAGCTAATAGCAGATACGACAAATTGACTGAATTACAAAAAAACAATAGAGAAGACAAAGATAATCTCGATGCTATCGAAAAAGAGCAATTTGCAATCCTCCAAAATACTATTAATTCTAAAATGAAAGAAGTTAATGATTATATATATGACAAATCATGCAATGCTCCAATAATAGATTTTTCTAATGGCAACTATACTTTTTTTACACCAGATGATACTGGTACAGGTATTGCTTACAAGGGATTGGTGGTATTTGATTTAGCAGTTCTTGAACTGACGCCTCTTCCGGCTATTGTTCATGATTCGATTGTTTTAAAACAAATCTCTGACACGGCAATTGAAAGAATTTTAGAATTATACGAAAAAAGTGGCAAACAAGTATTCATTTCATTGGACAAGCATAACTCATATACGGAAAAAGCAGGTAAAATCCTTGTAGAAAAATCTGTATTATGTCTTGCGCCAAACGGAAGTGAATTATTTGGTCGTTCGTGGGGGTAATTTAACAAGGATACAAATACTGTGCCAGATAGTTAAGCAAGTTATGTAATAAAATTATAACGAACGAAACGCCAAACACATCGAATGGAATCTTTGGATATACAAAACAAAAGGAGTCGATATCGACTCCTTTTTAAAATGCTTACTATTTAACATTTACTATTTATATTACATATGCTGATAGTTACTCTGTCAGGATTTGACGATTGTTCTATAATTGGCATTGGGAATCCATATTCCTGCCAAGTATCCAAAAGATATTTTAAATCACGAGTTTTGCTACTATTGTCATGTATCAGAGAAAACATGTTATAAATATTCTGGTTTACCGGTTTGCTTTGAGGATTTAAGAATACATCTTCTATCGGTATTCCAAATTTACCAGGCGTAGATATTACAACGTTTTTATATCGTTGCTCAATTATAATGCCACCTTCGCCCGAATAATCGGAATGTATAAGTGTATTCCAAAGCAGTCCTGCCATCGCTTTGTGAACAGGTGTAACATCAACTCGCAATGAATTTTCGTCCAGTTGAAAAGGTTTCTCTACATCACAAACGAAATGTGGATACACCGTATAGAAGAACTCAAATAAATTATCGCACTTGGAAGCATCGCCTGAAATCAAGTGCGGAATACATACAGGATATCCGATAATATATCTTTTGAACTCCATAAAAAAGTTTGGAAAGATTGATTTGATTGAATCAAAATATCCGAACATAAGCAATCCACCGATTGTTGGACATAATACGCCTGCTGATGACATGCTAATTGCATTGATTTTTAACAAAAAATCTTCGGTTGTAAGAAGAGTCCATTCATGGTTTGGATGTGAATATTCAAACACTCTTCTATACCCATCAATGGTACTCATATTTAAAGCTGTCAAATGAAGTTGATCAAGTATTTTAAAATCGTTTGATTGATTATTGGTATGTTTCATGATATTGGTCCCTCGTTACTGTGTTTATATTGATATTATATCCCAATTGCATTATAATATCAATAATTGTCAAAAAAGATAAAAATTTGTTGTCCCATATTGACATCACTCGTGTCAGGTAGTCCAATTATTCAGAATGGTAAATTAGTTGGAGCAGTTACTCATGTTTTCGTAAATGATCCAACGAGAGGATACGGAATATTTATCGAGAATATGCTGGCAGAAGCGGAGAAAAGTAAATAAGTAACACAAAAAGGCTCTTTTTAAGAAGAGTCTTTTTGTGTGAAATTATATTAATTAAATCGTAAAAATGCTTTTTGTTTTTCTGACAACAGCAGGTGTCATACGATATTTTTGGGTAAATATTTTACTAAAATGACTAAAACTTGAATAACCGACTCTATCGGCAATATTTTCGCTTGATTCCTGAGTTAGTATCAGCATATTATATGCAGTACTCAATCTTAAATCTGCAATGTACTTTTGTAATGTTAGCCCGGTTTCTTTTTTTATTATACGCGAAAGTTGCGCTCGACTGTATCCGGACAATTTCACAAATTTTTCAATACCTTCCTTTAAGTTTTCAATCTTTTTCATTTCTGTCATGGCGAAATGAACACTACTTGTGTAGTTGCTCTTTGCTGAATACTTTTGATCTGCAATCATTTTTATGAAACCTGAAAGCAACATTCTGAACTTGTATTCATATTCCATGTTTTTAGTATCTAATAAAAAGTCCCGAGAAAAATAGTTATACCGCAAAGTATTTATTATAGGAATTTCAAGTGATGATACATACTTAAGAAGTGTGTTATCGTATGCGTTCAAAAAAAATTCAAACTCACTTGCACATATTGACAAAGAAAATAAATTTAGATTTCTTGACTGATTGATAAATTTATGTTTGTCCCCGGGGCGCATAAAAACAGTAGCGTTTTGACTTAGCGTATAACACACATCATTTAAAATCATTTCTGCGCTTCCGTCCATAATTTCAATAATTTCATAAAAATCATGTGTATGATAAATTTCAGTCAGTTTTCTTTCTTTTACATGTTGCACAATATATTTATCATAGCTTGTTACAGTAGCAAAAGATGAAAATGTGTAATTCAGATAATCCATATTTAATTCCTCCACATAAATTTTATCAAATTAAGGTTATTTTGTCAATAAAATGATTAGAAATCACATAAAATGACTTGTTAAAATATAGAAAGACTTTGTTTTTTTTGATATGATTTATATGAGTAAGGGGGGTGATTAAAATTTATTTTTTGCTTGGGACTTCTGTCTTATTTGCTTCGCTCAACAGTGTATTACTACATAAAGCGCCAATCAAAAATTCTTATGCAATTTACCCGTTTAATTTTATCAGCTCGGTTGTTTGGGTTATATTACTATTATTGCTCAGCGGGAGCACACCTCAATTCAGTATGGATGCAATCCTATGGGGCATGCTTTATGGAAGCGTACAACTATTTTTTATGTTTTTCAAAAGCCGTGCAATGTCAACCGGAGATGTATCTGTTACTACGCTTTTGGGAAATTGTTCTTTGCTTGTTTCTTTGATTGTAAGTTATATTGCTTGGGACGAAAGAATCAACATAATGCAATTATTGGGTTTGATTTTGCTGATTATTTCCGTATTTTTATGTGTATATCAACCGGGAAAAAAATCCTTTTCTTTGAAATGGATAATATATGTATTTTTCTTTTTTGTTTTTGCATCAGGTGTAGGAATTATATTTAAGGCATTTTCAAAATATGGAGGTAACACGGATTTATCTGCAATGATGATATGTTCCGCACTCGTTATGATGGTAGCATTCCTGATTATAAGCATAAGTTATCGACCTGAAAACTTTTTAAAAGATGACACAGGAATAAAGCGGTTTTTGCTTTATGCTATCATTTCCGGCGTATTAAGTTGCGGTTACAACCGACTAAATGCTTTTTTATCAGGGGCATTGCATGCTGTGATATTTTTTCCGGGTTTTAACGGCGGTGTAGTTTTGTTATCAACAATAATGGGCATACTGTTATGCCGCGAGAAATATAATGCAAAAAAGATCATTGCATTGCTACTCGGAACTGTTTCAATAGTGATTATCGGAATTTTTTAAAAGGAGTTTGAAAATATGATTGAATTTGAGCACAAATTACCGGCCATGAATATAAATGGCAGACATAATGGCACCTATAATAACAGAGAGATAGGCTTTCCTTCTGTTCTTACAACAACAGATTATAAGTTAGGTGAATTTTTACATACTCTAAGAAGCAATATTTATGCCGACAGAGCACTTGTTTTGATTGACGGAAAAGTTTTGATGTGTAATAAAAATTGGATACGAGATCATGTTAATATAATGAAAGGCATGAAATATTTTGAATATGACTTGGCATCATTTTTAAATTTTATTATTGATACACAAAGAGAAGATGGTCAATTTTATGAGTTAATTAAGCAATATGATGACTATCATTGGAAAATGGTCAATGAAGATTGCAGGATTATGTATCCCGACGATAACCTGACCTTGGTGCGTCTTGAATTAGAGGCTGATATTGAGTATCTTGTTGTTGAAGGTGCAATGTATTTATATCAGATTACAGGAGATAACAACTGGCTTCGCTCGGTGCTGCCTAAATTAGAAAAAGGAATTAATTATATTACCTCTGATGCAAAGCGTTGGGATAAAAAACACGGTCTTGTTAAGCGCCCGTTTACTATTGATACGTGGGATTTTACATACCTTGAAAGAAGCCGGGATGACCGCAGAATACACGATGATGAACCAATGTCAATTATGCACGGTGACAATTCAGGCGTTTATCAGGCGATGAAACAGCTTGCTTGGTTTAACAACCGTCTTGGAAACAGTGACAAAGCAAAACAATGGGAAAACCGTGCTGAAATGTTACGTGAAAATATTATGAAATATTTATGGAATGGAAGTTTCTTTATTCATCAGTTACACCTTAATCATGACGGAATTGACAACTTAGAAAACGAAAGACTTTCTCTTTCAAATCCATACGATATAAATCGCGGTTTAACATCTGTTGAGGAATCACGCAATATCATAAAAGAATATATGAAAAGAAAAGAAACAACAAATATGTTTGCTGAATGGTTTTCTATTGACCCTCCATACAAGGACTTCAAATCGCATAAAGAAGGACAATACGTAAATGGAGCTATTTCACCCTTTACTGCGGGCGAGCTTGCAAAAGCGGCATTCAACAACGGCTATGAAGAGTATGGTTGGGACATCGTTTCGCGTTTTATAAAGCTTGTTGAACGCGATAACAATATATTTTTCTTGTATTATCCGGATTCCCGTCCGCAACCGGAGGGTGGTCCGAGCAGTTGGGGTGCAGCAGCATTTATAAGTGCAGTTGATGAAGGCCTTGCCGGAATAAAAAATACCGGGGTAAATTATGATGGAATTGAGTTTTCTCCCAAATTCCCCGTAACACATTACACCGAGCTCAGATATATTACAGGCTATGAACTCAGCCATACATTAGTTGACGTGAGATATATTTTAAAAGAGTATGGTATGCGATATGATATTATTTCACCCGCAAAGAAAATGTCAGTCCGGATTTTATTGCCGAAAAACAAAAAAGCTTCCGCATTGTTGATAAACGGCGTAGAAACCGATTTTGATATATATACAATCGGCGAATCCGAATATGTAAGTTTTTCGGTTGCTGAATGTCAAGAAAATATGAGTTTTGAAATTATCTTTGACTAAAACAAATATATTAAAATCAACAGATAAATTATGCGGCTTTCCTATTATTCGATCCGGTATTCCTATAATCCGAAGCTAAAATCTGTTGACAAATTTGATCATTTCATCATCAATATAGGTAATTTTGTCAATAAAACAGCTTGAATTTGAAAATTTTTTAAGAAAAATTTGTTGTTCCATATTGACATCACTCGTGAGCGGTTCGCCCATAATACAGGATGGTAAGCTCATTGGCGCAATAACTCATGTGTTCGTCAATGATCCGACCAGAGGTTATGGGATATTTATTGAGAATATGCTCTCGGAGGCTAAAAAATCAAATAGAAGAAATGCTCACCTGTTCAAATAGGTGAGCATTTTTATATAAATACATTAATTTCGAGATGCTTTTAAATATTCATAAGGGGACATATTACAGAATTTTTTAAATACGATACCGAAATTTGAAAGAGAATTAAAGCCTGATAAAAAACAAGTCCGTGATACCGAAAACCCATTTGACAAAAGAGTTTTTGCGTATCCAATTCGCAACTTGTTTAAGGTTGCAATATAAGTCTCGCCCGTAACCTTTTTAAACAACTCACTGAAATATGCCGGATGATAGCCGGCTTCCGTTGCAAGCATATCAAGCGTAATTTTTTCTTTGAAATGCATTTCCATATATATAATAGCCCGTTTTATCCCCTTATAATGATCATCATTAGAAGACGAAGAATATTCATTGTTTTTTCTGAAAAGACTGCTTAATATATACTGCAAAAGCTGCCTTTGGCAGTTTCCGTCTGTTTCATATTCGTGCTCTAAAAGTTCTGTAGCATTTATAAGTCTTACAAGCTCATCGCCGCAGAGCTTGTAAACTATTTTGTTTTTTGAAAACAGAAGGAATGGGAGAAACGCTTCGTCTACTAGTTCATCATCAAAGGATATATTTAAAAGTTGGGTTGTTTTTTCAGCTTCCATATAATGAAAATCTGTGGTGGATAGCAAAAATACATTGTTTGATTGGATATCATACTCCACATCATTTACAATATATTTTCCTGATCCTGACAGAATAATTTCAAGTTCAAAATAGCTGTGCCAGTGTAAAGGATGATTGTCGGTTATAGTATGACGAGAAACTGTCAAGTGCTTTCCGTCAGGAATAGAAAGCCTGTTGTTCTTTTTGAAAACCTCCATAATACTCACCTCAAATCTGATTATACTTAAAAATTTTGTAATTGTAAATAAAAATCCTAAAAAAGTGTTTGTTTTTTTGTCTTTTAAAATTGATGAGTTATATGAGATGATGTACAATTATAACGGAGGTGTTGATATGAAAACGGTTTCGTTAAATGGAATATGGAATTTAAAAGGAAAAAATCCAACTCTTAAAACAGGTGAAACAATTTCACTTGAGGCAACTGTTCCGGGATGTGTTCAGCTCGACCTGTCAAAAAACGGGTATCTTCCTGAAGATATTTACATAGGAAAAAATGTTTTAGAAGCAGAAAAATATGAAAATTATGATTGGTGGTATGAGCGCACATTTACTGCTCCTGATGCAAGAAAAAATGTATTTTTGGTTTTTGAAGGAGTGGACTGCATAGCTGAATACTTTTTAAACGGTGTTAAATTCGGTGAAAGTGACAATATGTTTATAAGTCACGAGTTTAAGGTGGATGACCTTTTAAAAGAAGGTGATAATGTCCTGACGGTTCATATAAAATCGGCAACTTTAGAGGCAAATAATTATGACTACACCTTAAAAGTTTTGAGAAATTCTATGAATATTGAATCAAGACATATACGAAAAGCTCCCCACAGCTACGGGTGGGATATAATGCCAAGGCTTGTAACTTCAGGTCTGTGGCGTGATGTAACACTTGAAATCCGTGATAGCCTTTATTTTTCTCAGACTTTTTTTGAAGCAAGGGATGCCTGCTGCAATTTTTACTATGTTCTTGAATCTGAATCAAATGACTTTAGTGATATTGAAATTGAACTCTCTGCTTCTTGTGATGATAGCCGTTTTTACAAAAAAGTTAAATGTAACAAAAAATCAGGAATAATCTACTTTAATATTGATAATGTAAAATTGTGGTTTCCATACGGTTACGGCGATGCTAACATTTATGACGGAACTGCAAAAATTTTCAGTCAGGGAAATCTTGTTCATCAGGAAAAAATCAGTTTTGGCGTAAGAAGCGTTGAACTGGAACGGCGTGATCCGACAGAGGACGATGACGGACAGTTCAGAATTCTTATAAACGGTATTGAAATTTTTTGCAAAGGCTCTAACTGGGTGCCTTTGGATGCTATGCACTGTCGAGATGCCGAACGCTACGATTCTGCTCTTGCAATGGTAAAAGACATTGGTTGTAACATTTTACGTTGTTGGGGCGGAAATGTATACGAAGACCATCAGTTCTTTGATTTTTGCGACCGTAACGGTATTATGGTATGGCAGGATTTTGCAATGGCATGTGCTTCATATCCGGAAAACGAGGCATTCAAAAAGAAACTTGAAAAGGAAGCAACCGCTGTCATTCGTAAGCTTCGCAACCATCCGTCTATTATTCTGTGGGCAGGCGACAACGAGGTTGACAGCTGTACAATTGCATATAATCCTGACAACAACACATTAACACGCGAAGTACTGCCAAAATGCGTTGAGTTAAACGATATAGGCAGACCGTATCTTCCAAGCTCGCCATACATAACAAGCGAAATGTACAATAAAGGAGAAACATCACAGGTTTGGGGATCACGCCTTATAGAAGATCATCTTTGGGGACCGCGGGATTATTTTAAAAGCGATTTTTACAAAAACAACAAAGCACATTTCGTAAGCGAAACAGGCTATCATGGGTGTCCCGATCTTGATTCTATAAAAAAATTTATTACCCATGAAAAAGTATGGCCTTATACAAATAATGAGGAATGGATACTTCACTCAAGTGACCAGAACGGCAATGACAAAAGAGTAATGCTAATGGAAAAGCAGGTTCGCCAACTTTTCGGGGAAGTACCGAATGATGCAGATGAATACATTCTCGCTTCACAAATTTCGCAGGCAGAAGCAAAAAAATATTTTATTGAGCGTATGAGAGTTGCACGTCCTGAGAAAACCGGTATTATTTGGTGGAACCTTCTTGACGGATGGCCTCAAATGTCCGATGCGGTAGTAGATTATTATTTTAGCAAAAAATTAGCCTATTCCTACATTAAACGTTCACAGGCACCTTTTACTGTTTGTGCCGATGAAATAAAAAATTGGAATCTTAGTTTATATGCATGTAATGATACGCTTGAAACAAAGCATGGCAAATTGACTGTAAAAAATGCCTTAACTAATGAAATTATTCATCAATGTGATTTTTCCGCTAAGGAAAACGCAAGCACCTTGATTGCATCTGTTCCTGTATATTATGCAGAGCAAAAAATACTGATTTTCGAGTGGGAAGTAAACGGAGCGCGTGGATTTAACCATTATCTCTGCGGCTATCCGCCCATTTCACTGGAGATGTATAAAACATTTTTACAAAAGTATGATTTGAGAGGGTAGCTTTATGTATATTCTTGGGTTTGATATTGGTGGCACAAAATGTGCTGTAATAACTGCAAAATGGGATGGAGAACAGATAACTCTTTTGAAAAAAGAAAAAATTCCGACTAACCACAATGTGTCTGCCGATGAAATGATAAATAAGCTGATTACACGTGCTGATGACATTTTAGAAAAAACACCCGACTATATAGGCGTATCTTGCGGCGGGCCTTTGGATTCTGAAAAAGGAGTCATTATTAACCCACCCAATTTACCAAAGTGGATAAATGTTAATATCGTAAGTCAAATCAACCAACATTACAAAGTCCCCGTACAACTTCAAAATGATGCAAATGCTTGTGCTGTGGCCGAATGGTTGTTCGGCAACGGAAAAGGATACAAAAACGTCATATTTCTCACATTTGGAACAGGCCTTGGGGCAGGGTTGATTTTGAACGGGAAATTATACAATGGAACAAATGGGAATGCAGGTGAAATAGGGCATATTCGTTTAGATTCATCAGGGCCTGTCGGCTTTGGAAAAGCGGGTTCGTTTGAGGGGTTTTGTAGCGGTGGCGGAATAGCACAATTGGGGTATTCAAAGGCACTTGAAGCAATGGAAAAAGGAGTGTGTCCTTCATATTTTAAGGTTGGAATGAAGCCGCAAGATGTTACGGCTAAATCTATAGCCGAAGCGGCAATATCAGGAGATAAAACCGCCCTTGATACATATAAAACTTCAGGTAAATATTTAGGAAAAGGCTTATCAATAATTATTGATATTTTAAACCCCGATGCAATTATAATCGGTAGCATTTTTACACGAAATCAAAACCTTCTTTGGAATGCAACAAAAACGGAAATTGAAAAAGAAGCTTTACAACCTTCCGTAGATTGTTGCAAAATATTGCCGTCCATGCTAGGCGAAAATATTGGTGATTATGCGGCAGTTGCTACGGCACTTTTAGGAGTTGATATTGTATGATTAAAGAATTACTAAGAAGATATCCAAATCTAAACAGTTGCAGCAATGCAATCTTAAATGCAAAAAAAGAATTGATTAAATGTTATCAGTCCGGAGGAAAGCTTCTTCTTTGCGGAAATGGTGGAAGCTGCTCAGATTGTGAACATATTGCCGGTGAACTTATGAAGGGCTTTTTAAAAGCACGCCCCTTGACTGAACAAGAAAAATTGGAAATGAAAACAAATTATCCTTCCGTTGATGATGAAATTCTGAACCAACTTCAAAAAGGATTTCCTGCCATTCCACTACCGTCTTTCACGGCAATCAACTCCGCATTTTGCAATGATGTAAATGCAGAACTGGTATATGCACAAACTCTGATGGCATTAGCAAAAGAACAAGATGTTCTTTTTGCAATCAGCACATCAGGTAATTCCAAAAATGTTGTAAATGCCGCAAAGGTAGCTCGGGCGCTGGGAATTATCGTCATATCTCTCACAGGCGGAGACGGCGGCAAAATAAGTGAATTATCTGATATTTGTATTTGTGTTCCGGAAATAGAAACTTACAAAATACAAGAACTTCACTTACCGGTGTACCACTTCCTTTGTGCTGAAATAGAAGAATACTTTTTCGATTTATAAAATTATTGTCCCATATTGATAACACTTGTGTCAGGTTCGCCTATCTTCCGGAACGGTAAGCTCGTTGGAGCAATAACTCACGTGTTCGTCAATGACCCCGCCAAAGGCTATGGTATATTCATTGAAAATATGCTGGCTGAGGCAGAAAAAATTAAATAATAGAAAAGCTCATCTATATTTTACAGGTGAGCTTTTCTATTATTTAAACAGAGTGAATATCATTATTTTCTGTATGCCGATGGTGAAACGCCCTGTGTTTTTTTAAATATATTTGAAAAATAGTACACATTTTCAAAGCCGCAACGCTCGGCAATTTCCGAAATGCTGTACGATGTGCCGATAAGTAATTTTCTGGCTTTTTTTATTCGTTGCAGAGTGATGTATTGCAATACCGAAAGATTTAATTCACGGCGGTAAACAATCCCTTGAAGATACTTTTTCTTTAACAATGTTGGTTTCTATAACAAAAATGCTTTTTTGAGCCAAAAAAGAGCATGGGTTGGCTGATAATCGTCGGTACGTGAATTCATTTCGGGTTGAATAGCTGGGTTCTATAATTTTAAACGGAAATTGCATAAAAACGCCTCTGTAGATAGCCGGTTTACTGCCTGAAAAAGCCTTTCAGCTGACAAATATGCTTTTGCCGATGTAAGAGCTATGCCTCCTTGCATTGCAATGGGTGAGGCGGCAGGCGTTGCTACCTGTCAGTCCCTTGAAAAGGATATAACACCAAGAGAGATTGATATAAAGGAACTTCAGGTTGAATTGATTAAAACAGGCGGCAATCTTGGTCAGGCAGAAAGAGAAGTAGCGGGAATATTGGTGGATTCAATTTCTCACGATTTAAAATATATCAATCTCGATAGAAAAGAAGTCGGTAAGGTCGTAGTCAAAAATGCCTCAACCGAATTTACAGGAAAATAATTATAATAAAAACAGCCCGTATATGTGTTGTATCCTTAGGGATACAACAACGATGTTTGCAACAAGTTGCAAGTGGAGTACGCTTCGCATATGATGTTTGTTCTTGCGAACAAATGAAGTATTTGTTACACAAATATTATGATAAAAAGTCGTCTTTTGAGACGACTTTTTATCATTAACTCTGATTTCTCAGAAACTTACTGCGGAGCAACTTACCTCGTGCGAAGCACGAACATAATTGAAGTTATCCTTCAGGAGAACCACTTTAAAACGGGCTGTTTTGTTATTATAAGATACTAAGTGGAAAAGCTTTTTTGTAGGCAAGGGGAGTGTAACCGGTTCTTGCTTTGAAGGTTCGCTATAGCATTTGTTGTGAATGGTGAGTTTATGGTGTAAAAAGTTGTATTTATTAAATTCCTAATAGCCATTCAACTGAAACTTTTAATATTTTTGAAAGCTCACGCAATTCATAGTCTGCTACAAATCGTGTACCGATTTCAATCCTTGAGATGCTGTCACGTTCGATGATTATTCCGTTTAACTGAAGCTTTGCAGCCAAATCTGATTGTGTAAGACGTTGTTTACACCTTGCTTCATGCACTCTGTTACCGCAAATATTTTTCTTTCCGTTATAGTCATATATTTTCATAATACACCTCAATCTGTGTTAATGTTAAGAATTTATCTTGACATTAACACATTTTTGATATATAATTGTGTTAAAGATAAGAATTTTCTTAGACGGATATTATTATGTTGGAAAAGGTGTATAACTATGAGTGAAGGAAAAGCAAAATTGCTAACATTTTTAATTATTCTTAGTATTTTAACAATAGTCGTTCTTAGTATAATATTATTTAGAAATCGCAAAAAAATTATTGAGAAATATAAGGTGGGATATGTTTCAAGCTTTTTCTTTGCAGCATATATGTTATGTCCTGTTTTTTTGGCTATATTTAGTTTGATTTCTTCACAGAGTGAAGATACAATTCCACCGGTGGTAATTATAATATATCCGATAATAGCATTGTCTGTATTTATGTATATATATCGAAAAGAACCTTTGAATTATAAACTTGGAAAGTTATTTGCAATGTTGGGAATTGGTATTTGTTCTGCATTTATCTTTGTTTTTAAAATGCTTACTTTTTTCCATGAATTTGAAAGTAGAAAGCCTACCTTTTCAGCAGACACAATAACCGGTAAGAGTATTTTTAGCGATACAGGAAAAGATATAGGCTATTTGGGAGTAAACGGTGAAATATATAATGAAACAGGGAAAAGTGTTGGTTATATCAGTAGTAACGGTGAATTACATAACGAAACAGGAAGAGTTATAGGACATATAAATGAGTTCGGCGAAATATATGGTGAATTTCACAATTATATGGGGCATATCGATGAAAATGGATATATTTATAATGAGACAGGAACATTTGTTTATAGATTAGGAAATTAGAAAGGAGATGGTGTTGTGAGCTTGAAAAAAACGATTTTTAACAAGGATAAAAATAAACTTGTTCAAACTTTAAAATCTGATGAAATGAAAAAAGCCACAAAAGGATTGATTAAATCTTTGAAGAATCTCAGAGATTCGATGGATGCAAAATAACAAAACAGCCCGCATAAAACGGGCTGTTTTGTTATTATAAGATATTAAGTGGAAAGGCTTTTTTTGTAGGCAAGGGGAGTGTAACCCGTTCTTGTCTTGAAGGTTCGTATAAAATAGTTGTAGTAGTTAAAACCTGCCATAACATTGAAGAAAATAACATCGGCTATACAATCCGTTTTGTTGGCGACAGATTAACAAGCTTCCACACAGGCGAAAATAACCGTACTGCTCCCGGCAGAGGTCATCTTGACTGGGATGAAATCTTTGGTGCTCTTGCCGATATCAATTACAAAGGCAGAATTGTTTCCGAGCCTTTTGTAATGCAGGGGGGAGAAGTTGGCAGAGATATTCACGTATATCGTGACCTTGTAGATAATCCATGCGAAGCAAGAATTGACGAAGAAGCAAAATATCTTCTCAATTTCTAAAAAGAAATGCTAAAAAGTATATGAAATAAATGCTGTATAATAGCAACCCCGTCTTATGAAAAAGACGGGGTTGCTTATTGTGAATACAACAAGGTTCTCCGAAATACTCGCAAATTTAATTGCGTTAGAATTTCGTGAGGTTCTTATTTTCTGATATACTGTTTTGGTGTCATTTTAAAAATTCTTTTAAAGCATTGTATCAGCGAGCTGCTGTCGCTGAATCCGCTGTTTATTGCTGCTTCATATTCGCTTTTGCCTTCCGAAAGAAGTTTTATGGCATTTCTTAATCTGCAGTTAATAACATATTCGTGAAGGGTTTTGCCTGTGTGTTTTTTAAACTGTGTCATTAAAGATGTTCTGCCGATATGCATTTTGTCTGCAATTTCCTGGGCGACAATTTTTTCGTTGTAATGTTCATTTATGTAAGTCATTATTTCATATATGTGCTGGGGAATGATTTCCGTATGAGAGGAATTTTCCTTTGAGAAATCAGCTATATACGAAAGAAGGTAGAACACAAGAAACCTTTTTCTCAAGTGGTTGTTTTCGTTTTCGATAGTGCTTAAAATGTCTGCGCAATTTTTCGTTTGCTCCGGGGTAAGAGTGTAAACTGCTCCTTCTTCTCCGAAAACGGACAAAAGGTTTATTGACTGAATATCAAAGCTTTTTATGAATTCCTCCGAAAAAACCAGATAATAACTGCTGTATAATATATCGGGCGTGCTTGAAACAAAATGGGTTGCCCCGGGTTTGGCAAGAACTATTTTGTTTTCTTTCGATTCAACTGTCTGGTTTGCAATAAGCACCTTTACATTTCCTGATAAAATGAGATTTATTTCGTAAAAATTATGTTCGTGAAAATCAATTATTGATGCTTGCTGTCTGTCTCTTTTATGAACATAAACATCCGTCCATTTTTTGCCGTATCCGTGGCTGTAAAGTGAATTTATCATAACAAATATCTTTCTGTTTTTTATTTAATTTTACAATGTTTCTGAATGAATTTCAATAAAAAAATATAAATTTGTTAAAAATTACTGAAAATATTGAACGATTTATAAAGTTTTGTGAACGGTTGAATATTGTTCTTCTTTGGTAATAAAAGTATAATGTAATTGTAATAGAATTTTACCCTGAAGGAGAAATCATTATGAAAAGATTAACGGCAATAATATGCGCAATAATGCTTATGCTTTCTGTTACCTGTTCTGCTGCGGGAAAAATGTACCCTCATGCAGAAGTTAAAACAGATATGACTGCAACAGACGGTGAAGTAAAAGCATCAAGCGGCAGAGTATGGAAAACAGTTTCGGGAGAGGTTACCCGAGAGGATATGGAATACGGCGAGCTCCGTTATACAGTATATCTTCCAAACAACTACGATGCTAATAAAGAATATCCGTTTTTGCTCTATCTTCACGGCGGTGAGCTTGGATATTTCCGTACGGTAGGTGCAACTCCATGGTCTAAGGACCTTAACGGAAGCTATAAATATGCCGAAAGTATTGCAAACAGCATTGAAGACTGTATAATTTTTGCACCACAGGCACCGGGAGCTCCCAATGAAATCAAAGACAGAAAGAATGCATACTGGAGCGAAGTTCCTGCCGGTGGTATTGTATCAAAAATCACAGAGGATAAGAGTGAATCCTCCCCATACCTTCGTGCGGTAGAAAAAATGATGGAGAATTATCTTGAAAAAGGTATTTCTCATAACGGAAATGTTTATAATCTCGATGCATCGCGTTTATATTTAGCAGGTCATTCAATGGGAGGAATCGGGTCATATACAATTTTAAGAGACTGTCCCGATATGTTTGCGGCTGCGGTTATCGGTTCCGGTATCGGAGACCCGGGCAGCGTAGATTTATGGAAAAGCACTCCTGTAAGAATTTGTCATGGAACAAATGATAAAACTATTCCTTATAAATCAACAGAAGTAATGGCTGAAGCATTGAAAAATTATCCTAATGCGGAAATTGTTACTCTTGATAACGGAGACCATAATATAAAACCGTTTATCTACGGAGCAAACTGGGATGGCGGTGCAAATGAAAACTTTGCATGGATGGCATCAAAAGACCGTGATACTAATGTAATCGAGGGGGATTCCTGTAAACATACAACTCAGAAGTATTATTTAGATCTTCCTGAAAATAAAGGTATAAAAGTTGTATTTGACGGGGAAGAGGTTATTTTCCCCGATGAACAGCCTTTTACAAATACAGCTGTAAAAATGCCGAACGGATCTGCTTTTAATGCTTTTGACAACAGAGGTATATTTATTCCAATCAGAGCAATAAGTGAAGCTGCAGGCTTTGATGTTTCGTGGGAAGATGAAACAGAAACTGTAACAGTTAAAAAAGGAGACAGAGTCACTACATTCAAGCTTGGTGGGGATTGTCTTGTAAACGGAGTAAACTGGCCGTGCTATTTCAATTTCCCTATGAGAAACGACAGAGTGTTTGTTCCTATGTACGGAGTATGTCACGCTCTTGATTGCACAATGAGTTGGGACGATACAAACAGAGTTATATATTTCTACTCAAAAGAAAAAGAACCTCTTGGTTCTGATTTGGGTCAAGGTGGTTATTCGGGAGCCAATACAGATACAACAAAATATCAGGAATTCTACACAACTGCAGAAAAAGCTTTTGTTACTCCCGGAGTACAGGAGGATTTTGTTCCCGGCGGAATTGCATACAGAAAAGAAACCAATCAGTTCTACGTTGCAGGATATTTCAATACTGACCGTAACTCTGCAATTGCTGTAATAGATGCATCTACGGGAAAAGTGTCAGGGCAGTTTGCTCTGCTTAATGCTGATGAAAGTGCTTATAAGGATAAAATTAACGGTATCGCAGTGAGTGGTAAAGATATCTATCTTACAAACGGAAACAAAATACAGAGAATTTCACTTGCAGATATAAAGGGAGCATCTTCAAAGGAATATGTAAAAGTTGAAGAAACCGTAAATTTTGCAATTGCACAGACCTGTACAAAAGCATTTGTTGAAGTTAAAGACGGATATCTGTGGACAGGAAACTACTATAAGGCTGATGATAAAAAATATAACGCAAAGGCAAATGAAAATTACGGTTTCCTTTTAGCAGGCTATAAGCTTGATTCTGAAACCGGCAGACTTTCTGAAGAGAGCATTACTGAAAACGGATATGTTCCCGATATTCTTTATTCTCTGGACAAACCTGAAGCAATTCAGGGAATCACCATTTCGGGAAATTATATTGTTACAGCATCATCTTACAGTAATGGCAGATCGGTGATATATGTATACAACAAAACAAAAGCTGCATCTGAAGATAAGGTTGTTCTTGAAGGCGGAGCGGAAGTTCCTGTAATTGTTCTCAACAACGAAAATAAATTAGTTGCAATGCCTTATCTTGAAGAAATTACAGAGGTAGACGGAAGTATCTATGCTTTGTTCAAATCTGCATCTATTTCTTTGCGTAAGGCAGATAATGTAACTGCAACAGATCAGATCTGGAAACTGAATATTGAAAAACTTGTAAAATAATCAAACAAATAAGTGAGGCAAATTTGCTAAGGGTGCAAATTTTTCAGTTTTAAACTGTGAATATAAGAAGTTTTAGCATTGTAAAACGCCTTTTTGCACAGATATTGAAGCGTATCAGAATTAAGTAATGCAATATCACTTGATTTTGATACGTTTTCTTTCTTGAATATAAAAAAACAGTTGTGAATTTTTATAATTGACATTTATTAACAAAAGTAAAAAAAGGTTGAAAGTCGAAAAATAAGACAAAAAATGTATTGTTTGAAATGTTTGTTTTTGGTACTATATAGGTAGAGAATAAAATTTTGAAAGGGAGACGAAATTATGAGAAGATTACTGTCGGTAATTTTGGCAATGCTGATGCTTACATCCTGCGTAACTGCAGTTGCACAAAGCAATATTAACATTACCATCGACGGAGAAACAAAAGTTTTTGACGTTATGCCGGTTCTGGATAACGACAGAACTCTGGTGCCTTTAAGAGGCATTTTTGAAACGTTGGGAGCCAAGGTTGAATGGGACGATGCAACCTGGACGGTTACCGCAACAAAAGGAGATACTACAATAGTTCTTCAGATTGATAACAAAATCGCAAAGGTTAACGGTAAAGAGGTAGAACTTGACGTTCCTGCGAAGCTTGTTTCTGAAAGAACAATGGTTCCGGTGAGATTTGTATCGGAAAGCCTTGGATGTAAGGTTGACTGGATTGATGAAACTCAGACAGTTGTTATAACATCAGCTGTTGAGGAGGAACCTAAGGAACAGACAAATGCTCAGAAAATTCTTGACGGTAAAAAGGTTATTTTCATAGGTAACTCATATGTTTACTACGGAAACTGCGTTATTCCAAGAGCAAGAACAGCCTGGACATGGGAAGACAGACGCGAGGATACCGGTTATTTCTATCAGCTTTGCAAGGAAAACGGAGCAGATGTCAGAGTAACAAACTGGTGCTTCACAGGCCATACTACATATAATACTTTTAACGGCGCTTGTGATGCCGGATATGAGTGTAAAGGTATAATTCACGAAACACATCTTGAAGAAAGATATTTTGACTATGTTATTGTTTCACCTCATGCAGCCTCAGGCGAAGAGTCAGGACTGGAAAAGAACCTGAAGTACATAGAAGACTTTTTCCGTGAGTATAATCCTAATGTAAAATTTGTTTGTCTTGGTAACCATGCGGTTTACGGTCTCACCAATAAAAAAACAAAGTTCCCGGGAATCAGCGATTATTATAATACTCTCAGAGAAAACGGCTGGATAATAGCTGACTGGGGTGCAGTTGTAAGAGATATTGTTGAAGGCGGCGTATCAGTCCCCGGTGCAACAATGGAATACAACTTAAATACTTTCGTTAATACTAAAGACGGTTACCACGAAAATGCTCTTGCAGGTTACATAACTGCTCTTACTGCATTTTGTGCAATAACAGGAGAAAAAGCTGTGGGACAGCCTTATGAATTCTGCTATGACCCGTCTCACGGCGAAAGATACGATCTTGATGCATATAGAAAACAGTTCTATAAGAATCCCGATGAAGAGACAAACTTCCTTGAAGTTTTCAAATCTCCGGCTGATATGAAGGGCTTGCAGAAACTTATAGACTGGTCACTTATGTAATATATATAAAAGAAAGGGAAAAAACTATGAAAAAAAGAATTCTATCTGTGCTTCTTATGGTTGCAATGATGGTAAATATGCTTTCGGGCATTGCCTTTGCAGCAGAGAACACAAACGGCGTAGTGCTTGATAGCGACGGCTATTACAGATACTATGTTGACGGAGAAATACAGACAGGCTGGCAGACAACAGCTGACGGCTACAAGTATTATTTCTCATCAAGCGCAAGTAAATACGGCGCAGCAATGACAGGAACAAACATAAGAGTCGGAGGCTCATATTATGACTTTGCCGAA
>JAZUPZ010000016.1:0-42077 GCA_045605445.1 Clostridia bacterium | reverse complement strand
GATTCATTGAGAAGCTGGAAGAGTACATACATTACTACAACAATGAGAGAATATCTCTTAAATTAAACGGAATGAGTCCGGTGCAATACCGAACTCATCCACAAACATTTTAATATTAAATTTTGTCTAAACTTTGGGGTTTACTTCAGATGGCTGCTTTTTTCTTATCAATAATTTTCAGCTTTAATCTGGAAATAAGCCTGAGGATGATCACAAACAGGACAAACCTGAGGAGCTTTCTTTCCTACAACAATATGACCGCAATTTGCACACTGCCATATCATATCTTCGTCTCTTGAGAACACGAGTCCTCCTTCTATATTGGCAAGAAGCTTTCTGTATCTTTCTTCGTGTTCTTTTTCTATCTGAGCTACCTTTTCAAAAAGAACGGCAATTTCGTTAAAGCCTTCTTCTTTTGCATCCTGTGCCATTTTTGCATACATATCGGTCCATTCATAATTTTCGCCGTTTGCAGCATCTTCAAGATTTAATTTTGTGTCCGGAATACCGTCGTGCAGAAGCTTAAACCATATTTTTGCATGTTCCTTTTCATTGTTTGCTGTTTCCTCGAAAAGAGCGGCAATTTGCTGATATCCGTCTTTTTTAGCCTTTGAAGCGTAGTATGTGTATTTTGTTCTTGCCATACATTCGCCTTCAAATGCAGCCATAAGATTAGCTTCTGTTTTTGTACCTTTTAATTTTTCCATATTATCCTCTCCTTTTAAATAAATTCTACTGCAATTTTAAAACTTTTTCAAGTCTTTTTTTACTTTCAAAGAAAGATATAGTGCAAGCATTGATTTTATTATATCCGTAATTATAAAAGGTAATACACAAATTGTAAGAGCAGAAATAAATTCAGTTTTTGTAAGAAATACAAACCATAGTGTTCCGCAAAAAAACAGTATTAAATTCCCACACAGCACAGATAAAACAAACATAATGCTGCACTTTGAAGTTTTTGAGGCAATGTACGCCAGAAATGCACTTGCAGGGATATACCCAATTATATATCCTCCTGTTGGGCCGAATAACTGTTGTACACCGCCGGTAAAGCTTGAAAACACCGGCAAACCGAAAGCCCCGAGAACTACATATAACAAAACTGCAATCACGCCTCTTTTTTCTGCCAGCAATGAAACAAAAAATACCGAGCAGCCTGCAAGTGAAACCGGAACCAGCCCTACCGGCACAGACCAAGGAGCCGTGATACACAAAAAAGCAGTAAGCAGTCCTGTATATGTAATATTTTTTATCTTCATAGTCTGACGCTCACCTCTCCGGCATTTATTTTCTTTATCCCGTTTTTACTGTTTACAACAAGATTTCCCATATCGTCTATTTCTTCAACATAAGCGTCAAAAACATCGCCACCGTTAAAAACCTTGATGTTTTTCCTGATAAGAACAGATTTTGTCTTATACTCATCCGGACACTTTGTTGTATCTTTGAATCCCAGAAATTCATTTACGAACTCAGCCGCAAGCTTATTTCTTGAAATGAGTTTTCCGGTTGACTCTTCTATAGAAGTAGCTATTTCAGAAATTTCAGGCAGAAACTTAGTTTTATATACATTTATTCCCACTCCTACTATAACAAAATCAGGAGCACCTTTGTCAAACACTATTTCCGATAAAATTCCGCAAACCTTTTTACTATCCAACCATATATCGTTCACCCATTTAATTCCTGTTTCGACACCGGTTAATTTTTCAATAGCACGAGCAACAGCGACAGCCGCAAAAGAAGTTATAAGTTGAATATTTCCGAAATATTTCTCCGGCTTAAAAGCAAGACTCATATACAAACCTTTTCCCTTTGGCGAGCAAAATTTCCTGTCAAGTCTTCCCCTTCCCGCAGTTTGTTCCTCAGCTATAACCAATGTTTCTTTACGGGTGGCTGAATAGATTTCTTTTGCATCCTTATTAGTGGAGCCGGTTATTTCCTTTACAACAATATTTACTTTTTCATTCAGTTGTATTTTTTCTGAACAAATTTCCATTTCTTTCCCTTACTTTATAAACGCACCGTTTTCAACAAGTATTTTCCTGAGGTTTTGCGTATCAACCTGATGAACATCTCCACTATCAAGTGCAAGTTTTGCCGCAGTTCCCGCAGCCTGCCCAGTAACAAGACATACAGGCATTACTCGTGTGCTTGCCTGAACAGGTCGGTCGGTTGAAATACATCTTCCTGCGACAAGAACATTTTTAAGCCCTTTGGGAGTAAGGCATCTGTACGGAATACCATATGACTCTCCGGGGTTATATCTGTTACTTTCAATTTTATTCTTTTTCTTTTCTTCATTTGACTTATGGCTGTCTATGTAATAACAACATCTGCCTATTTCATCCTCAAAGCCCCGTCTTGCCATATAATCATCAACATTAAGAACATAGTCTCCCATTATTCTTCGTGATTCTCTTATTCCCATTAAAGGAGCTGTCTGAGAAATTGAAGCACCTGCAAAAATTGAAGGGCAGAAATCTTTAAGTCCATTTAAAATATCCTCTGACATTTTTCTTCCTTCAACCAAAGCATCGGTAACGGAAGCAGGATCTGTATTATCAACATCCCACAGATGCCCCGCATTAAAACCGACAGTGTCAGGACCAACAAGACTATTGCAGAAATGAGGATCTGACAAATGGGGATATTTGCCGCTTTCCAGCATTTTATAAATAGGGCTGTTAGGATTTGCATTATGGAGTCTTTCGTGGGTTCTGTAAGCATATTCATTGATATTAGACACCTGAAAGCAAAGTGTAGAGGCCTGTATCATACCCTCTGCACCTTTTTCGTATTCCGCCCCTGCCCAGGCACACAAATCGCCATCGCCGGTACAGTCTATGAACACTTTGGCAGAGTATGCCGTAAGCCCTAATTTATTGCTTACTATTATTGTTTTTACAACATCGTTTTCCGCATCCACATCGGCAAGAAAAGTGTTAAACAACACATCAGCCCCTGAGCCTATAACCTTATCATCGTATATACGTTTAAGCTTTTCCGCGTTAATTTCCACCCAGTCGACCTTTTCTTCAGGTATATGAGCAAGACTGTTCTTGGATTCAAGGAAAATTTCTTCCGCTATTCCCTTATAAATAATTTCCTCTTTATTGGAAAAAGGACACCACGCAGGAACCAACCCCATTGTTCCCATTCCTCCAAGTGCTCCGGTTGCTTCTATAAGCAAGGTTTTTGCTCCGTTTCTTGCTGAAGCTATTGCGGCTGAACAGCCTGCCGGGCCGCCTCCGACAACAATTACATCATAACTGTTATTATGAGCTATTTTTCTGCTCTTTAATACATATTCCCCCATAGATTTTACTCCTCAAATAAATTATTCATCATTTCTTTTATTTTTTCATTTCTGATTTCTGTTTCTTTTTTGTCCGCACTTATAACCAGCACATCCCCCTCTTTAACATCGGGGAAAATACTTAAATCCATAACCGCAAACGTTTTGTTTTCAAGTTCAACAGTTATTTTTCCGTCACTTATTTTATCAACAATAACCTTCATACTATTTCTCCGTTTCTACGGTTATTTTTTCACCGTCGGTTTTTATTATAACTGTACCACACTCATCGGTTCTGTAAGTTTTTATATTTAGTTCATCAAACAAGTTCATTACCTCAAAGTGAGGATGACCGTATTCATTATTCTTACCCAGACTAATAACGGCATATTCGGGACTAACCCGTTTTATAAATTCTTCCGAGGATGATGTTGACGAACCGTGATGTCCTACCTTAAGAACATCTGCATCTGTATTTTCAAGATTTCTTTCAGCTTCTTTTTCAGCATCACCGGGAAAGAGAAAGCTTTTTCCTTTGTAAGTGAGTTTTACAATTACAGAACAGTTGTTAAGATTTTCTTCATCAATTATTTCAGGCCCGAGAATTTCTATGAATACATCATCGGTCTGATAAATCACTTTACCCTTTACGGCGCTTTTTATTTTAAGATTTTTAGCAGATATCGCCTCAAGTACATCCTCATAGGTTTTTGTATTCGTTGACACCCTCGGCATATAAATATCGCCAATATCAAACTCATTTATTACCGTGTCCAGTCCGCCTATGTGATCGGAATGAGGATGAGTTCCAACAAGAAAATCTATTTTTGAAATATCAAGATCGCTTATATATTCTGCAACCTTTTTACCGCAGCTGTTTTCCCCTGCATCAATAAGCATAGTTTTCCCGTCCGGAAGGATAATCAGTTCACTGTCTCCCTGCCCCACATCAATAAAATGTACCTGAGCACCATCAGTCACAGAAAAATATTCAGTTTTCGGGGTTTGAATAAAATATTGGTATACAATTGCTATAACTAAAATTACTATAAACGAAACTATTTTCTTGTTCATTACAATCTCCCTCAGTCAGCAACAATTATGCTTGTAGGTCCGTCAGCACCGCCTATAACAGATATGTCCGCTCTTTTTGCAATACATCCTGTCAGTAACATTAAGAGGCACAAAAGCATCAGTATCAATTTTTTCATTCTTGTTTCTCCGTCTTATTGTAATTTAAAAGAGTAATACCTGAGCATACCAGCACAAGCGTTATTAAAAGGTTCAGCATTGAAACGCTGTTTCTTTCATTAAGCAACAACCAAGAAAGCAACACACCGAACAAAGGAATCATAAAGCTGAAAACGGTAACCTTTGAAACGGGATTATATTTAAGAAGTATCCCCCACAAAGAATAAGCGATGGCTGAAAGGAACGAAAGATAAACAAGAACCAACGCACCCTGAATATTTTCAATTCTGATTATTCCTCCGAACAAAAGTCCGACCACAATCATAAACAATCCGCCCACAATAAACTGATATCCGCTTAATACAACAGGATCTTCGTATTTTGAATATCTCTTCATAAGAACCGATGACGTTGCATATGAAATTGAAGAAAACAGAACAAAGCAGTCGCCGGTAAAATTCATATTTAAATCCAGGCCGTTAAGATTAACCATAATTATGCCCGAAAAGCCTAAAATGCAAGCAACAATTTTTTTAAGAGTAAGCTTTTCCTGCCCGAAAATAAGACTTGCGATTAAAATTGCCCAGAAAACGTTTGACCCGCTCAAAACAGTTCCTTTAACGCCGGAGGTGTTTGCAAGTCCTATATAAAAGAATATGTACTGAATAACCGTCTGAAAACAACTTATTTTAATAACCTTACCGATATTTTCTCTTGCAGGTAACAAAAATGTTTTTCTTCCAATACTGTAAATCAGAACTGTTATAATTCCTGCAAAAGCAAACCTTACACCTGCAAAAAGAATTGTAGATGGCACATTCTTTTCAGGAAGAATAAGCTCATATCCTATTTTTATAAACGGAGTAGCGCTTCCCCACAAAGCACAGCACAAAATTGCAGCTATTGCCACAAACCATACAGATGTGTATATTTTATTTGTTTTTTCCATTGTTTTCTCCTTAAATTTTACTATCTTATATTATATTTCATCATTAAGATAAAGTCAACGAAAAAAGGATAACATATGTTATCCTCTTAATAATTCTTATCAATTGGTTAAAGCAGGCTCCTTAACATCTTCGGGAAGTTCTGATTTAACAAACGGAACCACAAAATTAAATGCATGCGGTATAATTTCAAACTCTGTTTTTCCTGCATCGGAAATTTCCCCGTCAACACAAAGACGCATTTTACCGTCATTGGGAACGATAACAACCTTTTTGCATTTGGACGTATATATTACTTTTTCTATCCCTTTGAGTTTTATATGTGTCCCTTTCATATAAAAAGGCAGTTTTGATAAAAAATTAAGCCTTGAAATGTTATACACTACATTAACATTCATAAATCCGTCAGTAATGCAGGCAAGAGGATTACTTTTAACACCGCCGCCGCAATAACTTCCGTTTGCTATTGATGTTAGAAGAAGAGGCCCATTATGAAAAATTTTTCCATCAAATTCAATCTTCAGATCGGCACCTTTTTTCTTTATAAGCATTGCAAAAATTGAAATAAAATACGCCATTGACCCTGAAACAAAAGGTTTCTTTTTCATTGTTGCAGTCAAGTCTGCTACATTACAGTCAAAGCCGATATTAAACATATTTGCACCGTATCTTGTTTTATTATTTGTTTTGTATTTTATTGCATCACATTTTACACTCTTGCCGTTTAGCTGTGCTGCTATATTCATAAAGTTGCCATTATCTTTGAAGTTTCTGCAAAAATCGTTTCCTGTACCGTAAGGCATAATCCCGACTTCAGCATCAGGACAATTCATTACACCATTTAAAACTTCCCCAAAGGTTCCGTCTCCGCCGCAGGCAATGAAACGGGCACAGCCTTTATTTTCGCAATAGCTTCTTACAAAGTTTTCTGCATCACCCACTGCTTTTGTTACATATATTTCCGCATCCGCTTTGATTTTTACCAGGCTGTCTTTTATGAAATTTATAAGCTTTTCAACTTTTCTTCCTTTTCCCGCTTTGGGATTTACAACAAAAACAGTTTTCATAAGCGACTCCTTCTGACAAAACCTGACTTTATTTTAACACAATTTGGTTACTTACGCAAGGAGGCTTTCATTTTTCAACTTATAGAAGATTAACAAACAATCCGCCCACAACAGTTCTGTTTCTGAAGGCTACATATGTTGCAGTTGATGTATAATACCAGTCGGTAAGCGGTACACGATCGCCCGTTTCGTTTATCATATTAACAATACACTGACAAACCTTATCAAAGTATTCTTTGTCATCGGTAATTCTCGTTGACCACATAAGCCAGTCAATTTTTGTATAGTCTTCTCTGCAGTCAAGAGGAACACCGTATCTGTTCATTTTTTCTGTATAATATTTAATTTCATTATTCTTAATATCATCAGAAAATAGTTTATAATCAAGAAGATTATCCCAGATAATATTATACTTAATGCTCCAAGTATCATCCCTGTCGAAGGCAAGTCTTGTTGCGCCGTGAGATGCAATAGCATTCTTTTCCCAGTTCTTTGCATATTTCTTTGCAATTTCCATATAGGTTCCATCACCTGACAGCGAAGAATATGCCGCAATTCCGAGAATTGCTTTAAGACTTAAGTTGCAATTATGGCCGAGATGTCCTGCAAAATCGTCTGTGCAAAGCTGATTTTCCGGATCGTAACCATATTTAACAAGATAGTCTGCCCATCTTTTTATAAGCTCTTTATTTTCGTTAAAGAGTTCCTTATCCCCGCCTGAATATTTTTCAACGGCAGCAAGGCAAAGAAGCATATTTCCTGCTTCTTCAACAGGCATCTGACCGTATTCACCGTGTATAATATACGTCTGACCGTTAGCAATAGGATAAGTTCCAACATCGTGAGGTGTATATTCATAAGTCCATTCATCTGATTTTGCAAATTTAAGAATAGGATGAAGCATTCCCTTTACCAGTTGCGGATTATATTTTAAAAACAAAGGAATAGACGGATAAGTTACATCAAGAGTTCCTATGCATCCGTTTGAGTCACATTCCTTGGAGAGAAAAAGAATATTCCCTTCTGTATCTTCAACCAGTTTATGCGCACCCACTGCCTGACGGTATGCCAATGAAACAATGTTCTGATAGTTTTTGCCGAATTTTTCAGTTTCCGACAAAAGCTTTTCATCAAACTCTCTGCAAAGCTTTTTGATTTCCGGATACTCTGATTTGGCAACTTTAACCATGGCTTCAAAACTGTCAAAATACTTTGTATAATATTCATCAAGCTGAGTGCCAAAGTATTCGATTGGTTTAATTTCGTCATAAGCAACCATAATAACGCCGGAAAGTTCTTTTTTCTTAACAACAATGTATGGCTTTTCGTTATATGCATTATATGTTCTTGTATATTGAAGCTTTTGGGGTTCTGCTCTGCCGGCAGGCGGCTCTGTTATATACGCTGAAGGATCACATAAATGAAGATATCCCCAATCAATAGAAACATTATCCCCACTGTGAGAAAGAGGCATCTGAACAATATTTCCGCAGCAAACGGAATATCCTGTCTTTTTAAATGCAACCTCCTGTTTATTGTTATTAACACTCCAGTTGGAACAAATACCAAATATAAATTCAGGTTTAACATCATCACTTTTAGGCTCAATATTATATTCAACATAACTTACAGGCCTTGTCATAATATCGAGTTTATCAAGGAGAAGCGGCGTAGTGAAGGTAAGGGTTGCTTTAAATTCATTATTTTCAAATGTGTAAATACTGCTTGTAGGTGTTACTTTTAAACTCGTCTGTGGAACAGAATGTCTTACCGTAAGACCGTCACCGTTTACCGCTGAAAAAGGTTGTAATTTCCCCTTTATTACAACCCCGGTATATATGGGGTTATCCTTTCCGCTCCAATGCTGAGTTGCATTATTTCCAAGAGCATCTGCACACGCCCAGACTGATAAAAACGGGTCAACTGTGATAAGCGGCACTGCCGCAGGTCTGAATTTCATAATTATACCTCATTTCCTTTATTTGACTTATTTATATAATATTGTTATAATTATGAAAAAACAATAGAAAATATTGCTTTTAAAATGAGGAAAACTGTTATATGAACGAGGATATTTATACTATAAAACAAAATAGTGACACAAGAGACATAATAAAATTATCAATTTGCGGAATAACTTATCCCGATAAAAGTTATGAGATTATACGGAATTTTTCCAACACTGCATGTATTGAATACATAGAAAGCGGAACAGGCAACGTGCATATTGACAACAAGTCTTTTTCCCCATGTGAAGGAGACAGTTATTTTCTGCACTCGTATCAAAAGCATCACTACTATTCAGATAAAGAAAACCCATGGAAAAAATATTTTATTAATGTATCGGGCAAACTGATTGACACTTTGATAACCGGGTATAACCTCAAAGAAACACATTACTTTCCCGGTCTTGATATCAAGGATGAGCTTTGTGAAATAATTGAGTTGGTCAAGAACGCAACACAGGACTGTACCTGTGAAATTATATGTATATTAAATCGCATATTTTTCAAAATGTACGACAGCACCAAAGAAAAATCCTCTGCGCCTTACCTTGCAGAGGAAATGAAAAATTATTTGAATTTACACATTCAGGATAAATTCAAAATTGAAAATTTGTGCAAGCATATATCACGTTCGGAGTCACAAACCATAAAAATATTCAAAAACGCTTTCGGTGTCACACCGTACGCTTATGTGTTAAGCAAAAAAATTGAACTTGCTGAAAGTTTACTGAATAACACTAATCTTTCCGTTAAGCAGGTTGCCTACAAATTAAGCTTTGCAGATGAATATTATTTTTCAAATATGTTTAAAAATAAGACCGGTATATCACCTTCGAAATTCAGAAAAACAAACAAGCATTTATAATATATCTATAATTTCATTATTTAAGGCTTTATTCATACTTCTTACTGCGCAAAACTTCCCGCACATGGAACAACTTTCTTCAAATTCCGGTTTCCTGTCATTTCTTATTTTCTTTGCTGTTTCCGGATCGACAGAACATTTCCATTGTTTTTCCCAATCAAAAGTTCGTCTTGCATCTGCCATAGCATCATCTATGTCTCTTGCATGAGGGATTTTTTTTGCTATATCCGCGACGTGAGCTGCAATTTTTGATGCAACAATCCCTTGTTTTACATCATCAACATTTGGTAATGCAAGGTGCTCTGCAGGGGTTACATAACAAAGAAATGCCGCCCCTGCAGAAGCCGCTATTGCTCCGCCGATGGCAGAAGTAATATGATCATAACCCGGAGCTATATCAGTAACAATGGGTCCTAAAACATAAAAAGGTGCTCCCATACAAATTGTCTGTTGAATTTTCATATTTGCTTCAATCTGGTCAAGTGGCATATGTCCGGGACCTTCAATCATCACCTGTACATCTTTTTCCCATGCGCGTTTTGTAAGCTCACCAAGTCTCACAAGTTCTTCTATCTGGCAAACATCACTTGCATCAGCAAGGCACCCCGGACGACAAGCATCACCAAGAGAAATTGTTACATCGTACTCTCTGCAAATATCGAGTATTTCATCAAAGTATTCATAAAACGGATTTTCTTCCCCTGTCATACTCATCCAGGCAAATACAAGTGACCCTCCTCGTGATACAATGTTCATCTTTCTTTTGTGCTTTTTTATTTGTTCAACAGTCTTTTGGGTAATACCGCAGTGAACAGTTACAAAATCAACGCCATCCTGTGCATGAATTCTTATAACATCAATAAAATCTTTAGCAGTAAGCGTATTGAGCTCTCTCTGATAATGAAGAACACTGTCATATACAGGAACTGTTCCTATCATCGACGGACATTCGCTTATCAGCTTCCTTCTGAAAGGCTGAGTATTACCGTGTGATGACAAATCCATTATAGCATCTGCCCCCATATCCACAGCCGCCATTACCTTTTGCATTTCAACATCGTAATCTTTACAATCTCTTGAAACACCAAGATTTACGTTAATCTTAGTTCTAAGCATTGAACCCACACCATTTGGTTTAATACAGGTATGTAATTTATTTGCACAAATTACAACTTTCCCCTTTGCCACAAGTTCCATAATTTCTTCTGGAGTCCGGTATTCTTTTTTTGCCACCTCTTTCATTTCAGGAGTTATTATACCTCTTTTAGCGGCATCCATTTGAGTTGCATAATTTCTCATTTCCACATTCCTTTCTGATTACAACTATTCTGTTGTTAAATTAAAATTATGTTTAATAGGTCCCGAGCCTCCGCCCAGGTCAAGCATTGCTGAAAGCGCTCTTGAAACATAGCATTTGCCGCGTTTTACAGATTCTTCCAGAGAAAAGCCTTTGGCAAGATTTGAGGCAATTGCGGAAGACAGCGTGCATCCCGTTCCGTGAGTATTTGGGTTATTTATCCGTTTTCCGTTAAACCATTTATACGTTCCTTTTGAAAACAAAAGGTCACTTGTATCATTTATACTGTGTCCGCCCTTCAATAAAACAGGACATCCGCATTTTTTACTGATATGCTCTGCTGCAGCTTGCATATCAGTCTTACTTTTTATCTGCATTCCCGCCAAAACCTCGGCTTCCGGAATATTGGGAGTAACCAGGGTTGAAGCAGGCAAAAGTCCTGTCATAAGCAGATTTACAGTATCATTTTTTATCAGTTTAGTACCCGATGTTGAAACCATAACAGGGTCTACTACGATATTTTCGGCTTTATAAAATTGCAGTCTTTCAATTATAACTTCTATAAGTTCAGAGGTTGAAACCATTCCAATTTTGACCGAATGCGGTCTTATATCTTCAAAAACTGCATCTATCTGCTCCTTTAAAAATTCAGGAGTAACCTCCATTATTGAGCTCACACCCAAGGTGTTTTGAGCAGTAAGCGCAGTTATTGCGCTCATACCGTAAACCCCATTCATTATCATAGTTTTTAAATCTGCCTGAATTCCCGCTCCTCCGCTTGAATCGGAGCCTGCTATTGTAAGCACACACTTCATTTAAACAATTCCTCTTTTCTCCTTTAATTCCTTAACTGCATCTGAGGGTGAATTTGCCTTCATAATTGCTGATACAACGCAAATCCCCGCAATATCAATCCCATTTAGCACATCTATATTATTCTTATTGAGTCCGCCTATAGCATTAACCGGAATTGGTACAGCCTTACAAATTTTATCAAGCATTTCTGTTGATGTTATTATTGTTTTTACTTTGGTTGTGGTTGGATATATAGCTCCGACACCTAAATAATCTGCCCCATTTTCATATGCCTCTACAGCCTGTTCAACAGTTTTAGCTGTAGCCCCTATAATGAATTTATCCCCAAGAATTCTTCTTGCAATATTAACGGGCATATCTGTTTGACCAAGATGAACTCCTTCGGCACCAACAGCCATCGCCACATCGATTCTGTCATCAATAATAAGAGGTACATTATATTTTTTTGTAAGTTTGTGTACCTTTTCAGCAAGGGATATATACTCTTTTGTGTTTTTCTCTTTTTCCCTTAATTGAATCAACGTAACACCGCCTTTTAACGCTTCTTCAACTATGTGCAAAAATGTTTTTTCATCAAGCTCGGTGCTGTCTGTAATAAAATAAATATCTGAATTAAATTTCTTCAACTTTAAAAACCTCCGTTCTCTGATGTTTTTTAATATCCTTATCCGATATCAAAGACAGATTATCAAGCAGTTTTATACTAAAGCTTCCGCTTCCCTTGTCAGAATTTGCCTGTTCTCCGCAAATTCCGAGAGTAATGCAAGCCTCCGGAACTGCATCTGTAATACTTCCCACAGCCATAAAGCAGGCACACAAGGCACCAAGCATACATCCTGTTCCTGTAATCTGCGCCAGCTGCTTTGAACCGTTTTTAACGTATACTGTTTTTATGCCGTCAGTAACAACATCTGTTTCTCCGCTTGCCACAACAACCGCTTTGTACGTTTTTGAAATTTCAATTGCAATTTTGCTTATAAAATTTTTATCCTTTGTTTCAGAATCAACCCCCTTGGCCTTGTATTCAAAATCATACAAAGCATTTATTTCAGAGTAGTTTCCTTTTATTACCGAAGGATGATATAGTTTTATGATTTCAATTGCAAACTTTCTTCTTAAATCAGAGCACGCCACTCCAACCAGATCAATCACAAAAGGAATACCGTTTTCATTTGCAGTTTTTGCAGAAAGCCTCATAGAATCCATTCTTACATCTGTTATATTACCAAGGTTAAGCAACAATGCCTCTGAGGTAAGTGTAATTTCACTTACCTCTTCCGGGTGCTCTGCCATTACAGGCCGGGCACCCAAAGCAAGAATTGCATTAGCGCACTGATTTATTGAAATAGGATTTGTTATGCAATGAATAAGAGGTTTTGTTTCCCGTATTCTACTTATCACGTTGCGTTCTCCTTAATAATAAATAAGTTATTGACATCAATATAAAAGCCAGAAGAACACCAAAAGAAACGTATGACCATACAGGTGAATTCATATTAAATATTCCCGTTAGAATTTCAATTACAAGAAAAGAAATAACACCCAAAGCGGCAATTGATACGCCGTTGCTGACAACGCCGCTTTTATCATTATAGCTCTTAACATTAAGCAAATTCTGAAAACGTGTAAGAGTTCCCGAATCTGAAAGTTTTCTTAAAAATACGAAGGCAAAGCTTCCGCCGATAAGAGTTCCGCAAATAAAAGAAGGAACATAAAACAACCAACTCAACCCTTCTTTCCCCCAGAATACAGTCATTACCGGATAAGAAAGTATGGCACCTATAATGCCGGTTCCTATTATTTCACCCAACACAGCAAATAAAATTTTACCTTTTGACGCCCTGTAAAACACGCCTGACAAGAAAGCTCCGAATATTGCACCTGTCAGAGCAATGGGCGGAATTCCCATTATTGCCATTCTGATTATTCCTATCAGAGTTGCGCACAGAAGAGAGTACCACGGTCCGAGCAGCACCGAGCAGAGTATGTTGATAAAATGCGCCATAGGACACATTCCTTCAAATCTTAAAATGGGAGAAATGACTACCCCCAGCGCAACAAGCATTGAAAGAACTGCCATTTTTAAAATTTCTTTTTGTTTTTTCATCTATTCTTCCTCGTTTCGTATTTGATACAAAGCAAAGCCTTGCCGGTCGAAACTTAATTGTTTCCTCTCACCCCGAAACACGGGTTCCCATCGCAAATAACACAATGTCAGGCGCTCCCCTGCCATTGTTTAACCTCCTTTCTTGGTAAAATAAAAAAACGGATAATCCTGATGGACTATCCGTTAAAAGCAAACTATGACTTCCTACGGCGGCATTACCCGCATCAGGTTAAAGGGTCGAAGTTTGATTACTTCCTCTCAGCCTGCAGTACAAGCTCCCCTACACAATTCCATATTCATTTTTTCGTATTATACAACATCTTTTGCAAAAATGCAACAGTTATTTTTCAAAAAGCGGAGTTGAAAAATATCTTTCCGCCGTATCAGGAAGCACAGTTACTACCGTTTTTCCTTTTCCAAGCTTTTTGGCAAGCTTAATTGCAGCCGCAACATTTGTTCCGCTTGATATTCCGCACATTATTCCTTCTTTAGAAGCAAGATCTTTTGCGGTTTGAATTGCTTCTTCATCTTTTATAATACAAATATCGCTGTAAATATTCTGATTAAGTATGGGCGGAATAAGACCGTCGCCAATTCCCATCTGAAGATGAGTTCCTATTGAACCTCCTGAAAGAATAGCGGCATCCTCAGGTTCAACAGCCCAGATAGTTATATCCGGATTTTGCTCTTTAAGCACTTCCCCTATACCGGTAATTGTTCCGCCGGTACCTATCCCTGAACAAAATCCGTGAATAGGTCCATTTACCTGATTAAGTATTTCAACACCTGTTACACTTCTCTGAACTGCAGGATTTGCAGGATTTTCAAATTGCTGAGGAACAAACACATTTGGATTTTCCGCCTGCATTTTAAGCGCAGTTTGTAGACATTCTTCAATACATTCTCCTATATTTCCTGCATCGTGAATTAAAATAACCTCTGCACCGTAATGGTTAACAAGTTTTCTTCTCTCTTCGCTTACAGAATCAGGCATAATTATTTTTGTTTTATAGCCTCTTACTGCGCCGACCAGAGCAAGACCTATCCCCTGATTTCCGCTTGTGGGTTCAACGATTATTGTGTTCTTATTTATTTTTCCGGCTTTTTCAGCTTCAAGTATCATATTATAAGCTGTTCGTGTTTTTATGGAACCACCAACATTAAGCCCCTCAAATTTCACAAGAATACGGGCACTGTCTTTATCGCTCATTCTCGAAAGTGCGACCATTGGAGTATTCCCCAGAGCTTCCAAAATATTATTTAAAACCATTACATACCTCCTTTTGGAAATTGAATCTGTCATTATTGTTATATTAGATTTTCCAAAATTGGTTAATCAACCCATAAATTGTAACACAAATCCGTAGTTATTTCAATATTTCTTTTAAATATTAAAAGCAGAAACTAAAAAGTTTCCGCTTTTAGGGAATTAAATTTCTTTTTTCAATCTTTTCTTTGCCTCTTCTATCGTTTCACCATCTTTTCTAAGGTACTTATCAACAAATGCGTCCTCTACTTTCCCATAACCATCTGTAACTGTTTTTTCAATCTTTTTATAAGCATCTAACACAGTATCCTCGATTTTTTTATAACTATCCTTAACGCCCTCTATAATTTTTTCATTCGTTTTTACTAATTTTGATTTAGACATTTTACACTCCTCTTTATTTAATACCCTTGGTGATTGGAACAAGGGAAAGTAACAGCAAAATTCCAATAAGGCCTATTACTGTACCCAAAACAATGTTTTCCCAAACTATGCAAAAGCACATTCCAACGCCTAAAGTAAGTGCGCCAACGACGCCAATAAGTGAAAACAAAACTGCTCTGCCATTTATTTTTATCGGTGCTTTGTTTTCCATTTTTCTCCATACAAAAACGGTTATAAGTCCTAGAACAAGACCTATAGTGCCAAAAATTACGCCCTGCTTAAAGGCATTCCACTCCGGCAAGAGAGCCATGCACATTCCCAGTGAAAAAAACACCATACTCACCGTTCCAAGCATCATTGCAACAAAACTGCTTTTTTTCATTTTACATACCTCCATTTTTCATTAAAACAACAGTTGTATTTTTAATACATTTAAAGTATAATTTATTAAGAATAAAAAAACAACCATCAATTTTACAACATCTGTTGGAATAATAAACGAGGTATTTATATGAACGTAAAGAACAACAAAAGGAAAAGAGAATCTGTTGAAAAAATCGAAAAGACATTTATAACCCTTCTCCAGACAAAAGAAATAAATGAAATTTCAATTTCAGACATTTGCAAAAATGCAGGACTGAACCGCAGTACATTTTATGCAAACTATTTTGATATTTACGACCTGGCGGATAAATTAAGGGATAAGCTTGAAAATGATTTCAGTTCCAACTTTCAAAACAATTATACAGAAGAAAATGAAAATTTCGGGGCAGTTAAAATGTTCAGACATATGAAAGAAAATCAGTTGTTTTACAAAACATACTTTAAGCTTGGTTACGATAATCAGAATCGTATTTTAATTTATGACGAAGTCCGTGCCGAAAAGGATTTCGGAAACAAAAACCTTGAATACCATATTGAATTTTTCAAGAGTGGACTTAATGCTATAATTAAAAAATGGCTCGCAGCAGGATGTAAAGAGTCTCCGGAGGAAATGGCAAATATAATTACTATGGAATACAAAGGGAGATAAAAAACCCCCTGGAACAATTGTTTCAGGGGGTTACAGACTGTCGAAAAGGCACTTATTTCAAGCACCTTTTTTTAGTTATACTAAAATTGATATGCTACTTCCGCCTGTTTTTTCTTTCTTTACAACTATCTGCTTATCTATTTTGTCTTTAAGTTCGCTTACATGAGAAATGATTCCGACAAGTCTGTTACCTTCGGCAAGAGAAGAGAGTGCTTTAATTGCCTGTGCCAATGATTCATCATCCAAAGAACCAAAGCCTTCGTCAACAAACATTGTATCAAGCTTGATTCCGCCTGCAGATGACTGAATTTCATCGGATAGACCAAGAGCAAGAGAAAGCGATGCTTTAAATGATTCACCACCGGAAAGAGTTTTTACGCTTCGCTGTGTTCCGTTGTAGTGGTCAATAACATCAAGTTCAAGACCGCTTTGGCTTCGATTGTTTTCGGCTTCTTTTCTGCGTTTTAACTCATACTGACCGCCTGACATAACCATAAATCTTGTATTGGCACGGTTAATAATTCTGTCAAAGTAAGTCATCTGAATATAAGTTTCAAGCATAACCTTTTCTTTGCCGCTTAGATTACCGTTGGCAGTATTAGAAAGTGCTTTCATCCATGTCCACTTTTCTTCAACAGCTTTGATTTCATCAAGCTTTTTAAGAATGTTATCAAGTGATGATTGGTTAGAGGTTTTACGACTATGTACTGTTTTTGATTTATCATCAAGTTCTGATTGTTTTTCCTCTAACAGTTGCTTGTTTTCTTTCTCTTTTTCTAAACCAACATCAGTACCGCTGCCTATACGCTTCAAAATTTCTTCTTTGGCTGATTTAAGAGATACGAGTTTTTCTTTGTTGTCATTTACATCCTTCAGCGCATCATCATAAGCTTTTTGAATTTCTTCGGCTTCTTTTTTCAAAGCAGTTATTTGATTTTCAGCCTCAATTTTTGTTTCAAAGGTAAGTTTCTTTGTAAGCTCCGCAATGCGTTTTTCTAAGGTTTCATTTTCGACAGTTTTTGCTTTAACATCATCCTTAAGTTTGCTTAGTTCTTCCTTTGCATTTTCAAGAGCAGAGGACTTTTCAGGTATAAGCTCATCAAGTTCTTCTTTGCGTTCGATTTTAGCCTGGGCTTCATTCAGCTTTTTATCAAGTTCATCCACTAAAGAATCTATGTCTGATACTCTTGCTGCAATAACGGATTTAGCATCATCAAATGATACATTACCTAAAAGTGATGATATTTCTTTTTTTACACTTTCTTCTTTTTCGTCTGATGCACCTTTCAATTTACCGGCTTCAGCTCTTGCATTATTTGCGACTTCGTTGGCATCATTCAACCTATCCTGCAGATTATCAAGTTCTTCTTTGGTAGGTACATCAACAGGTTTTGTTGCTATCTGAGGATGGATAGTAGAACCACATACAGGACAAGGTTTATTTACTTCCAGAGTTTCAGCTAAAATTCCTGCCTGTGCTTCAAGATAAATTATTGTTTTTTCTTTCAGTTCAACATCCAATAATTCAGCATTTTTCTGTTTCTGAATATAAGAAGCAGTTTCTTCCTCGTATTTGATGCGTTGATTTTTTGATTCATCAATATCTTTATCAAGCTTTTCTAATTTTTCTTTTTCTTCGTTCTGCTTTTTCTTCCCAGTTTCAAGTTTCAGCTTTTCTTCACCGATTTTTTCAAGAGATTTACTTTCCTCTGTAAGCGCAGTTATTTCTTCATCAAGAGTCTTTATTTCAGCTTCTTTTTTTTGCGTATTTTCGCTACTATCATCAATAAATTTCTTGTTTTTATCAAAAGCAGTTTTCTTTTCAGAAAGCTCATCATAATCAGGTAAAAGAGCCTTTATTTCTGCTACTTTTTCGGTAAACTCTTTGACTTTAGGTAGCTTTTCTTCTTCAGTTTTTAGTTTTTCTTTTAAGGCAGTTTCCTTTTCAGATTCTGATTTTAAATCTGCTTCATTTTTCTCAAGATCAGTTTTCGCTGCAAGAATATCTTCTGCTTTTGTAATACGAGCCTTTATATCATCAAGTTCCTTTTGTAACTTATCCTTTTCTTCTGAAATTGTTTTTTCAGATTTTTCATCGTCCGATATAAGTTTTTCTAAAAGCTCTACGATTTCTTCTGTGGTCAAATCTCCGTTCTTAGCATTGCAAACCTCGGTAAAGCAAGGATTTTCCTCATCACATACAATTCCGTTTATATATTGCTCAATACTACTTTTAATTGCATCATATTCGTGACTAAGCTTTCCTGATTCTGATTTCAGTTTTTCCTGCAGAACACAATAGCTTTGTGTTTTAAAAAGTTTCTGGAATATTTTCTTTCGCTCATCAGTAGATGCTAACAGCAATTTAAGGAAGTCACCTTGAGCTATCATAGCAATCTGAGTAAACTGGTTTCTGTCAATACCTATAATTTCAACAACCGCATTATTAACTTCTTTCAGTTTTGTAACTACTCTTCCGTCAGGGAAGTGAAGTTCTGCATTAGCTTTTTCTGACGTAAATCCTTCACCTCTTGATTTAGGACGGTCATATTCGGGGTTTCGTTTTATGTAATATTCTTTATTATTGCAAGTGAAATACAATTCAACTTCTGTTGGTGTTTCAGGCTCTGCATATTTTGAACGAAACATAGAAGTTTCTCTGTTGTCGCCACTTGCTTCTCCGAAAAGAGCATAAGTAATCGCATCAAATATGGTGGTTTTTCCTGCACCTGTATCACCGGTTATGAGATAAAGACCGTTTTGCCCAAGTTTATCGAGTTCAACAGTCACTTTTCCTGCATAAGGCCCAAATGCAGACATTATAAGTTTATTCGGTCTCATCTCTCTCCCTCCCATATTTCTTCAATGAGCTTTTTCATAAAATCGCTTTGATTACCATTCATAGGCTGATTATTCTGCTTTTCATAGAACTCAGAAAAATGTTCATAGGGTGATTTTTTCTCCACATTTTCTGCACCGTCAATAGAATTCATATTTCTTGTACGGAGATTATCATAATCAAGCTTCATAAGGTTATGATAAACTGTACGGAGTTTTCCTATTGCATCCGGAATATCATCCTCATCTGTAAGTGTTATGTGAACATAATCCTCTTGCAAAGTTGTATTCTTATAGAAATCTCGAAGCATAATTTCATCGTATTTGCCTCTGATTTCAACCATATCACGCATCGGTTTTAAGGGAATAGTATCAACAAAAAGATCGCCTTTTTCTTTCAGTTCAACTACGGTTACACTCTTTTTATCTTTAGATTCCGAAAAAGAATATTTAAGCGGTGTTCCGGAATATCTTACTTTTTCAGATTTGCAGTTCTGCGGTCTGTGAATATGACCAAGAGCAGTGTAGTCAAATATATCAAATACCGATACATCAACGTTATCAGTTCCGCCAACGGATATTTCTTCCGATTCTGTGCGATCTGCACCTGTAACAAACTGATGAGTTATCATAACATTACGCTCATTTAAATTTACATCAAGATTATCAATAGCAACCCGCATAGCATCCGTATATGAAATAATTTCTGCATCTTCATTAAATTTACGAATATGAACCGGCTTTACAAACGGAAGCATCCACACATTGATTTTTCCATATTCATCCTCTAATGTTACGGGACTTAACCCACCATCATACACGGGTGACATATATATCTTGCTTGCTTCCATAAGTCTTCCACCAAAGGCAATACGTTCAGGAGAATCGTGATTGCCGCTGATTACAAAGACATATAGGTTCTTTTTTGATAGCTTTACTAAAAAATCATCAAAAAGAGCTACTGCTTCAGCAGAAGGAACTGATTTGTCGTATACATCTCCTGCCATAATTACGCTATCCGGCTTTTGTTCATCTATGATGCTTATTATTTGATTTAATATGTATTCCTGATCTTCAAGCATCGAATATTCGTTCACTCTTTTGCCAATATGAAGATCTGATAAATGTATAAATTTCATATTTTCCTCCGAAACTTATAATTTAAAGTTCGTACGCTCATTGCTACATTTTTAATTATATCACACCGTTTATTTTCAGTAAAGTTTTTAACCTGTTTTATAAAATATTTTAACAAAAAAACGACCTGAACACAATGTTCAAGCCGGTTGAAATATTTAAATTATTCCCACTCGATAGTGCCGACAGGCTTAGGAGTGAGGTCTAAAAGGACGCGGTTAATGCCGTCCACTTCTGATGTGATACGGTTTGTAATTTTATGAAGAACGTCGTAAGGAATTTCTTCGATTGTGGCAGTCATTGCATCGGTTGTATTTACCGCACGGATGATTGCAGGCCATCCTTCATATCTTTTATCGTTTTTAACGCCTACGCTTTTAAAGTCGGGCACAGCGATGAAATACTGCCAAACTTTATCGGAAAGTCCACAGATTTCAAATTCTTCGCGCAGGATTGCATCAGCCTCACGAAGGGCATGCAGTCTGTCGCCGGTAATTGCGCCAAGGCAACGAACGCCAAGTCCCGGACCGGGGAAAGGCTGACGGTATACCATTTCATCAGGAAGACCAAGGGCAGAACCAACTAATCTTACTTCGTCTTTATAAAGAAGCTTTAAAGGTTCAACAAGTTCGAGCTCCATTTCTTCCGGAAGGCCACCAACATTGTGATGAGCTTTAACTCCGTCACTTTCAAGAATATCAGGATAAATTGTTCCCTGGGCAAGAAAAGCAATATTTCTGAGTTTAAGTGCTTTTTCATTGAAAACCTCTATAAACTCCGCTCCGATAATTTTACGTTTCATTTCAGGATCGGACACGCCGGCAAGTTTATCAAGAAATCTCTTGGTAGCATCAACATAAACAAGATTTGCATCAAGTTCTTTAACAAACACTTCTAAAACCTGTTCACTTTCGCCTTTTCTCATAAGTCCGTGGTTTACATGAACACATACAAGTTGCTTTCCGATAGCTTTTATAAGAAGAGCGGCAACTACAGACGAGTCAACGCCTCCCGAAAGTGCCAGCAATACTTTTTTGTTGCCAACTGTTTCTCTTATTTCTTTTACCTGTTCCTCAATAAAAGCATCTGCAAGAGCTTTTGTTGTTATTCTTTCCATTGTTTCAGGACGTACAATTTTATCCACGTTTTTCCCTCCATTAGTTAATTTTGTCATTTTTATAAGTTATATTATATCCCAAAATGCTTATAAAATCAATAAAAATTTTTGTATATTTTTTAAACAAACAAAAAAAGTGCTGTTTATTTATTTCAGCACTTTTTCAAAGGTTTCAAATATTTTTATTTTTACGCTTTCAAAGAAGAATGATCCGGTGGTGGAATACATTTTATTTAACTGAAAATCCACATAAATTATAAGAAAAACGACTACTGTTACGAGCAACAGATATTTAATTACTTTCATTAAGATACCTGTCAACAGCATCGGCAAAAATTACCATTGAGTTTTTTGCCTCCTCCAGGGTATTCCCATGGGTTCCTACCTCAAGTATAAGATAATTATCAAGCATATGCTGATTAAACCTTTCTTTCCTGAAGTCCACAGGGCGCATAAGACCGTCGTACAAAGAATTAACCGTTCCCTGAAGAGATATTGCAAATTTCAGATTCTCTCTGAAATTATCGTGTTTCAATCCCCCTTCATTACTTCCCGACACAAGCATAAGCTGAGCATATTTTTTGCCGTTATTTTCATAAGTAAGCTTCACTCTTGTTCCGTCTTTTTCTTCAATTGCATCCCTGTGAACATCAAAAACTATTTTTATATTATCGTAATTTTCAAAATACCATTTTACGGTTTTTAGACAATTGGCATAAGAGCCGTTATAGGACGGGTTATCGTGAATTTTAACATCGTGAAGAACATTATAACCCCTTTTTTCAAGTTCATCTGCAAGAACCTGTCCTACTGCAACTACATTTTTATTTTTATCTAGTGTTCTCGCAGAGACTTCTGTATCATAAGCTTCACTCCCGTGAGTATGAACAATTAAAATGCTCATATTATCTGACTTTGTTATATGTTTATAATCCTTCATAAGCTCAGAGATATCGGTTGTATAATTAGTAAGATTATTCACCGATACGTTTTTATAATTAACATTTCCGTTATTTACCGCCTTTTTTTCAACAACAGTTGCTTTTTTCTCCGGTTCTTTATCTTCGGGAACTTCATAAGAGTTAAATGCTTCTTTGTTTTTTACAAAAAAATCTGTAAACTTATATCCGTTATATATTACTCTTAATTCTTTATTTGCATCAATTTCATATATTTTAAGAGGAGCTGACGGATTCATTAACAAAAAACACATTACCGCCGGCACTATACAGGCTGTGATTTTATCGGCAATATTCCTTTTTTTCATTGGTCCCTCCATAAAAGTATTTACAATACATTTTATGAAATTCTTTTAACTGATATAACTTTCTATTTCGTCAAGTTCAATACCATGAAAGGTGAGATTTATTGCCGAAGAAATCACCTTACTCATTTCACAGCTTAAAACATCGGCCTCTTTCGGAGCTACTATAAAGGAATCATTATGATTAAGATATTTATTGATTTCAGAAATTTCCGTTTTCTGCCCCATTGCAAGAAGAAGGTCGTAGGCAATTGTTTCCGTATTTATGACCATCGGAACGCCCACGGAAAGCACATCGCAACCAAGAAATTCTTTATTGATTTCTTTTCGCATATTACCTATTCCCGACCCGGGAGAAAGCCCTTCGGTTGACAGCTGAACAGTTGTTGCAACTCTTGAGGCTTTTCTCGAAGCAAGGGCATCTACAAGAATTACAAGATCGGGTTTGATTTTTTCACATATCCCCTTTAAAATATCCGCAGACTCTATCCCCGTAGTTCCGAGAACGCCGGGAGAAACTGCAGAAATTTTCCCCAGCTTTCCCACAGAATCCTTACTGTATTCATGAAGATGTCTTGTAACAATAATCCCATCCACCGTTTTCGGACCTATACTGTCTGGCGTTATACGGTGATTCCCGAGCCCTGCAACAAGCACATTTTTATAGTCTTTTTCAATAATATTTTCAAGTTCTGCTTTCAGCCTGAGGGTAAGTGCTTCAAAATAAACCCCTGAGAAGCTTCTGAATTGGGGCACCTCTATTGTTACATATTTCCCTATTTTTTTATTTATTGCCTTTTCTCCCTGTTCATTAAGAACCTCAACCGTTGTTACGGTTATTTCACCGTAGTCTATAACAGTTGCTTTTACTCCGTTTATTTCCGTAACCTTACCTGCGTTTTCGTGGTACAGTTCTTTTGCTTCAAGTGCAAGGTCTGTTCTTATCATACTAATGCATTCCCTTTCAAGCTGGCATAAAGTTTTTAACAAAATAATCCCGCTACTATTTTCAGCAGCGGGATTATTTTTTATTCATTTAATTTTTTATAACAATTACTCTTATAAGTTTATCACTTGATGAAGTATAATACGCTTCTACAATTGTATTTTCATTTATGTCACTCATTGCCGCAACATAGTACTGAGAATCTGCGCCTATACGTTTTTCCATATAAACTCTTACGTTTCCTGAAATCTTATAGGTTGTGTTTGACGTTTTCAAGGAAGTATAATCAACCTCTGTTATTTTTCCCGGTACTTTTATAAGTTCGTTTGCTTTTTCCACCCTTGCAGAAGGAGAAACATAAATCTGCAAAACATCTCCTTTAGCGAAGGACTTTGCAATATTGGTTGTATACACATTACCGTCAGCATAAACGCTGTAAGAAGAAGGTCTTGACGAAGTATTTCCTGTGTTGAAGGAAACGTCTGAAACTATTCCGTAAAGGTATCCATCCCCGGTAAAATCGTTAAGGAAAAGCATATCGATTTTTCCTTCAGAATTTTTGGTGTAATAAAGCACATCTGAAGATGAAATTGTACATCCGTCCAGTCTTTGAGGATACACTGTAACTGCAGCAGGAGTGTCGGCAGAAGAGGTTGTCATTACATCAAGAATTTCAACATCCTCTGCAAGGAAGGTTGAACCGATTCTCATTTTACCGTACACAAAATTACCTGTTATCCCCGTATTGCCGGTTGTAACTTTATTAAGCGTTGCAATACCGTTTGTAACCTTAATGCTGCACAAGGAAGAAATATAAGAAGAATAGTTTTTATTAACCTTATATTCAAAAGTGCTTCCGTCGGCAAGCATTACCTCTACATAATTTGAAGTATAGGTTTCTCCTGATGTATAAGTATATGATTTTGAAGAAGCCTCGGTAACATAGCCGTAAATTATGTTATTAACCGTTGAAATTACATCTGCAACCTGACCGTTTTTACCAAGAAGCAGAATAACACTGTCTCCGAAATTGTAAGCTCCTCCGGTCACAAGCTTTGAATATGCCTGAGCGGTTTCAATTCCATAGGTTTTCCCCGAAACAGTTACGGTAGTGATATTATCCTTTGAAGGTGATGCACTTTCATAAACCCCGGCAACCTTATCAGAATACGCCCATACTGCATTTATTTCTTTTGAATAATAAACAACGTCATTAACATTAAGATCTGTTGCTTCAACGGATTTTCCATCTCTGTAATATTTGGTTGAAGAATTTGCCCCCATACTGTAAAGCATTTCCGTTGTTGAAAGAATATAAGGTCCGCTCATTGAACCTGAGCCTATGGTGATATAATCAACTTTTCCGTTTGTATCTTTATAAACCTTAACCGTGTCTCCGAGAGAAGCCATGTTTTTAATTGTACTTGCGGTCCCCTGGGAAGACTTATAATAAATAACTGTTTCAGTATCAAGTGTTATCGCAGAAGATACGTTTCCGCTGTAAACAAGAATGCTGTTATCAAGAACAGTATTAAGCGTATAGTTTTCTATTATCTGTTCACAGGGAACAAAGGAGAAAACGGTGTTTCCTTTTGAAGGATCGACTTTAACAATAAGTTTACCTTTTCTTCCCGAAAGGGTTTTATCAAAGTCTGAATTTACCGTAAAAGTTCCGTCTGAGGTTACAATTTTATTGGCTGCAACCGAAGAATCTTCGTTTGACGTTGCTATGATAACCACATCATCGTATGTAACATATCCCTGAGCAGAAAGATAAAGCTTATAATCGTCGTCACTGAGTTTTTCCTTAGGGGCAAACTTCATAATTTCGCCGTCGCTGTCAAGATATATATCCCCCTCATATCCGATATACCAGTTTACGCTTTCGTCTCTGTACTTCAGCGCACCTTTGCTTGTAACCACCTTGCCTTTTGTTATTTCGCTGTCAAACTCTGAAGTCATAATTATTGCTTCGTCCTCGTAAACGGTATATCCCTGAGCAGAGAGTGCCGCTTTATAGTCGTCTTCATCCAGCTTTTCCTTCGGAACAAAGGCAGTTATATAATTGTTGCTGTCAAGATACAAATCCCCTTTATATCCTACATAAAGATTAACGTCCTTACTTTTGAACTTAAGAACACCCTTTGAGGTTACTATCTTATTTTCATCAACATCAGGGTCAGTTTCATTATTCATAACAATAACCGCATCCTGATGGCAGATATAATTAAAGGATGACATAAGATTTGTTCCTGTTTTTGTGTTGCAGGACAAGGTGTTATAAATAAGATTCATAACATCGATTCTTGACATATATTCACCTGTTACACAGGAAACGTTATCAAGAAGTTCAAGGTCGTTAGCCTTAGCCATTTGTCCCTGAGGCCACATTCCGATAAAATCGGTATCGGAATATCCGAGGAGCTTCAGACAAATTGTAACGCCCTCTTCAAGGAGAACAAAGCTTTCAGGTCTGAAGGTTGAATCAGGATAGCCGTTTATATACCCCGCATCCACAGCAGTTTTAATATATGTAGCTCCCCAATATGTATATTTAACATCCGGAAAGGGTGAAACATTTGAGGTTACGGCAACAGAGTTTCTGTAGCTTGATGAAGCTACTGCCATTTTGGCAAACTCCGCCCTTGTGACTTTATCGTAATAATTAAGATTACCATTTTCGTCACCCTGAACTATATTCAAGCTTTTTAAAAGCTGTACTGCATAGGTTGCTGATTCGTCTGTAAATTCGTCTGCATAAACAAACATTGAGAAAGACGAAAGCAGCACTGTAAGTACAAGTATTAAAGAAATTGTTTTTTTCATATTTCCCTCCATTTTCAAAGAGTCTTAATCATATCGCAATGCATCTATGGGATTCAGTTTTGCCGCCTTGCTTGCCGGATAATAACCGAAAACTATTCCGATAAGTGCCGAAACTGAAAATGCAACTATTACAGAGCCTGCTGAGATTACTTTCGGAATATCCAGCAAATGACACACAAGCAGCGAAACAAGTATTCCGAATATTATACCGACGACTCCCCCGACGGCCGACGTTGTGGCTGCCTCTACCACAAACTGACTCATTATGTCGCGTCTTTTTGCACCGATTGATTTTCTTATGCCTATTTCCCTGGTTCTCTCTGTTACAGAAACAATCATTATGTTCATAATTCCGATTCCGCCAACCACAAGAGAAATTCCTGCGATTGCAACAAGTATCAGGGTAAGTCGGCCTGTAAGCTCATCTAGCATATCGAGCACCTGAGATACGGAAAAAACTCTGTAGGCATCTTCGCTTGAAAAAATCCCATAAAGGAAGTTTTCTATAAATTCTATCGTTCCTTCCATATCGGTATTATCGGTTGCATAAACAGTATACTGACTGATTCTTCCGGATCTCGTCAACGTTCTTGCAATAGTATAAGGAACATAAATGCAGTCATCGGCAGAGCTTTCGGTACTGTCTGCAGTTTCATCTAAAACACCTACAACAGTAAAATTGATTCCGTTGATTTTTATCAGATTTCCTACTGCATTTCCGTTAAAAAATTCCTTTGCTATGTAAGAACCAACCACGCAGTTTTTGCTTCTTTGCTTTATATCCATATACTGCAAAAACCTGCCCGATGCAATATCAAGACTTTTAAGCTTGTCATAGTCCTCGCTTACTCCGGTCATTGTACTGCTTAAATCTTCTGTACCGATTTTAGGATATGCCTGAATATTAACCGTTGGTGAAATATAGGTAATCTTATCAGGATTTTCTTCTGCAAATTCATACATCTGATCAACAGAAACCTCTCTGTTGCTTCCTCTTGAATTTATTGAAACGGTTATAAGGTTTGTTCCCATACTTTCAAACTGGTCAATCATACTTTGTTTGAACCCGTTTACCACACTTACAAGAATAATAACCGCTCCTACTCCAATGATTATACCAAGCATAGTAAGGAACGCCCTCATTTTACTGGTTGCAAGACTCTTTATCGCAAGGGAAAACGATTGTTTAAAATTCATAATTTACCCAACCCTTTCGTCTTCAATTATTTTGCCGTCATGAATCCTTACTATTCTCTTCGCCTCTGCGGCGATAGAATTATCGTGAGTTATCATAACAATTGTATTTCCCTGTTCGTTAAGAACCTTCAAGAAATCAAGCACCTCTTTGCCCGTTTTGGAATCCAGCGCACCGGTAGGCTCATCGGCAAGCATAAGTGACGGTTCTCCCGCAAGAGCCCTTGCTATTGAAACTCTTTGTTGCTGTCCGCCTGAAAGCTGAGACGGGTATTTATCCCCTCTGTCACCAAGTCCGACAAGTTCAAGCACCTTACGGGCACGCTCAGCTCTTTCAGCTTCAGACATTCCTCTGTATACCAGAGGAAGCTCAACATTTTCTCTTACGGTAAGCTTTGGAATAAGATTATATTGCTGAAATATAAAACCAAGCATTTTGTTTCTTATTTCAGCAAGTTTGTCATCGTTCATAGTGCTTACATCAATTCCGTTAAGGTGATATGTTCCTGAAGTGGGAACGTCAAGACAGCCTATTATATTCATACACGTAGATTTACCGGAGCCTGATTTTCCCACGATTGCAACGAACTCACCTTTGTCAATGTGAAGGGAAACTCCGTCAAGAGCTCTTACCTCATTTTCGCCTTCTCCGTATATTTTGTATATATCCTTAAGCTCTATCATTAACGGTTACCTCCGAACGATCCGCCTGATCGGTTGCCACCGTATGAGCCTCCTGAACGGTTACCGCCTTGCATACCACCCGGCATACCACCTTGCATACCGCCGGGCATTCCTCCCATTTGCTGCTGATTGTTATTGGAGCTTGTTGCTGTTATTACAAGGATTCTCTGTCCTTCGTAAAGTCCGGATACAATTTCAGAAACATCGTTATTGCTCAATCCAACCTCCACTCTTACGGGAGTGTAACCTTCATATGGGTTACTTGCCTGCTTGTTTTCTTTTTTGTTTTTATTATCTTCACCCTGTTTATTTTTGCCCTTGCGTTCAGCCTTCTTCTGGTCAGCTTTTATATCTTCATTTTTAACGTATACTATATTACCTCTCTGTATTGCGCTTATCGGAACCGTAAGAACATCAGATTTTTCTTCTATTGCAATAGAAGCGTCTACATTCATTCCCGGAATAAGTCCTTCCGGATCATTAACAACAACTGTAACCGGATAGGTTGTAACGCTGTTGTTTGTTGTTCCGACTATACTTACCTCATCAACATAACCCGTAAAGGATTTTCCGTCAAGGGCATCACAGGTTATTGTTACATTCTGTCCTTCCTTGATTTTGGATATATCAAGCTCGTCAACAGAAATTGTAAACAACATTCTTGACATATCAGCAATTATAGCCATTGATGTTGCAGAATTTGAATTGTCAAGCTTATCACCCTTTTTTACGGTTTTACTTATTACTGTTCCGCTTATCGGAGCTTTTATAGTATAATCATCAAGATTATCATACATATCTTCAAGGCTTATCTGCGCATCTTCGAGGGAGAGTCTTGCATTTTCAAGATTCTGTTCAAGAGTTTTACTTGACATTTTAACAAGGGTACTTCCTGCAGTTACATTGTCGCCAACTCTTGCATAAACAGCGGTTACGTCGCCCGGGACTTTTGTTCTTACGGTTTCTGAAGCATAAACCTCAAATGTTCCCTCTGAAAGACAGGCAACGGAGCAGGATATTGCTGTAGCTCTGTCCCCTTCCTTTACAGTTCCCGGATTATTTATTGTAATTTCAACGGGAGTAGCTTTAACGCCGTTATATGTAACAGAACCTGATGCAACGCTTGTAACGGTACCTTCAACAGTATAAGAAGAACCCGAAAGAGTAACCAAAGCAGATGCCCCTTCCCACAAGCTTGCCGCATCAGCCTGATTGAAATTGATTTTAAGTATCATCTTAGAGCTATCTACTATAGTTGCAACGGTGGTGTTATTTCCAAGCTCGTCACCCTTGCGTACGTTGAACTCGGTAACTGTTCCTGATATAGGTGCTCTGACAGTAAGATTATTTACGTCCTCCAGCGCATTGTCATATACCGTTTGCGCTTTTGAAACAGAGTTTTTTTGCTTATCAATAGATTTGTCCATTGAAGAAGCGTCAATACTGTACATTACTGCATCTTCTTCAAGAATGTCACCCTCTTCAAAATAATCGGCAATAACATCCCCCTTAACAAGCGAGGTTATATCATACTGTTCATTTGCCTCAATTGTACCTGAACCGGTTATTTCTACTTTCACATTACCCAAAGTAACTGTTTGTTCTGTTGTCGAAACCTTGGAAACCTCCTGTTTTTTACCTTTTGTCAGAAAAAAAGCAACAAGTGCAATTAAAATAACCGCAATAATTATTGTTATAATTTTGTGATTTCTGACAAATCCCGGAAGCTTAATTTTGCTAAAAATACTTTTTAAATCGGGTTTTTTCACGTTTTTCCCTCCATGTTTAATTTTACTGAAAAATCATACCACAAAAATGTGTATTATTTGTGAAATCTTTATGACACTTTACATAAGGGTCAAATTATATTATAATATTCCTTGAAAATCTGTTTAAGGAGATTTGTAAAATGCTTGAAATTTTAAGCCCCGCAGGCTCTTTTGAAAGCTTAAAAGCGGCCGTTTCCGCAGGAGCTGATGCCGTATATTTCGGAGGAAGCAAATTTAATGCCAGAGAAAGTGCTGACAACTTTAATGATTCACAGATGAAAGAGGCTGCAGAATATTGCAAATTAAGAGGTGTTAAAACCTATCTTACGTTAAATACCGTTGTTTCGGATTATGAAATAAAAGAAATAGTTCCCTATATTGATACAATAAACAAAGCAGGAATTGATGCTGTTATTATTCAAAGTCCGGGTCTTGCAAAGGTTATAAAGGAAATTTCTCCCGAAACAGAGATACATGCAAGCACGCAAATGACAATTCACAACCTTGAGGGAATTGAAAATGCTCAAAAGTTGGGCTTTTCAAGAGTTGTTCTTTCAAGAGAGCTTGATGAAAAAAATCTTGATTTCATCTGTGAAAATTCACCCCTTGAAATTGAAATTTTTATTCACGGGGCACTGTGTATGTGTTATTCAGGACAATGCTATATGTCATCGGTAATCGGGCAAAGAAGCGGAAACAGAGGAAAATGTGCTCAACCATGCAGACAAAAATACCAAAACGGCTATGAATTAAGCTTAAAAGACCTTTCCATGGCAGAAAATTTCAGTAAGATTCTTAAAAAGAACGTTCACTCCCTTAAAATTGAAGGCAGACTGAAATCTCCCGATTACGTTTACGGTGTTACAAAAATTTTCAGAACTCTTGTTGATGAAAAACGAAACGCTACGCCGGATGAAATAAAATATCTCGAAAATTTGTTTTCAAGACAGGGTTTCACAAATGACTACTTCAATAATTCCCCTTCAAAAAAGATGTTCGGAATAAGAACGGAGCAGGATAAAGAAAAAACCCGTTCGGTTGAAAAAGAAGTATTTGAAGAAAAAAGGATACCCGTAGACATAAATTACGATTTTTCTGCAGAAAGCTGCAAGGTAACCTTAAGTCACAAAGAGTTTTCTGCCAACGTTTCACAACAAATTGCCCAGCCAGCTTTAAAGCTGCCTTTATCTGAGCAGGAGGCGGAAAACCAGCTTGCCAAGCTCGGAAACTACCCTTTTTATGCAAACAATATTAAAGGCGTTATCAGGGACAGTATATTTATTCAGAAATCTGCTTTGAACGGATTAAAGAGAGAAGCCGCAGAGCTTCTTATTTCAAAAATAAGCTATATAAAAGAAAAAAACTTTAAACAGTGCTTACATCCCATTGAAAATATACCTTCAAACAAGCCGGAATTCAATTTTATATTTGAGGGGAATTATGAGTTTGACGAAATAGAAAAATTCGCCAAAAACTGCAGCAACCTTTGGGCAGATGTTGCAAAATACAAAAAAACGCCATACTCAAATATTGGTTTGAAGCTTCCAAGAATTATATTTGATGATGAAAAAGAGGCTATTATTAAATTACTTGGAAAAGCGAAAGAACAAGGCGCCGAGAAAGTTCTATGCTACAATCTTTCTCAGATCGAACTGGCTAAAAAAGCAAAGCTTGTGCCCCACGCCGCTTTTTCCCTTAACGTTTTTAACTCTTACGACGCCGAGTATCTAAAAGAATGCGGAGTAAAAGAAGCCTCCCTTTCTTTTGAGTGTTCCCTGGGAATAATAAAAGGTATGAAAAAACCACTTGCATTAACTGTTCCCGTTTACGGCAGGTTGCCTGTTATGGTAACTGAAAACTGTATTATAAAAAATGTAGGAAAATGCATAAATTTCAAAGGTTATTATACTCTTGTTGACAGAATGGGAGAAAAATTCCCCGTTCTCTGTCACCCGCCCCACAGAAACGTTATTTTAAATTCAAAGCCCCTGGTGTTATCAGACAAATTACAGGACTTTGAAAATGCGGAGATTTCAGGTTTTGATTTTATTTTCACTACTGAAAACGTGAAAGAAATAGAAGAAATTATAAAAAATTATAAAGATCAAAAAGCTCCCTGCAAGGAGTTTACAAGAGGTCTTTATTACAGAAAGGTATGAGTTTAAAGCACCGGGTATTTTACCCGGTGCTTTTTATTCTTTCACTAAATCAGATAAAAATCATATTATAATATAAAACAATTTAAGCTCTTGAGCAGAAAGGCTTTGGTTTTATGAACGGCGTTTGCGGAATTGTATCCTTCAATCTGAAAACTGACTTTGAATTCTTAAAAGCCACTAAAGAGAAAATGGAGGAGTTCTCAGAAAAAGGGGCTTTAAATATGGATATCGGACAAAAGGTAACCTTATCCGTAAGGGAGGGCAGTTACTTTGAATACATAGGTGAATACGCTCATTTTCTTTGTATAGTAGCAGGAAACCCTTTCAAAGAACTGCATCACAAAGAAAATCCCTGCCGTTCTGTTGCTCGTCTTTTTTTAAAATTCGGAAGGGCTTTTACCGAATTTCTTTCAGGAGAATATATTATTTTTACTTACGACTTTATTAAAAATGACTTTTCGGTTTTTCAGGATCAGATGAGCAGCATTCCGATATTTTACACGCTTCATAACAAAACCTTATATTTTTCAACAAATATTCAGTCACTTTTTGAAGTGCCCGGGAACAGGAAAACCTTTTCAGTTAATTCTGTTAACAAGCTACTCACCTTGTATCCCGCCCTGAAACACGGAGAAACAATTTATGACAATATAAACTTTATTCCATACGGTTACAGCCTGAGTTTTAGCGACAATGGTATCAACATTAAAAAATGCCGTCACAGGGAGATGAATTTCCACCACCACACTCTGAAGCGTTACAAACTTGCAACAACCTGCAATCCATATTGCATTGCTGACTTAAAGCTTTCGCCATCCTACGGAACAAATCCTTTTGTTTTGGAAAGCGCCCGAAAAAAACGGAAATTTACAAACAAAATGCTTTTAGATATTTTTTACATAAACAACCGTTCCTTTTCTTTTGAAATCCCATTTTTCAATGATATTGAAAAAAGCTGTATTTTGCATCTTATCCGACCTGAAACCAAAGAAAAACTTTCTTTTTACGATTACAGGTCCAACTCATTTTATGATGAAATTTCCAATATGCCTTACTTCAGTTATAACCACTGCAAAGATATAGAACTGCATGAGATTATTTTTTTGAACGACCGTATGCTTCTTACCCAAATTATTTGCGACATTTTTTCATTTCTTTCCCACTTTAACATAAAAGACGAATCTATTTTAAGTTATCCCGGTGCCGTAAGTCACATTATTTCAATGTCGCGGCAAAGCCCCACTGAAAAGGTACTTTCAGAAATGTTTATGACAGACATTGTTTTTGAAGATCAGGGCAACTTTCCGGGATTATTTTGTGCAAAACTCAAAAACCTGTGCCGTTTCTCACATTTGAAGATTTTTGATATATTTGACCGTTATAAAATTTATGAAAAGGCATTGAGTTTAAATCCTCATCTTGCGCTTTATATTCTGCAGATAAACTATATTCTTGAAAAAAAGAATGTCAGCTTAGAATTTTAGAAATATCAAACTTACTGCTCCGATTATACCTTTTCAGGTCGTAAAGACTGTCGGGAGAAGTTATATTGTTCATCCCTTCCTCGCAACCAAGCGTTACTTTAAATCCCAGCTCCTCCACTATGCTTTTTGCTCTGTTATTTACCGCTCCGTAAGGATAGGCAAACGCTACCGGCAAAACCCCGCATTTTTCAAAAAGAGTGTCCTGAAGTTTTTCAACATCTGCAGTCAAGATATTTTTATACATATCTTCGTTTTCACCTTTTTGCTTCAGGACACCCTTTCTTTTACTCATATTATGCATATAATAACTGTGATTGCCAAACTCAACTCTTCCGCTTTGTGCCATTTCCTTTATAAGATCGTACGACAGGTAGGAGTATCTGTCGTTGATTATTGCACCTTCAGAAGAATACATATCAGAAAATGCGCCTACAACAGAAATAACACATTTCATATCATACTTTTCAAGAAGCGGTAAAGCATAGGTATAATTATTATAATTCCCGTCATCAAAGGTAATCATAACCGGCTTTTCAGGAAGTTCCTTTCCGTTGTAAACATAATCTATAAGGTCGCCGCAATTAACAGTTGTGTATCCCCGCTCCTTAATTTTTTTCAGGTCGGATTCAAACATTTCAGGAGTTATAATATAATCACCTGCTCTTGATTCTTCATTAAGAATACTGTGATACATAAGAACAGGTAACCTTTTCCCTGCTTTTGCCCCCGTTTCCGCCACCTGAAATGCTCCGCTTATTACAATTGAAAATACAACTGCAGAAAATACTACCAGTATACTTTTAAGCCTTACCGTCCATATGTACATACTCTTTCTTTTCTTCATCAAATTCTACCTCGCTTTTGTTTTTTTCAAGAAATTCAATTATATCGTATACATCTATCCATATCTGATTACTGCCATCCTTCTGAGATTCGTTAAATATAAGCTGAACACCAAAATGAAGATGAGGAGTTTCAAGATTATTTACATTTTCATTAACACTGTATCCTGTCATTCCCAGATAGCCTATAACCTCTCCCGCCTCAACTTTGTCTCCTTCTTTTATATTACTGTTAAAGGGGTGATCCTTCCTAAGGTGAGCATAGTAATAATATCTTTTTTTATCATTACTTCTTATTCCTATTCTCCAGCCGCCATATTGATTCCAACCCATTGCTTCAACGGTTCCGCCTTCAACGCAAATCACCGGAGTTCCGACCGCTCCCAGCAGGTCATTTCCCATATGCTGCCGCATATAGCCATAGCTTCTGGAATCACCAAAATCTTTATAATGGGAAAAATTAAAATTTTTTGCAATGGGGCTGTACACCGCAATTCCGTAGCCTTTTTCCGTTGCTTTAACAAAATCGCCTAATACTGCCGTATAAATTTCTTTATAATAACCGAAGTTTTTTATATATTCTGTGTTTTCATCGGAAAAATTCATAAGAGCCGCCTCATCGATATAGTCAAGGCACCTTTTATCAGTATTTCCCCAGCTTTTTGCAGACGCATAAGCAAGAAGATTTATCCAGTTTTTTTCACCCTTGCTCTCAACATCATACTTATAGGCTTTTTCAAGCATTTCTGTACTCACATTGAATTCTGCCCATTTTATAAAGCTTTTTTCGCTTTCTGTATCTTTAACCTCTATTTCTATAAGATTTTCTCTTCTGACCGGTGGACTGACTTTATTTGATTTACTTATTAAAACCCCTACGGATATAAAAAGAACCGCTATTACTGTTATCCATTTTTTCACTTTGCCTTATCGTACTCGTCTCTTATAGCTTCAAAAGTTATCAGATCAACCACTCCGTCGTCATTTAAATCATAAAAACGCTGAACTGCACGAACAGCCTCGTTGGTCTGCTCTCCAAAGTATCCGTCAGGGATTACAAAAGGGATTTCGCCGTTATTAAAAGCCGCCTGTCTTAACATTATCTGAACATTTCTTACCGGAGTTGACAATGTCTGAAATTTATTGTTAAGAGTATAATCGTCCATTCCCTGTCTAAGTTCATAACCGGGGTACTGATCAAGATTTACAATTAAAGCAGAGGCAACTCTTCTGTATTCTTCGTCTATACTGTTATATGTTCTGCGGTCAACGGTTCCCGTTTGGGAAATACGGTGCTTTTTCTGGAATTCGGAAATAACATAGCCGGTTTTCGGTCCGAAGTAACCGGTTACATTTATAACAGGCAACCTGATATGCTCCGCAATAACATTAAGTTTGCTCTGAAGATTTCTTACGCTGTTCCCCGAGCTTCCAACTCTCATATTACCAGTAAAACTGTCACGGACTATGGGCAAGGATTCCCTTTTATTTCTGAGATATTCAGCAATTGATATATATGCCCTGTACATTTCATGATAAGTCTGATCGTCAACAACTCCGGTCTCGGGAAGATTGAACTGCTTTTGAAACTGAATTATTGCATCTGCGGTTTCGTCATTCATAACACCCGTTACATTTATATAAGGAATCGTATTATATTCAAGAGAAATCACCGCCAGATAATACTGTATTAAAGATACTGCATCATCTGTCTGCGCCACATTTGCACCACTTGTAGGATAGGGTCTTTGAATATTTTCAAGAATAACTCCCTGAGAATTTATTTCTGTCAGCCTCGAAAGTCCCACATACAGATAAACAAGCTTATACCAGGTATTTCTTCCTATAATTCCGTCCTGAGCAAGATCGAACACTTGCTGAAACCTTATTACGGCATCCTTCATATTCTCGTCGAAATAACCTGTAACAGGATTTATCTTGGGAATTGCCGGATAATTAACAGAAACTCTGTTAAGCTGATTCTGTGCCCAGGAAACATAATAGCCGCTGTCGCCCAAACGAAGGGGATATCCCGGGTAGGACTCGGGGATATTTTCTATAGGTACATTCTGAACAATATTTATATCGTCGCCATAGTAATAAGTCAGAATTTCATAAGGCACATACCCCTGCTCTGCAAGCTCCTGACTCCCCCACTGGGACAAACCGTCGCAGGTTACAGTTGTTCCATTACAAAACTGTGCCGCAAGGGGCTCGAGAAAACCGTCTCTTCTTATATAGCTTGTAAAAATATCATCCACAATCCTTGAAATATTCTGAAATATATTTCTTCCGTTGCTGAAAGACTGGTCAAAAGCCGTTGTTGATGTTATGTCAAAATCGTACCCTTGTGAACGGTAAAACTCTACAAAGACCTTATTCAGGGCGAAAGATATCTGCGCATATATGTTTGCTCTTATTGCGTTTTCATTCCAGGTCGGATAAATTTCTCCCGAAGCAACATTTTTTATATATTCATCAAAAGGAATTGTTACGTTTTGCGCATTTGAATCGGGCGGCCCGAGATGAACCGTTATAAATTCGGGAATAACAGGTTCAAGTGGTTTTATTTCCATAAAATCAGCTCCTTTTTATTAAAGATTCTGAGAATCAGAAAAATACTCAATTATTTTATTTGTTTCATTTTCCGGAAGCGGTATCATATTTACATACAAAAGAGAGGTTTCTTTGGGAAATATCTGAACATTTCTGACCATAATTGTGTAATACCCCTCTTTGTTTACTGTTACATCAAGAGACGTATATGAATTCTCAGCAGACTGTTCGGTTGAAAAGACCGAATCAGGAGCATCAAATTCCAATATGTCTGTTTTTCCGCTTCTGTCGGTAACAACATCATATTCTTCGTTTTTGTTCTTTATATTCACCTGAGAATCAACAACAGGAAAAATCATATCTGTTGTTGTGGTCTGGACCACAAGAAAACCTTTTTCCATTAAATCACCTCAATTAAATCTATTAAAATGCACACAAAAAAAGAACAGGTATGATAACCTGTTCTTCTAAGTTCTTATTATTTTTATTTCAGTATATAGTTTTCTCCGTCGAGCAAATCAAACTGAATAAGCTTATACGCATCGAACAAAGGTCTGTCCTTTTCATCTATGCCTTTCAGATATTCAAATTCAGGATTCATTATATACTCGCCCTGAAATACCGGATATTTTTCATATACCTCCTTAAAGAGATTCATATACCAAGGCATTCCGATATTTGCATACTCAAGAACCGAAAGTCCTATATTTGCAGGGCTTGTGAGCTTTGGCAATTCGAAATCGGAAATATCATAGTTTGCCCATACAATATAAGGAGTTTTATAAAGCTGAGGATATTTATAATATTCAAAGTTTTCCTTTCTTTCGATAAATCCGGTATCCATATAAGTACTTCCTTCTGTTCCAAGAAGAGGAAGGTGATCTCCATACATAACAATAAGGGTTGGTTCACTTTCGGAAACAAAATAATTTATAAGTCTGTTGAACTCCACATCGGCATCAAACACGCCCTGGGTAAAATCTTCAAGCCCTGCTTTATCGTTTTTGCTTAAAGAACTGTTTTCTATTACCACATCATAGCTTGGGTATCTGCCTCCGCTGTACGCCCCGTGATTTTGTATTGTTACACAGAACTGAAATATTCTGTCTGTTTTTTTATTTTCATACTGGTATATCATTTCATCCACAGCAGAAGCATCGGACACATGCCAGCCTCTTTTTTCACTGTTCTGCATTTCCTCAATTCCTATAAATTCATCAAATCCAAGGAGCGGATATGCAGTATATCTTCCGTAAAAGTTTTTATTATAGGGATGAATTGCAACAGTTGAATATCCGGCATCTTTATAAAGGGATGCTGTTGAAGTTGTTTTTGAAGTTACATGCTGAATATACGGATATGTGAACGAATCAAGAAACGCTGTTGACATACCTGTTAGACATTCAAACTCAGGCATGCAGGTACCCCCTGCAAAAACAGGAGAAAACATATACCCGGAAGGATAAGTTTCAGACAAACGTCTTATATTAGGCATAGGGTCGGAAGAAAATTCCACGTTTTCCAGAAGAGTAGGATCCCAAAATGCCTCATTCTGAATTATTATAACATTTGGCTGTACTTTTTCGGCATCTACGGGAGTTACATTGTCTCCATATTCCTTTTCAACCTTATTTACAGCTTCTTCCGTATAACTGTCCGGTACTCTGATTACAGCATCGCCTATTCTTGGAAAAAAGGTAAGTATAAGACCGTTTGCATTATAATCTTCTATAGGATTAAACGCTCTTGTTGTTACTCCTATTTTCGGAAGAGTTCTGTGTCTGAAATCGTAATCAAAACAAAGATAATAGGATGAAAAAGCAAACAGAACAACTGCCGCAATACAAGCGGGAATTTTAATATTAAACTTTAAAAGCTTATCTGTTCTGTTACAAATCATCTTATGATACTTCAATGAATATATAACTACAGCCAGAGTCATTATCATTGAGGGATAGACAGGAATTTTAGCAAAGCTGCTTATTTCCTTAAGTTGCCCTATAAGAAGAAAATCCGTAGGAAGAAGAGGGTCTCCTGTTATTTTGGCAACCACCTCATTTATATATGCCATAAGAAAAAATACAATTGAATTTATAAAATTTGCCGCAAAATCATTTCCGAAGGTAATTGTATAAAAAACCGACTGGGTTCCCAGGAGAAACAGATAGGTCATAAACAGTTTCAACGGAAAGAAAACCGAGAAAGAATCTTTAAGTGAACCCGGATAGGTAAGATGCATAATTTCAAGTGCAAACAGCAGGAAAAGAGGCGCAAGAAAGAAATATGCAATCCTTTCATACTTATGCTTTTCATTGTCAAAAATTTTAATAAACTGAACTTTCTTGTTAAATTTTATCAAAAATGTACATTCCCTTCGGTTAATTACTCTGTAAATTGAAAACTAAGTTATAATATAGCACAAATTGTGCTAAAAATCAACTTAATTTGATTTTTATTGCCGTAAACAAGGAGGAGTTTTTCAAAGCACCTTTTTCAGATATTTACCAGTATAGGATTTTTTATTTTTTGCTACCTCCTCGGGAGTTCCGAAGGCAACAACCTCTCCGCCCTTGTCTCCCCCTTCGGGTCCCATATCAATAATATAATCAGAAGTTTTTATAACGTCGAGGTTATGTTCGATTACAATTACTGTATTACCGTTTTCAGAAAGCTTTCTTATTATGGAAATAAGCTTTTTAACATCGTCGGTATGAAGTCCGGTTGTGGGTTCGTCAAGAATATAAACTGTTTTTCCCGTACTCCTCTTTGAAAGCTCTGTTGCAAGCTTTACTCGTTGTGCTTCGCCGCCGGACAGAGTCGTTGCCGGCTGTCCAAGTTTAACATAACCCAGTCCTACCTCGTTAAGAACCTGAATTTTATTTCTGATTTTCGGCACATTGGCAAAAAAGTCGAGTGCCTCTTCAATAGTCATATCCAGCACTTCAAAAATATTTTTGCCTTTATACCTTACCTCAAGGGTTTCGCGGTTATATCTTTTTCCTTTGCACACCTCGCATGGAACATAAACGTCAGACAAAAAGTGCATTTCTATTTTTATTATACCGTCACCTTCACAAGCCTCACATCTTCCGCCCTTCACATTAAAGCTGAATCTGCCCGCATTATATCCTCTCACCTGAGCCTCTTCGGTTGAAGCAAAAAGCTCTCTTATATCGCCGAAAAGTCCCGTGTAAGTTGCAGGATTTGACCTTGGTGTTCTGCCTATGGGTGCCTGGTCAATTGCTATAACCTTATCCACATATTCCAGTCCGTAAATTTTATCGTATTTACCTGCCTTTTTATGGGCTCTGTTGAGCTTTGTTGCAAGTGTTTTATAAAGAATTTCGTTTACAAGAGAGCTCTTTCCCGAACCCGAAACGCCCGTAACGCAGGTAAAACAACCCAAAGGAAAGCTTACATCCACATTTTTAAGGTTGTTTTCACAAGCACCAAATACAGTTAAATATTTACCGTTACCGCTTCTTCTTTGCTTGGGTACAGGAATTTTTCTTCTGCCCGACAAATAATCGGCTGTATAGGAGTTTTTGTTATTTAATATCTGCTCAAGTGTGCCGCTTGCTACAACCTTACCGCCGTGAACACCTGCACCGGGACCTATATCAATAATATGGTCTGCCTGACGCATGGTTTCTTCGTCATGTTCAACCACAATGAGAGTATTGCCTAAATCACGCAAGTGCTTTAAGGTGTCAATGAGCTTTGCGTTGTCTTTCTGATGAAGTCCTATTGACGGCTCATCAAGAATATACATAACACCCATAAGCGAGGAACCTATTTGTGTTGCAAGCCTTATTCTCTGACTTTCGCCGCCTGAAAGAGTGCCGGCACGGCGGGAAAGAGTTAAATATTCAAGCCCCACGCTTTTTAAAAAGCCCAAACGTTCTTTAATTTCTTTAAGAATTTCTTTTGCTATAGCCATATTTATATCGGAAAGCTTTAAGCTTTGAAAAAACTCCAAAGCCTTGCTTACGGGCATATCGCACACCTGGGCTATGTTTTTATCGCCCACGGTTACACAAAGTGCTTCTTTGCTAAGCCTTTTTCCACCACATTCGGCACACGGAACAGTGTCCATAAAGCCTTCGTAATACTCTCTTACGTCATTGTTATCTTCGTTTTGCTTATAGCGGCGTACAATGTCATTTATAATACCCATAAAGCCGGTTGAAAAAGTAGAGTCGCCAACGTCAACGCGCACTCTTCCTTCTGTTCCGTACAAAAGGGCATTATAGGCTTCCTTTGAAAGCTTGTTAAGAGGCGTATTCACACTGTAGCCAAATGGCTTGAGCACCGCATTGAGCTTTGCGTCTCCCCACGAGCCATCGGAAAGAGTTTTATATCCGTTACACCGGCAGGCGCCCTGCTTGAGAGAAAGAGTTTTATCGGGAAACACCTTGTCGGGCGATATTACAAGCTTTTCGCCCAGTCCGTCACAAGCAGGACAAGCTCCAAAGGGGCTGTTAAACGAAAACATTCTCGGTGAAAGCTCAGAAAAGGTAATTTCATGCTCCTCACAGGCAAAATTCTGCGAAAAGGTTAAATCCTTTTGCTGACCGTCGGCAAAGGATATTACAACAAGTCCTCCCGAAAGATTGCAGGCACTTTCCACACTGTCGGTCAGCCTTGTGCGGATTTCGTCCTTATCCTGCTTCATTACAAGACGGTCTATAACTATATCTATATCGTGCTTTACATTTTTGTCTAAGTCAAGATTGCTGTCAAGATTAAATATTCCTCCGTCAACACGTGCACGAACATAGCCGTTTTTTATCATGTCGGCAAATAGTTTTTCGTGTCTTCCTTTTTTTCCGCGAACCACCGGCGAGAGCACCAAAAAACGCACTCCGCTTTCTATAGTCATAATTTTATCTATAATCTGATCTATACTCTGCTTTTGAATTTCCTTGCCGCAAATGGGGCAGTGTACAATACCGGTTCTTGCAAAAAGAAGTCTTATAT
>JAZUPZ010000015.1:0-3732 GCA_045605445.1 Clostridia bacterium | reverse complement strand
TGAAATACAAAGGAACACTTATTGTTGTTAAAGATTGTAACCGTGCGTTAAAATTCTATAGTGATATGTTTGGATTTCAACTGCTTCAAGACAACGATGGGAATATGGAATTGACGAATAATTTATATTTACAGGAATCGGAATACTGGGAACAATTCACAAAAAGAAGTGTAATTCCAAACAGTAATCAGTCGGAGTTGTATTTTGAAGAGCCCAACATAGAACAGTTTGTAGAGCATCTTGAAACACGTTACCCTGAAATCGAATATGTCAATCACCTGATGACACACAGCTGGGGACAAAAGGTGGTCAGATTCTACGATTTGGATGGTAACTTAATTGAAGTAGGAACACCGGTGTAATCAACAAATTCCAATTTGCAGAGGTGAAATAAAGTATGTTCAGAGAAGTAGCAAGAAAGAAACAGGCTCTTACATCAGAACAGATTATAAAAATATTGAAGACGGAAAAAAGAGGAGTTTTGTCTGTTCAGGGTAGTGTTGACTATTCGTATGTATGCAAGGATTGTGGATGTATGTTTGATGTTTCATTAAAGGAAATTATAAAAGACATATAGGGAGGGATGTAAATGGCTGGTCGATTTGAAAGAAAGTTATTTAAAGATATAAATTTAGGCGATTCTTTTTTTGATGAATTAAAGAAAGATTACCCAGAGTTTGAAAGCGAATGGTTTCCAAAGTGTATTACAGAAAATCGTTCTGCTTTGGTTTTTAGCGACGAACAAGGTCTTGGTGCTTTTGTTGCATTAAAAGAGGAAAACCAGGAGATAAAGCTAAAAGAGAGAACAATATCACCCAATAATCGAATGAAAATAAGCACTTTGCGTTTGGCTGAACGATTTAGAGGACAGCGCTTGGGAGAAGGTGCCATAGGCTTAATCCTGTGGCAGTGGCAAAAATCAAACACAGAGGAAATTTATGTTACAGTTTTCGATGAACATAACGACTTAATAGTTCAATTAGAGCGCTTCGGTTTTGTTTGTCAAGGCTACAGCGAGCGTGGTGAGCGTGTATATCTAAGGAGTAAAGCCAATATTGACTTTAGCGACCCTTACAAATCGTTTCCTTTTATCTTGCCTAATTTTAAAAAAGGCGGATATTTAATTGTTAACGATGATTATCACGACACCTTGTTCCCATACTCTGAAGTAAAAAACACCAACCAATATGGGCTGGACATTGCCGCAGCGAATGGTGTTTCAAAAATCTATATAGGGCAACAGTGGCAAACTCATTATAATTCGGGAGAGCCTATTTTTATTTATCGTAAATATAATGGTCCAAGCGGAAAACGCTACAAATCTTGCCTTACATCTTATGCTATTGTTACCGAAGTCGTTTGTGTGAAAAGAAACGGTTCGGAACTTATAACATTTGACGATTTCTGCAATCATGTTGGAAATAAGTCAGTTTTCTCAAAAGAAAACTTATGGAACAAATTTAAAACAGAACCTACAATCACTATGGTTAAAATGTTGTACGGAGGCTTTTTTGGAGCTGGCAATAATATTAATATGGACTGGCTGGATCGTAATGGATTATGGTCTCCTCAGGGAGTTTACCCCACACAATTACAGCTTAATCCTGAACAGTGTAAGTCTATTTGGCGAGAAGGTTCGATTGATTTAGATAGCTTGTTTGGAAAATAAGAAATAACAAAAAGCACTAACATTGTATATTTTAAATGCAATGTTAGTGCTTTTTCACATTGACAGCTTTAATTTTTTGTGCTAAAATTTAGCTATAAAGCTAATTAGCATATAAGTTAAGGAGTTACTATGAAGTTTGGTTCGTTTTTACGCAAATTACGAGAAGACAGAACATTGAGGCAGGAAGATTTAGCTAAAGCTATAAACGTCTCTATAGTTTACATTTGCGATATAGAAAAAGGCCGCAGAAATCCTCCTGATGTTGAAAAACTTAAGACTTGGGAGAAACTGTTAAGGCTATCTGATAAAGAAAAGGCACAATTTTATGATATGGCAGGCCAAGAAAGAAAAGAAATGCCTCCAGACATTGTTGAATATATGTCGAAGCATCCCGAAGCCAGGGATGCTATCAGACGCATTATGGCCGATTCACGCGAATATGATTGGAAATCTGTTAGAGCTTAAGGAGAAAAGAAATGTGTAAATTGCTAATGTCCATAAATCCCCAGCATGTTAACAACATCTTGGATGGCACTAAAAAATTTGAATTCAGAAAAACTAAATGCAAAGAAAAAATAGATTCAATTATTATTTATTCGACCTCGCCGATTATGAGAGTTGTTGCAGAAGTGGAGGTCAAAGATGTTATAGAAGATACTCCACAGGCGGTTTGGAGCAAAACCCAAACCGCTGCCGGTATTGATAAACTATTTTTTGATCGCTATTATAAAGGTCGAAGCACGGCAGTCGCCTATGTGTTGGGGAATGTAAACAAATTTTCCACTCCCAAATTGCTTGCCGACTATGGAGTTAAATCCGCTCCTCAATCATATGTTTATGTCCGATAACAAGATTATTACTTTTAAATTCAAGTTTAAAGGATAATTAATATGATTAAAGAACTCGTCTATGACCCGATTTTGCTTGCGAGGAAATCAGAGATCGCTACAATTGAAGATTTGCAGGTGGCACAAGATTTGCTGGATACTCTAACCGCCCACAAAGACGGCTGTGTCGGTATGGCGGCGAATATGATCGGTGTGCAAAAACGCATTATTGCTTTTGATAATGACGGAACATATATGGTTATGTTTAACCCCGAAATCATAAAGAAATCGGGACCCTACGATGCGGAAGAAGGCTGTCTTTCTCTGCTCGGCGGTCCCCGAAAGTGTAAGCGCTATCAGACAATAAAAGTGCAGTGGCAGACGGCTGAATTTCAAACCCGCATCAAAACCTTTTCAGGTTTTCCTGCACAGATTATTCAGCACGAAGTTGACCATTGTGACGGAGTATTAATATGATAGCTTATACATACAAAGAACACGGAAAATTTGAGCTTGCGGACAAGCCGAAGCCGGAGATAATTGACAGCCGTGATGCGGTTGTGCGTGTTACGCTGAGCAGTATTTGCTCAAGCGATTTGCATATCAAACACGGTTCTGTACCCCGTGCTGTGCCGGGTATTACAGTAGGTCACGAGATGGTCGGTATTGTTGAAAGTATCGGCTCTGACGTTAAGAATGTGAAGGTCGGTGACAGAGTTACGGTTAACGTTGAAACCTTCTGCGGAGAGTGTTTTTTCTGCAAGAAAGGTTTTGTGAACAACTGTACCGATAAAAACGGCGGTTGGGCGCTTGGATGCCGAATTGACGGCGGACAGACCGAGTTTGTCCGTGTGCCTTACGCTGATATGGGGCTCAACAAAATCCCCGATACCGTTACCGATGAGCAGGCTTTGTTTGTCGGCGATGTGCTTGCAACGGGATTCTGGGCAACACGCATTTCGGAGATTACACCCGATGATACCGTGCTGATTATCGGCGCAGGTCCAACGGGTATCTGTACTCTGCTTTGCGTTATGCTAAAAAGTCCGAAGAGAATCATTGTCTGCGAAAAGGACAAAAACCGCATTGATTTTATGAAGTCGCATTATCCTGATGTGCTTGTTTGCGAGCCTGAAAACTGCAAGGATTTTGTGCTCTGGAATTCCGACCACGGCGGTGCGGACGTTGTGCTTGAAGTTGCAGGTGCGGAAGATACTTTCCGCCTTGCGTGGGAGT
>JAZUPZ010000014.1:0-27935 GCA_045605445.1 Clostridia bacterium | reverse complement strand
CTCCGATTTTTGTTAATTTTACAGTCGGTCGGACAGAGGCGTCCGACCCTACGCAAATTATTTCAGACAAATTATGTTCTCTGCCCTTGGTGCAAATCGTTATAAAATAAACACCTGTTTTTGTATAATCATATCCCTTTAACCTTGTCGGTTTTCTTTTTGGAATTTCCATTCCGTTTCCTTCACTACTAATTACTAATCACTTTTTATATTTTACCACAGGTAAAAGAAATTGTAAAGTTTAATGTTTTGAAAGCCGGTGCGTTTCCGGACAACAAAAAAAGAACCGGGTAAAACCCGGTCCTTTAATTATCAGTTATAAATTACTGAAGGATGTTGTTAGCTTTAGCAAATCCTTTGTAAACTACAACGTCTTTAGCAACGCCTTTAACATACTTGATTACAACGTATGTATCTCTGTCTGCGTCAGAAATCTTACCGTTAGGATCAACGTATGTAGCCTGGATGTCACCGTAAGCAGCTTCAACAGGTGTAATGTTTGTCTTTGTAAGGTCTACAACGTAAACATTAGCACCGTCTACAGAATGTCTGTAAGCAGCTGTTGTGTTAGCAACGTTAGCGATATCCTGGATCTGGAGTCTCTTGCTTGCATCTTTGCTTACTACGAAACCTTCAACATAACCAGCAGCAACTGTGTAAGAAGGAGCAGCTACGCCAAATGTTGCAGTATATGGAGAAGCAACAGGGAGACCGAAGATTGATGTGCCACCAGCAAATCCGATTTCGTCGATTTCGCCGTCAGCGTTAAGTGAGTATTCCATCAATGAACCCTTAACTGTGTTAGCAAGTGATGATGTATAAAGGTCATTTGTTGTAGCATATGTCTTTTCTTCACCATCCTGGAGGAATGTGAACTGTACTACATTATAACCTTCAGCGTTCTTAGCTGTCATAACCTTTGTTATAACTGCAAGACAATCAGCTTCGCCAACCTGTGCAGCAGCGTTTGTAAGGATAACTACGCCTGCATCTGATGTTTCAGGATCAACCTGGAGGAATGATACGTCATAGTTCTTTTCATCTGTGAAAGCAGATACTGAAGAAATTGAGAAATCATCTTCTGTTGTTGAAGCACCGATAGGAAGATTGAATACTACTGTAGAATCGTCAACACCAATGTTGTTAGCGAATGCTTTGTTTGTAGCACTGTACTCAGATGTTGTAGCTGTGCTTGAAAGTGTGTCATACTTGAACAAACCATCATCAGGATCGCCTGTTGTGCTTGTAGCATTGAATGTGATAGCAGTAATCTTACCGTTAGAGTTAACTTTGTAAGTTACGATTCTGTTTGCATAGTTATCTGTAAGAGCAGCGATTGTAGGATCACCAGTTGTGTAAACTGTTGTTCCGTTGATATCAGCATATGTTACAGGAGCATTAGTTGTACCTGTTGTGAATGCCCAGTGCATTGTTGAACCAACATAAAGTGCTCTAGGAGCAAAGTATGTTGTCCAAGCTGTATCCTTAAGAACGTCAGGTGTTTCTGTCTGACCAACTGTTACGTCGATTTTGTCAGCAAGGTCATAGTTTACAACTGAACCGTCTTTGTTAAGGATCTGAACTTCGTAGCTTGTTTTACCCATTGATGTGTAAGGACCAGCAGCCATAATGAAACCGAAGTCACCAGCTACTGCAGATGTCTTTTCGAAGTAAGCGATGTTACCGAAAGCATCGATAAGAGCTGTACCTTCGTCACCAGCGTCTGTATTTTTAACAGCAGAATCATATGTAGAATTTCTACCAACGAAGTTAGCTACTGTGTATTCTTCATCGTTGATTACCCAGATGTAATCATCAACTGTGTAAGGAGCGTTAGGTTTGTAAGCAGATGTTACAGTACCTGTTACCTTCTTGTCAGAAACGAGGATTTCCCAGTTCTTCTTGTCAGATGTTACAGCGATTGAAAGAACATCATATTCTTTGAGTTCGCTGATAGCGATGTCAGCGCCGTCTTTCTTAAGGCTATAAGAATAACCTTCTTTACCGTCAACAGCGTTTGTAAGATCGATTGTACCTGAAAGTTTTGTAGAAATCTTCTTGTTCTGGCCGTAAACTTCGTCTACGATAACTGTTTCGTAAGATTTTACGAAGATGTAATCGTATTTACCGTTGTTATCTTTGTCAACGAGTTCAACTGTTCCGTTGTTTGGAGCATAAACGAGACCGAGGTCTGTTGCAGCACCAGCGATTGAGAACATGTTAGCGTTGTATGTGTCAGAAGAGTAAGCTCCTGATACAACTTTGTTTACTTTACCAAAGAATTTGTTGTTTACGATGATTGAAGCACCGAATTCAAGGTTGTATTCTTTGTTTGAAGAATCGTTATCTTCGTCATAAACTGAAATGTAAGCATCCTGAACGCCGAATTTTGATTCGTAAAGAACGCCTGTGTCAGCAGCCTGAATGTGTTCAGGATTGAGAGCTACAACGTCGTTCTTCTTAGCGTTAAGAACGTATGCGAGAACTTCATTGTCGCCGTCTTCGTTTTCACCAACGTAAACAGCAGCTGTGTAACCAAGAGCAGTAGCAACGTCTGTTGTACCAACAGCAAGTGTTTCTGTTCCGTTAAGGTCGAGAAGTTCTGTTTTACCTGTTACATACTTGTAGTATTTGCCGTTTGTTCCGTCTGTAGCTTCGTCAAGAGCATATGTAACTTTAACGAAACCATCATCAGGTGTACCAACGCCAGCAACATCTGTGATAGATGTAGCAGCTACAACACCGTCGATTTTAACATAACCAAGTTTTTCACCAAGTAATGTTTTAGCTTTCTGTGGAGCGTAGATAGCTTCACCAGAGTCTGAATACTGTTTGAATGCCATCATAGGAGCTGTAAGAGCATTGTAAGCAAGTTTAGCAACAACGCCTCTTGTAGCGAGCTGACCAGCGCCTACGCCAACACCTGATGTAACACCAGCGTTGCTAGCGAGTACGAGGTAGCCTGTAGGCCATCCACCCTGTTTTTCAGCATATTTTGCATCATAACCGAGAGCAGCAACCATCATTTTAACAGCTTCTTCATATTTAACGTTGTCGTTAGGTCTGAATGTGCCGTCGCCGTCACCGGATACGATACCCATCTGTGTAGCGAGGTTAACATCGCCAGCGTACCAAGCATCAGCTGCTACGTCTGTATAGCTTGTAACTCCGCCTGCAGCTTTAGCTGCATCTGAAAGTCCCTGAAGTCTGTTAACGATAGCAACAACTTCAGCTCTTGTGATGTCATCTTCAGGTCTGAAAGTACCTTCGGGATCACCGTTAACGATACCGAGAGCTGAGAGAACATCAGTTGCTTCTGCATAAGTTGAGCCTTCTTCAACGTCAGTAAACTTAGCAGCGAAAGCTACTGAAGATACCATCATTGAGAAAACAAGAACTAATGCAAGAACTCTTGTAAGATTTTTCATGAAAATCTTCCTCCTTTAAAAAATTTATTATTATAAAAATAATATTCTGTTAGATATGTACCTCCGTCAAAAACGGATATACTCTTCTACACTGGTGATTATACAATCAGTCAAGCGCATTGTCAATAATAAAAATCATTTTGTAACATAATTGTAAAATAACTTGTTTTTTGTAACTTTGCCGTCACAAAACAAAGCCAAATTGCTTTGTTTTAATGAAAAATGAATAATGAAGAGTGAATAATTGATGTACAAAAACGTTCCGCTTCGCTACAACATTTTTGTTTTATTCAACAAATGAAATTCCGCTTGCGGAATTTCTACCTGAACTATTCACTATTAACTATTCATTATTAACTATTTCTACGCCTTTCTTCTTTGCATACCCCAGAGTATAATATGAACCGCCGGAGTTTTTTATGCAATATGCTATTATATAGGAAGAGTTGTCTACCATATATCTGTTACGGGCGTGATAACACCCCGGGGAATATTCCTTTGAAAGAAGAACAACCTCCGATGCTTCCCGGACGAGTCTTTCATATCTCAGCTTGTCGGCAGCGGAATATTTTTTCTGCTGGTTTTCGCAGGGAATTGCCATAATAAGCTTTATATCGGGAATTTCCTTCTTTACGAGTAACACAAGCTCTCCGCAAAGCATATCATAGCCAACCGCTCCGCCGCAAATAAATTTGTTCACGCCCTCTTTAGCAAGCTTTTGTATTTCCATTTTTGTTTTGTAATAAATTCTTCTGTAATCCGCGGCGGGAATAAGTCTGTGTCCCGTAAAGCAGCAGGTATTTTTCATATGTTTTCTTTCCTTATTATATAATAAGTATATTATACCATACAAATACCCAAAACTCAAACAAAAACTCCGCCATCGTTCGGTTATCCTTCAACAACCTCCCGAAGCGGAGTTTTTCCTATTTGTTATTTGTTATTTCTTCTTTGTTTTTCAGCTGTATCAGAGCTTCCTTCAGCCATTTTGGATATGCAACGCCGAGCTCACCTGCATTTTCAAGAATTGAAATTGCCTCATTTGCTATGTAAAAGCCGATAGCCGCGCTTCTCAGCGCCGGAAGGTTCACCGTTTCCGCCCCCAGATTGCTGAGCGCTATTATTATAAGAACACACAGCTTCCTGCAAATCCCTTTATATCCCACTTTGCTTGACAGCGTTTTTTTCACAAGGGCACACATTATCCCCGTTATATAGTCAAACACCATCAACAGCAAAAGTGCAATAAACATTTTATCAATTCCGCCGAAAATATAAACAACTCCCGTTGCAACCGCTCCCGATACAAGCCTGATGTAAATAAATATTCTGTTCATCTCTCTCCTTTGCTTTAATCAGCTTGTAACATTTTTAAAATCCACAGTATATTTTTTCATTTGGATCTCCTCTCACCTTAAAATGACAAATGTAAATTCTCCTTTGTCATACCATTCTTCTGTTCTTTTAAGTATCTTTATCAACAAATTGAACTTTACTCTTAATGACATTTCTATTTTATCTGAATTTTTAATTTCAACCAATGCAGGGGTTTCCAACCAACCTGTGAGCAAATCCCAGATTGCACTCATATTTTTGCCGCACCACTCAGGAAACTCCAGTCCTTTTATCAATGCATCGTAAAATTCATTATAGCTTGTTGCGTTTTCAAAATCTACAATGTATTTTTTCATTTTTGTGTTCCTTACCTTATTTCGTAAAATGTGTTGTAATGATCGTATGTAACAAACAGCAATCCATCATTTGAATACAAAAGCCTGTGACCGTTCCGATAGCCACCCGTATAATTTATATCCGCCTCGCGCCACACTCTGCCCGATGCAGCGGGGAGAATGTCTTCATCATTGCAATAAACATCTCCTCCCATTATAGCACCGGGAGCAACGAAATGCAAATTGCCAAATTCTTTTTTCCACCCAAGCTTTTCCGCCATTTTCTTATTTATATAATTTGCCGGAAGCTCCCTGTAGTTTTTCATCCATACATCCGCCCCGAACATCCCCTTTATTGTTGCCGTTCCTGCTTGTATTGCATTTAATATAACCGTGTAGCAATCACAGTAGGGATGTAACGGTGGTTCTCTGAACCCTTCTTCTGTGAAATCCAATATTTTGTTACATAGCTCAATACAACTATTACAAGTCCCGACTTTAATTCTTGTATACCACGTAAGCCACCTGTAACTTTTGGATATCACCGGGCTGAAATAAACCCCTTTTTCTCTGAAAAAATTTTTTAATTTTTCTATATTTCCCATAACACTTTCTCTCACGATCCGATTACTCTTATTATATGAAGCATTTTTCTTGCCAGCCAGTAAAGTCTGCCGTCGGGATTTTCACTCATTTCTTTAAGCATCCCCTCTTTATCGGTAACAATACCTCTGTTTGCAAGCTCCCATACAATGTCGTTTATACTTGTATACTCTTCAATAAGCATTCCTTTGAATTCCTCCCAGTCCTTTTTGGAGAATGTCTGCGGGCAGTTTTTTCCGCTTACATCAAAATGGCGAACTACTCTTTCCAAAGGAACAGAAAGCTCCTTCATAAGGCTTTTCACTGTTTCCGCCGCTTTCCTCTTTGCCTTTTCATAATCCCCGTCTGAATTGATGCAAATTTCAACGCCTACGGAATTTCCGTTTGTTATTCCGTTTCTGCCTTTTCCGTCTCCGCAATGCCAGGTGTAATATTTGTTGTAGTTATTAACCTGAAGGGCAACGTTGTCGTCAACAAAGAAATCCGCCGAAGACTGTCTGTCTCCGCTGTTAAAATAGTTAAAATGCGCTTGCGCATCCGCGCCCTTTGCCCTGTTTCCCGTATCGTGAACCACAATGTATTTTATTTTTTCGTTTCTTTTACTTCTGTTGTACGCTATCTGCATTTTTACCTCCTATGCAAGAACAAGATTAAATGTTGCATCAATATTTTCTGCAAGGCTGTCCTCGGTAGGAGTTATGATAAGCTTTCCATCCGAGATTTCCACAGTTACATAAAGAGAAAGATAATAGGGAGTATTGCTGGGCGTGTATACCCTGTTACACTGGCCAAGGCAAAGCTCGTCGGCAAGAACAGCCTGTCTTGAATCGCCCCAGATAATTCCTTCGCTTTTTTCAACCTTGCCCGTTTTGTCAAAATGAACATTTATAAAAACTCTGGAGTAGTTATTAAAACCGTTGTAACCCGTAATATTCAAAAAGGAAAAGTCCGATGTTCCGATGTCAATCACCTTCGGGGTATGCGCTGTAATTTCTTCATATGAAAAAGAAACAGGAAAATTCATAGTTTTGCCGAAAGAGGAATAATAATAAGCACATTTTCCTCTTGCATATTTTCTTTTATCTGTAACCGTACCGTCAGATGCAATATGTGCAAGATGAACTATGTTCTCCTCGCTTTCCGGAAGCTCCTTTGAATACACGGGATAAATGCAGTTCTTTGACATATCCGATTTAAGGTAAACATTTATTTCCGTTCCTTCCTCATAATCTGCCACTTCAGGCTCGGTAATTTCCATAACCGTACCGTTGTCAAAAAAAGCTGTTCCGTTGTTGATTGTTATTTTTTTGTTTTCGAGCGTAACCTGCATCTGCGTATCGTCCGTTCCCACAACGCCGGGAGTTACAATATCTGAAACAAACCCGTTCAACTCGGCAACACTTGAGGGCTGCCTTGCCACCCCTCCGCTTACAAATCGGGAGGTTATTTTGTTAAGCTCGTCAACCCCGATTGTTTGATTATCAAAAAAACTGTATGTATAACTCATTTTTCCTCCTTATATTCTGAAAAAACGGGCATTTCTCCCTCGTTTGCATTTTCAAACCACGCCGTTACGCCCGTTATTTTCATTTTTTCTGTTACGATATTCCCCGCAATCTTTTTACTGAGAGTAACCACGTCTCCCAGGCGGTAATCTCTGCCATACTTCACACCCTTGACCTTTGCGGTAACCGATTTTCCCGTTTGCAGCTCTTCAAGCTCTTTTTCAGCTTTTTCGTAGCTGTTTGTGATAAAAAAGGTTTCTCTGTGACAAATTCCTTCGCCCTTTTCTCCCAGATAATAATAAAATCCCTTTTCGGTGCCGTCTCCAAACGTAAATTTTCCTTCTCTGTTTTTACAGAAAATGTAGTCTCCCGGTCTGAAATATAATCCAAACATTTCGCCCGCAACCGTAACCTTGTACGATTTACCGAAATTCTCGGGACTTTCCTGGAGGTAGGGCTCATTGTAGTACGCATTCCACTCTCCCATATACTCAATAGGCTGATAGTAGTATCCGCCATCTACATAATCAATAAGAGATTCCTCCCTTTCATAGGAATACATATTCAGCAACGCCTCTGAAAAAAACAACCCTCTTTCTTCTCCGCGGATTACTCTGAAAATCCACTTTTTATTTGCCGCATCAAAATACAAACTGTGTCCGAGGCCGTATTTTTCAAGAATGTCAATAACAGTTTTTGAAAGCTCCTGAGGGGTATCTGTGGAAAGGTCGCATTCTCCCACGCTTTCAACCTCGCTTTCAAATTCCGCTTCGGGGAAATACTGTTCCACCAACGTTTTCACCACGGCTATTCCGTCACGATTTTCAAAGAAAGCCGCAGAAAAAGGGAAAACCACTCTTTTTGACAAAAGAAAATTAAGCGTTCTTCCGTAAAGAACAAGGCATTGCTCTTCAAATCTTTTTGTGGTTATAATCGCCTGCTTTTCTCCCTGAACCGCTATAAGATACCTGTTTTCAAAGGCAACCGTAACCAGCCCGGAGGTGTGAGTTACAAACATTTCGAAAGTTCCCGTTTTATTGAAACGAATTTCCCAGTTAACGCTTTTAAAAGCCGGCTCAATGTGAACCAGATTAAAATTCATATCATAAAATCTTACATCCATTAAAAAACACACTCCCTGTATCTGTTGTCAAACTTCAGAAAAATATTCCCAAGCCCCGACGTGTGATTTTCAACGGTTATAACATTTTCTCCGGGAGCCAGGAAAAACTCTGACAGATAGCAGTTGCCCAAGCGGTTCAGCAAATTCCCGCCAACGCTTCCCGTTATCTCTCTTTTTTCAAGGTTTATCTCAACAACCTCGCCTTTGCATATGTCGTAGTTTAAAACCAGCTCCTTGCCGGTGGTTATATTTGTAATTTTTATAAATTTTTCTCCTTCAATTCCCGAGTGAACAACCTTGTCTATAACAATAACGGGGTAAACCGGCGCTCCGTTTCCGTTTTTGGCATAACGGCAGGTTTTCCTGTCGGTAAAAACACAAGGGAGCTTCATTTCCCCCGTAACCATTGCCTTTCGTTCAAACAAAGGTACGCTTACGGGATTTTCATCGGTAAAATACGGCTTGTCACACTCAACCTGAAGCTGAAACTTTCTGAACTTTCCGATTTTCTCCGAAAAAATAAAATCAAGCACCTTGCAGGTTGTTTTTCTTTTTTTGCCGGAATCTGAAAAAGTAAGGGTACATTCCTTTGAAAAAACTCTTACCGCCGCTTCGGCAAGAGCTGCAGAATAAAGCATATCTCCGCTGATGGTTATAACTCTTGACATATCTGTTTCGTCAATGGTGGTCTGCCCGCCTATACCGTAATATTTTACAATGGTATATTTTTTGTTGACAAAGCTCAGTCCGTCAACGGAAATTATATTAAAATTTTTTCCGCCGCCGCCATATAAAACCACACGTCCCATATCATTTGAAAAAGTCAGCGTCATTCAATTCCCCTCGCTTTCTTCATAGCATCATATTTTTTCATTTCGGCAATCTGATCTGCAATAGAGGCATCCGCTCCCGTAGTTATATTGTAAACGCTGGTATACTGCGTCTGATCGCCCGCGTTAATATTATACAGAAGGGAGTCGCTCAGTTCCGATATAAAAAGCTCAACAGCGTCAAATATCCCCGTTAACGCTTCTTCAACGCTTTCAAAGCCTCCGCCCGTGCCGTTTTTTTCTATCTCCTCAAGGTCAAGAAAGCGTTCATCTGCTTTTGTCGGGTCGTCAGCAAACTCATCACCGAAAATGTCCCTTAAAATGTCCTTACTTGAGGGAGCCTCTTCAACCGGCTCTCTGTTGTTATAATCAACCAGGTCGTCAAAGCCTGAATACTGCCTTGCAAGAGCGTAAACCTCTTCTTCGGTAAAACCGTCGGCAAGAAGATTGTCCATATTGTCCCTTACGTAATCGTTCATTGTGTAAACAATGCTGTGAACCTCTTCCCTTGAATAGCCGTTTTCCGCATTTACCTCGCCGACTTTGTTTTTTAAAGTGTCGTAGGCGATACACTCGCTGATAAGCTGATTTTCAAGCTTTTTACTTTCTTCGGAGTTAACCCCGTAAAGCCTTACCATTTCCAGATATGCCTTTGCCGTTTCCGAAACTATAATCCCCTGATTTTTAAGCTGCCTGTTGAGGTTTTCGGTATTTACCGTTGCTTTCTCCGCATTGGTTGCAACAGTCCCATCGGTCTCGTTCCACCACTTGTTTACAAGCCTTGCGTTTTCCGCGTCGGTTTTATATGCCTCGGTTCTTTTTTCAAGACCTTCTTCAACCGCATCGCTCATATCCATATATGAATTTGCCAGCTGCTCGTAAGCATATCTCTCTTTTTTCAGTTGTTCTTCAAGGTTTCTGCTGACCGCCGCATCCTCGCCGTAAAGCTCGACCATAAGGGTATAAGCAGCACAAAGGTCATCAACCAATGCCTTCTGAAGGGCAAGCTGACTGTTAACACTCTCGTTATATTTTGCCGCAATTTCCTGAGGAGTAGCGGTATCCTTGTTCTGCTCGTACCATATTCCGTAGTCGCTCTTTTCCGAAGATATTCTGTCCTTGTAATAGCTTACGCTGTCGTCAACACCCTCGTTTATATAATAGGAAGCGGGCTTGTACGCCGAAACCTCTTTAATTTTTGCGTTGCAGTCGCTGAGTTTATCCTTCAGGTCTGAAATTTTTGCCCTGTTTGCAGTAATTTTTTCCTGCTCAGCGGCAATATACGATGAAAGCGTTTTTTTGTACCCGGTGCTCGCTGTTGTTTTCTGAGTACGCCACGCGGCAATTTTTCTGTTGCTTTCATCAATCTCGTCATAAAGACTGTCTATTTCGCTTTGATAGCCGTCTCTTTCTGCATAAAGAGACTCAAGAAGCGGACCCGAATCGTCGGAAAGAATCCCCGCCGCTGCCGCCTCGTTGTATTTGTCAAGTGAGCTCAATTAAAACACCGCCTTCAATCCCTCTTCAAGAGAAAGTCCGCCTTTTAAGCTGTATTTGCCCTTCATTTTTTCGTAGTATCTTTTAAGCTTCGGATTTTTTATATCCGAGGTGTTTACCCCTCTGAAAGCTACTACCTTTGAAAAAGCATTTTCGCCGCAAAGCCCCTTGAAAAGAGCCGTAAATTTTTTGTAATGCATATTTTCGGTGCTCAGATCAATGCCGTACTGACTGTAAAACGCGCTGTAAATAAGCTCGGCGTCGGACGAAAAGGAGTAGAGAGCCTCTTTTGAGCCCCGTCCCTCCTTTTTTTCGCTTCCGTAAAACTGTCTGATACCTGTAATCGCCAAAGTAAGCCTTGGCGGGAGCTCTCTGTAAAACAGCTTTATGATTTTTGCAAGCTTTCTTGCGCTTCCTAAGTTTTCGTCTGACACCGTCTGCTGAATTCTTATCATGGTTTTAAAGTCAGAATTTACACCGTATTTTTCGCCTTCGATAATAACAAAATCATCAAGGCTGTCGGTTAATATATTCAAACTTTTTCACCTCTTAATTTTCCGAAAATGTAATTGTTTCAAAGTTGTCGGTACTCATTGCTGTTCCGAACACCTTTTCTCCTTTAACCTTAAAGTTTCCGGAATATTTATAGCTTTCACCGGAATTGCCCTCAGAGGAAACAATAACCGCAAAGGTTCTTTTAACAGCCTTGTAGCCTTTTTCCTCGTCGCCTTCGGTGAAATCCACAAGAACAATTTCCCTTATTGCGTTGTCGCCCATAAGCTCGTTGTCGGAAATTGAAACAATGTCGTCGTGAACGTCGTTGCCCTTTTCCTGGTCAAAGGAGAAGGAAATTGACGGCGAAAAGCCTACCACGTCGCTCTGTTCAAAATCCTGATCAACGTACTGTCTTGTATATTCTCTGGGATTCTTTGAAACCGAAATGTCGGTAAACCCCTTCATTCTTCCATAGCTTTCACCAACGCCGTAATATGCGACCTTGTCGCTTCTTTTTACAAAACTCATATTTTTTCACCTTTCTGCCTGCCTGATTTTTATTTTCTGCCGCAGGCGTACAGAATTTAAAATTCCCTGTAAAGGAAACGGAGCTTAACGGCATATTCTGCCGTTGAAACATCGTTTGAAATTATATAAATATCGCTTATTGCCTCTGCCTTTATAAAATCCGCCCCTTCGGGGTATGCTCTTTTTTTGTTCTGTTCTTCAAGCCAGCTGATGACCCCCTCAAGAAAAGCTGTATTTTTTACATTTCTTGAATTGTCAAAGGTGTATGCTTCCCTCATGCAAAGCTCACATATGAACTGTTTTACTCTGCCTCCGTCTACATATTCTTTGTAAAGGGGTTTAAACTCGCCGGTTTTAAGACAAAGGGTTCCCGTTTGCGATGGCATGTAGCCGATTATTATTTCTTTTCCCTTAAAGCCTCCGTAACCCTTAAGGTAGCTTATAATTTTTTCAACCAAAGTGTCACCCCTAACTGCAAATAACCCTTACGTGTCTTGAAGCCTCGCTCCCTCTCAGATTTACTCTTACCGAGGTTACGGTAAATCCTTCGTCATAAGGAATCTCTCCCTGAACGTCTGAAAGAAACAGCTTGTCTCCGGGAGATATTTCCGTTCCTTCGTCACCGGGAATCCTTATTGAGAGAGCCGAGTTGTTTTCAAGAGACGTCTTATCCTGAAGAGCACTTACTATTCTGTAAACATAAACCGAATTGAAGTGCAGTTTTTTCAAGGCTCCGTTTTTCAGCGAAACCACGGTTATATCAACAATTTCTCCCGTCATAACTACACCCCTCTGTATAAAAGGCGGGCGGGGAGGAAGAGCGCCGCCGCCCTGAACAGGCCGGAGCTGTCCTCCCTTTCATATGTAACGCGGTAACCATCGTTTTCCTCTGCAGAAATTCCGTATCTTGCATCGCAAAGCGCCATATGCTCCACCACGCTGCATACCGCATTTTTAATTTCCCCGTCTGCCTGGGTTATGTTACCGAAGGTGATTTTATCGATGTATGCAGAAGCTTTCTTTTCGTAAAGCTCAAAAGAGTCCTCGTCTTTAACGCGGCTGCCCTTATATTCATTTTTGTAAAAATCAAAATCTGCGTACATTGAATAACCTCCCTGTTAACCCAATGCTCTTACTGCAAGCTCCGGATACATTGTTTTGTAGCCGTAAAGAACGTCCATTGAAAGCATATCCTTTTTATATTTCATATCGTAGCCTTTAACAACGCGAAGTGTAATTCCGTTATAGCTTGTTACATAGCTTTCAACTCCCGAAGGAGCCGCAAGAGGTCTTGTAACGAAAGCAAACGCCATAGGATTGAACGCAAGGTTTGCTGTGTGTGATGAAACAAGAGTAACATCTGTGTTGTCGGCAGTTGCAGGAAGAGCAGGATAAACGCTTATGTCTGCAATTGCATTTGTCTGGGCATCTGCGGTATCCTCGGTAACAACGTAGTTTACTCCGCCGATTGTAAGGATGTCGCCTTTAACAAGCTTACCTGTAAGGGTTGAACCGTCGATTGAAAGCTTTGTTGCGCCTTCGGCAACTTCGCCGTTAACCTTAACAGCGGTTGCTTTTGTAATGCCGGTTGTATGCTTTTTAACAGCCTGACTCATATAGTTGTCAAGACCGAAAATTTTTCCGATTGAACCTTCTCTCAAAGCATCGGTTGAACCGCTTTTTTCCGCATTTACGATAGCAGGAATTGTTGTGAATTTTGCATCCGCTTCCGTGTCCCATACTGCACATCTTGGAGAAACGGGAATTTTGTCGCCGTTCATAACCTTTCTTACCTGAGAAAGATCTTCAAGAGTTGAAGGGGTTGTTCCTGCCACAAGAGCAGTGTTGCAGATGTCCTTGTAAAGCTCAAGACCGTCAGAATTTATTTTCTGTGCCAGAGCAGCAGCCGCAGGCTCAATGAACATTCTTGTAAGGTCGTCAATTGAAGTTGCAGACTGAAGTGCAGAAAACTCAACGTCAACAGTTGCAAGCTTGTCGAGAGCCACCTCAACAGAAGATTCCTTAATGTCCTGAGGTGAAACCCCGCTTTCTTCGTCAAATTCGCCGGCTGAAAGAACCACCGGTTTTCTCACCTGAATTTTATCTCCCTTGCCGTTAACGAAATCGTTTGAAAAATCTTTGTAAATAAGGTTTGGAAATACAAGATTTTCAATAAGTCTCGGAAGAGCACATCTTGCAATTTCCTTGATAGTAATAATTGAATTTGCCATTTAGTTTTAATCCTTTCTTTTAAATATGCTGTTGTAATACTCGTCGTCGGTCATTTTGTCCGGATCGGCGGAGGAAATCCCCGAATGCATTACTCCCGTGTCTTTCGGACCGCTTTCGAAAAGATAGGAATTTTCCTTTTTAATTTCCTCAAGCTGCTCCTCAAAGCCGGAAAGAACTCCCCCCTTAAAAGAAATTTTGCTTCTGTCAAGAAAGCCCTCTATTGCCTTTTCGGATTTTGCACCGCTTTTCATAAGAGCAACCTTAACAGCGTGGTTTAACTCTGTTTTGTCGTAGGCTTCCTTAAGGAGCTTGTACCTACTTTCAGACGCATCGAAATCCGCCCTGGTAACAAAGCCTCCTTCAGCCTCGGCAAGGGCCTCTTTTGTAAGCTCAATGCCGTATTTTTCAAAAAAAGCTTTAATGTTTTCCATTGTTTTGTTGTACAGGGAACTCTGAATTGTTATTCTTCAGAGTCTGCACTTTCCTCCTCCTTTATTTTGCTTTTTGCCTCCGGCTCGTTTTCTCCGTAATATTTCATACGGTACTCATATTTTTTCATAACTCCCGTTGCAATGTCGGCTCTGTCCTGTTCACGTTCTTTAGACTTGTCCTCAATAACGGAATCATCAAAGATAACCTTAACCGGGCAGTCCTTCATTCCCCCTGCACAAAGGATAGCGCGGGCAAGATTTTTAAGCGCCTCCTCAAGCAGGTTTTCGTGTTTTTTAACGTTTCTGAACAGCGAAGCATTGCTGTATACAACCTCCGTTGCGGTTCTTGACGGCGAGGCCTCAAAATTGTAGAAGTTTTCCCCCAGTCCGCATTTGGATGACAGATAATTCAACTGGTTTTGTACGCCCTTCACGTTTTCATCAACGCGAAGCTGAGGATTGTATTCTTCATACATTTTGCCGTCAATAACGCTGTCGCCGAGAGACATAAACAGTCTTTTTTTGGAAAACTGAGGTGCTCTCCTTTCGCCGTTTTGCTCTCTTGCGACCATGCTCTCGTTCATCATGACCATCTTTCCGCCCAGGAAAAAATCTGTGCAGAGATTGTCATAAGCCAGGTCAATGCCCTTTAAGACATCAACGGAATTTGCATATACGGAAACTCCCATAGGAGATTGAGCATCGATATTGTTTGTAATGTTCGGCTTGAAAATAACGAACATCGGGACGGGGGAGTTGGTTTTCACCTCGTCCATAAGGTTTTCAAAAAGGGTAACTTTGTTGAAGCAGTCGTCAAAGCACTGGTTTTTTATAACATAGTTTCCCTTTTCGTCCTTCAGGTGAATTTCAAGATAGGTATAATCTCTTCCCTTTCTGTTAAAGGAGGAAGCAAAGGCAACCTCGCTTATTCCTCTGTTATCGTAGGAAATAGGAATAATGCAGTCTGCGCTTATGTAGTCGAGCATTATTCTGCCGCCTCTTATTTTAACGGCAATTGCCCCTGTGCCGAGAGCAAAGGCTTTTTCTATAAGATTGTTTGCGTTGGAAAGAAATCCGTTTTCCGCAAGAACCTTGTTTAAAAAGGTATTTGCTTCGTTGTTTTCCGCAACAATTGCAGTTTTTTCGTTAAGAAGAAGGTTTGCCCAGTCTTCGCACACTTTTTTTGCCATTTTAAGAGTATACCTGTCCAGCTCAACGGTTTCTTTGCCGTTGTAGTCAAGGTAGTGGTGAAAGGGTCTGTGGTATCCCTTGTACCACTCCTCCCATAAATGTATTTTGTCGTAATACGTCTTGGAAATGTTAATCCCAAGCCTTTTGTTCAAATAATCACAGATAGTCTGAATGTTCATAAAATTCTCCTTTTTTAAGAATAAATAAGAAGTAATAAGGACCTCCCGAAACATTACGAAAGCAAGATTTCTATATTTTGGAGAACCTTAATACTCTCTTTGCTCGTATTAAAATCCAGCAAAACCGCTAGGTTTTGAACCTTTTTTATTCTTTATTATTTATTATTTAAATTTTTCTTATGTATTCTATCCCGTAGCGAAGCGCCGCCATAGCATCGTCGTTAACCGGTGAGGGAATGTCGGTAAATTTTCCGCTTTCCCTGTCTCTTAACCATTGCCATGAGGCAATTTCCCTTGCTGTATTTTTGCAGGAGGGGTGAATTATAATTTTCCTGCTCATAAGAAAATCAATCTGAGCGTTTATGCTGTTTTTCTCCTTGGTAACGGGAGCGGCTCTGTAGCCCGCCTTCCGCCAGGTTTTTATTCTGTCAGGCTCTGCACTGTCGCAAAACATTATCAGCCTTTTGTCAAACATTCCCTCAACCTCTTTTATAATTTCAAGAGTGTCCTTTCCTCTTACATAATGCTCCTTCATTATGTAAATTTCGCTGTCGGTAAAGCCCAACTGAAGAATACAGTTGGCGTGGTTAAAACCAAAATCCTGACCAAGGAAGCAAATGTCAAAATCAGCCTCGAAGCTTTTTATCTGATAGTTTTTAATAATCTGCCCTTCGTCTGCCATACACTCGCCCAGATACTGATGGCGGTAAAGCTCGGGGTTTGTTTTTTCAAGAATTTCCGCCTCAATAAAAAACTGATCTCCAAGCCAGTTCCTTGGCGTTTCAAGATAGGTTGAATGATGAACCGTTTTGTCCTTTCTCTCCTCAAGGGCATACTCGTTTATCCAATGCCCTGCGCCTTTGGGAGGATTGTAGGTATAAAACACGAAAAAGGTTTCTCCTCCTCGCATAACCGACTGGTTTATTGAAAGCAAATCCTCCAGTTCCCTGAATTCGGAGCATTCCTCGTACCACAGATAGGCAATGTAGCCGCTGCTGGTTTTTGTTGATTTTATTTTCGCAACGTCGTCCGCTCCCCTGAAGAGAATTTTCTGACCGGTAGGCTTGTAAATAAGTTCGGGCACAGATTTTTTTATTTCCCATAAATGCCCCACCTGAAGCTTTTCAATTGCCCAGATAAGCTGGTTGAAAACGCTGTCCTTCAAAGAGTTGCCAACCCGCCTTACCGCCATAGCGTTTCTTTCACTGTCAGCCATTATGCCGAGAATTATTTCAACGGACACAAAGGAGGACTTCGTTGAACCTCTTCCGCCTTTTATCCAGTAGTGAGTATATCTGTGCTTTTTTATGTCACGGTGAAGAGAATAGAAGGCGGGGGAAATAAGTTCTTTAAGCCTTATGGGATATCATCCACAATCTTCACCGTTCCGATAAAGCCCGCCTCTTCATCCTTAAACATTTTGTTAGCCTTGCCCAACAGCTCCAGCGCCTTTATTCTGTAATTCGGCGGAACCTCGCTGTCAACTGCAAGTCTGCTCAGTTCAAGAAGTATTCTTTTTTCGCTTAAGGTTTTGTTCATCTTTTCCCCACTTCCTTTGTTTTTTAACGGGTTCACCTCGTCCCGGCACATACTATACAACAAAAGTTTTATGACATTCAATGACATCTTTTTTTCAAAAGGTAAAAATGGCCTGCACAAAGGCAAAAACAGCCTGTTTATTTTTTTTATTTCAATGACGAAAATGCAACAAATATCCTCGAACATAATGCAGTAAATGTAATATAGACTGTTATTTTCGGATAACCAAGGTAAAAAAAAGAACCCATACCTATTTGGTATGAGTTTTGTTTTGTGTAATGAAAACCGGTAGTCAGACTATGTTCGTAGCCAAAAGATTATTAAATTTCAAATTTCTTTATACTTACTTTTGATATATGCGCTTTCTGCAGCTCTTTTTATAAGGTTGAGTTGTGTTTTTTAACATGACCTGCAATTTTAATGTAGCATATCCAGCATACAACAGAAGTTATAATCCAGGTTATGGGATAGCAGTAAAGAAGCATTGCAAATGTAGGGCGAACGGGGAAAACAACCCATACCCACACGAGTCTTAAAAAGCAGGAGCCGATAAGACAGAGAAATGTGGAAATAATCGCTTTGCCGTAACCCTTGATAACGTTAACAATATGCTGCATAATTCCACCGAAGAAATAGTAAAGGGCAACAATGGAAAGTCGCTGAAGACCCACTTCAACCACCTTCGGATCATTTGTGTAAAGGGAGAGAAGGGGCGTTCCCAGAACATTTACAAGAATTCCCATAAATGAACTTACGGCAATAACGAGCACAAGTCCAGCATTAAAGCCTTTGTCATTTCTTTCAAAATTTCTTGCGCCGTAGTTCTGGCTTATAAAGGTCATTGAAGCAATTGTAACCGCCTCAAGGGCAACCCATACGAAGCCTTCAATGTTGGCAGCGGCGGCACTTCCTGCAATTACGGTAGTCCCAAGAGAGTTGATTGCCGACATAATAACAACATTTGAAAGGGAAAAGGTCATTCCCTGAATTCCCATCGGCAGACCAAGAGAAACAATTTTCTTTGTTTCCGCAGGATAGAACCTGATTTTTTTAAGTTCAATTCTGTATATACTGTCAGTTCTCATTAAAACTATAAGGGTAAGAACCGCTGTAATCGCCCAGGAGATAACCGTTGCAAGGGAAACTCCTGCCGCGCCCATGTGAAAAACAATAACAAAAATCAGATTGAGGCATACGTTTATTACGCCTGCAATTGAAATAAAAATAAAAGGTCTTTTTGTGTCGCCTACCGCTCTTAAAATCGCCGAGCAGAAGTTGTATAAAAGAATGGGGATAATTCCCGCAAAGTAAATTTTCATATATGTAGCCGCAAGGTCGATAACATCATCGGGGCTACCCATTAAAAGAAGAAGAGGCTTTGAAAAGAAAATACCGATTACCATAATAACTGCGCCGCAAAGCAAACTTAATGCAACCGCCGAATGAACCGCGCCCTGCATTGTTTTTTTGTCGTTTGCACCAAAGGCATTGGAACACACAATGTTACATCCCTGGGAAATTCCCAGAGCAACACCTAAAATAAGGTTTGTAAGGGCTCCCGTTGAACCAACCGCCGCAAGCTCTGCACTTCCTGCAAATTTACCTACTACAACAACGTCTGCGGCATTGAAAAGAATCTGCAGCATTGATGACAAAATAAGTGGAATTGAAAACTTTATAAGAAGCATCCATATGTTGCCTTCAGTCATATTAAGCTCAAACTTTTTCTTCATTTTCCACCCTCCTTTTCAATACCTTTAATAAGTTTATCATAACAAATATTTTTGTCAATACTATTTTTTCTGCATTTTAAACAAAAAGGGGCCTTTAAAAACTTGATTTTTAAACAGCTTCATTCCGTACGGGGATAGGAAAAAATGTTTGGGACGGACAAAAATCAAGGAAAAACCTCAAGAAATTGAGGTTTTTCTACATTTGGTTAAATTTTTATGTTTACAGTGTCTTTCATAGAACAAAAACAGCCTTTTGTCGTTCCGGACTTTTTTAACATCCCCTTAAACAGCTGTAAAAAAGAGAACTTACTTCTAAACCATTTTTTTGTCTATTTCTATAACACAATTATAACTGCTGTTATATTTTGAAACCTCGTCTGCAATCAGCTTTTTAAGGGCTTCGTCTGTCAATGAAAAACCGAAAGGAACCTCTACGTCAAAGATAAGGTTTGTATGCGTGGGACCTGTTACCATACGGAAATCGTGCATTGAAAGCTCGGAAGAAATGCTTCCGAGAATGTCCTCAACCTCGTCCTTTGCGCAGAAAACCAGAAAGTTGTCTGTTTCTATCGGGTCCATATGAATTACTGCAACACATTTGAATTTCTGTGAAAGCTCTTTTTCTATCAGGTCAATTTCATCGTGCATTAAAAGAATGTTTCCGTTTGCAGGCACCTCGGCATGAAGGCTCATCATAAATCTTGTAGGTCCGTAATTGTGAATAATAAGATCGTGAATGCCAATTACCGTTGAATGAGCCAGCACGGTTTCTTCTATTTCTTTTACAAGTTCCTTATCAGGAGGCGTTCCGAGAAGCGGAGCCAGAGAATCTTTTACCGTTTCATAGCCTGTATAGAGGATAAACAGAGAAACGAGAAGACCTATCCATCCGTCTATATTTATTTTGAAAATTCCGCTTATTAAAAGAGAAACGAAAACCGCAAAGGTTGAAACCGAGTCGCTTAAACAGTCCTTTGCTGTAGCAACAAGCGATGCGGAAGAAATTCTTTCGCCTATTTTTTTATTAAAAAAGTAAAGCCATACCTTGGCAGTAATTGCTGCAAGCAGAATTATAATGCTCACCACGGAAAAAACCATAGGCTCAGGAGAAATTATTTTCATAACCGAGCTTTTTGCAAGCTCAAAGCCCATTAAAATTATAACAAAGGCAACAATAAGGGCACTTATATATTCTATTCTGCCGTGACCAAAAGGATGGTCGTTATCCGCAGGCTTTCCCGAAAGCTTTATTCCTATAAGGGAAATAACCGAAGAGCCGGCATCGGAAAGATTATTAAAAGCATCTGCCATAATGCTGACCGACGAGGTAACAAGCCCTGCAAAAAATTTTGCAATGCAAAGAACGAGGTTTATAACAATTCCTGTCATTCCTGCAAATTCGCCGTATTTAGTTCTTACCTTTTCGTCCGTTATATTATCTTTGTCTTTTATGAAATACTTAAACAGCCACTCCATATGAATTTTCCTTCCAAGCTAAAATATCTTTAATTTTTCTTCTCTTAGTCTATCACAATGCCACATTTTGTCAATACATTTTTTCTTAAGACACACTGTCAGGCTGTGAAAAAGCAAGAAACAGAACCGTTCTCGGAAAGAAACGGTTCTGTTTTAACCCATTCGTTTCTGGTTTGTCGAAAACACCTGCCTTTTTTAATTTTCCTTACGGCAGAACGACTTTTTCATCGGATTTTCTTACTTTATTCAACCGGCTCGGGCGTTTTTAAAATTACGCATTTTGTTTCTTCCTCCCACTTAACCTCAAGGGAAAAGCTTTCGGAAATGCACCTTATGGGAACAAGAGTTCTTCCCTCTGAAACAAGAGCAGGAGCATCGCCTTTTACTTCCTTTCCGTTTACTTTATAAACGGAATTGTTCACCTGAAATTCAAGGCGCGAGCCTTCCTTTTCTATTATTGCGGTTTTTGTTTCTTCCTCCCAGGAAACCTGAGCTCCAAGCGCCTCTGCCGCAATTCTTAAGGGAAGATATGTACGGTTATTTATTATCTGAGGCTGAACATCGAATTCCAGACGGGAGCCGTCAAGAATTACCGAAACGTCGGGAATAAAATCAAACATTTCGTTTTTTTCTTTCTGAACATCGAATACATAAAGCGTTCTTCCGTTTGCCGAGCTTTCGGGAGAAAGTCTGTTCAGAAGTTGAGTAAATTCTTCAAAGGTATAATAAACAAGCTCAATTTTCTGACCGCCCCACTCGTTGTCGCTGGAATATCCGAGAGAATAAAAACCATTTTCATCCCCAGACAGGAAGGAAACGGAATGATAAGTTCCAAGTCTTATGTGCTCTCCTACCTGAACGTTTTTAAGAATAAAGCTTCTTACTCCGTCAACAGTCAGAGCACCCTTTGTTTCATTATGATAAAGCCTTGCTCCAAAATCGCCAAGCATAACATAAGACACAAATTTTGAATAGGCATAACAGCCCTTGGCAAGAATACCGTGAACCGTATAGGTTCCGTCCTCAACAACCTCCGTATAGTCCTCTTTGTTGGGATAAGGGAAAATTCCTCCCTCTATTGCGGCAAAGGAGGATTTGTAAAGAAAGTGATCAATATAACCTGCAACCGTTTCTCCGTCTGTAACCGTAAGGGTCTGGTTCCCCACAAGAGCAATAATATTTGAATATTCCTCAGGGGCAAGCTCAGTTATTCTTGTTGCCCCGTAAACGCTTGTTGTTAAAACTGCTGCAACAAGCAGAAAAATTATAAGCTTTTCAGATACCTTCAAGAAAAATTTCATACCTTTTTATTCCTCATTTTTACTTTTTTCTTTTCCGTATCTTATTATTTCATATTCTTCGACAAGTGTCAAGTCGCCAACAAGCTCTTTGGGAGTTTTACCTCTTATACTTTTGTTTTTATTCTCCTTAATTACCCTTTTTCGAAATTTTTCCCTTATTTTATTTTCAGCGGAAAACATTTTTGAAAAGGAAATTTTTTTCTTTTCTTTTTTCTCTTTTATATATACCTTTTCAAGGCTTTCTCTTATGTCTATCAAATTTTCCTCCCCCTTGCCGTATCTTCCGTAGGCGTTATATATAAGCCTCCACAAAATTCGAAGAAGGAAAATCACAAGTCCCGCTACTATTATATATGAACAGAAAAGTCCGAATTTGCCTAAAAACCTGATAAAGTCGTTAGTTCCGGGAATCCCCATAAAATTTGTCATATCTTCCTGTTGCTTGTTCATATTTCTTGAAATAAAGGCAATTTCCTCGTCTCTTGACAAAACCTCGCCGTTTCCTTTAAAAGGAAGCAGGCGCATTATAAAGAAAAACACTTTATAAATAACGCCGGAAACGTTTCTGAAAAGATAATCAACCTTGTCGTAGGGCATAAAAGCAAGCAAAAGAACAAACCCCAATGGGAAAATGGTATTTACCGCAATTCCCGAAGCCCTTATTCTCTTAAGGGGAAAGTTCGCCAGATCACGGTTGTCGGACACAAACTTTTCCAGATTGTAAAAACCTCTTGCAATAACGTATAAAACCACATAAAGCACCGCACAGACAAGAGTTATCTTTATGGCGTTTTCCATTTTGAAAAACCCGCTGCCAAACTGCAAAAAGCCTATAAACAAAGCATAGGCAAGGTGATATACTTCAAAATAGTTCTTTTCCCTCAATCTGTCGTAAACCGACATTAAGGTTATAACAATGCAGAATAAAACCGTGCACAGCTTAATTACAAAGGAAAGGGGCAGCAAAAGACAAATTACTGCAGGAGCTATATGTATACCCCAGAACAAAAGAAAGCTTTTGCAGTAAAATCTTGCGTATGCAAAAATAAGGGGGACGGGAAGGGTGCAGGCAAAGGCAATATACACTTTTGGCGAATCTCCCAGGAAAATTCCCGAAAGAAAGCACGCAAGAGAGTATATCACAAGATAACTCATATAAGAATTGCAAATTCTTGAAAAGAGGAATTTCTTCACGACTGCACCTCCCAGAAAAATGCATTTTTAATTTTAACATCGGGCTTTTCGCCCTTTATGTCATAGGGAACAATAAAATAAGTTTTTTCCATCCCCTCAAATGCCGAAACAATTTCTTTGTTTACGTTTGCAGATATAACAACGTTATAGCTGTCTCCTGCAAAGTCTTTAAGCTGCTTTCCTTTAAAAAGAAGCTTTTTTTCGTCAATGCCCGAAAGAGCGTATCGTATACTGTGAGCATGAGAACTTCCGCAGCCCTTCATTACCGCCGCTTTTTTGCCTGTAACAGAGCTTACTCCGTTGGTAACAAAGCCCGTTGGAATTCCCTGCTTTATAAAGCTTTCACAAACGCCTGCGGTTATCCTTATGCTTTCCTCTTTCAACGCAGTTTCATCAAGCCCTGTATAATTATCAAGATTTAAAAGAACATTTACTTTAACATCGGAGGTGTTTTCAAAAACATTTACCATGAAGTCTTCAGCTTTTGCCGAAGCGGTATGATTTATGCTTTTAAGCGGATCAGAGGGAGTATACTCCCTTATATTTTTAATATCAAAGGAATTGTCAAAGGAAAAACGCTCGGAGGCAATTTCTCCGTTTATCTGTTTTAAAGCGTTGTTTATTTTTGCAGGATTTATTGCTCTTGGATAAACCGTAAGCTCGGTATATACCTCTTTTCTTTCAACAAAATCTTTAAGCATAAGATAATCACGGGTAACAAGATCAACCTCATCAATTGAAAAAATCCCTCTTTTGGAGCATTTTATTTCAAGGCTTCTTGTTATTTTTTCATATCCGGTTACCGAAAACATATCCTGCTTGTTGTTCATATCGCTGGTGGAAAGGTTTTCTTCGTTTTTGAATTTAAGGCTTTTGTGAGTGTTGAACTTAACATTAAGCACGTTTAGAGGAAGGCTTTTTCTGTTTGAAACCTGAATTTTAATATAATTTATATCTCCTTCATAAACCTCTTTTTTGTCAAACTCAATTTCCGCTGTAAGTCCCTTTTTCCACAGCTTTTTATAAATTATTTTTTCTGCCGCCGTTAAAAACAATAGCAGAAATATAAGGAAAAAGGCAATCATCTTTCAGAAAAATCCTCCGTAGGAACTTCAACTTTTGTTAACACTTCTTTTATAGCATTAAAGCCGTCGGCCTCTCCGTGCATAACCATTCTGTGTCCGAAAACGTAAGGCGCCAGATACTTAATATCTTCTGGAGAAACAAAGTCTCTGCCCTGAACATAGGCAAAAGCCTTGGCAGCCTTTAAAAGGGCAATGCTTCCTCTGGGGCTTACCCCCGTTTGTATATCTGTACGGTTTCTGGTTTCCTCCGCAATTTTAATTATGTATGAATAAATATCTTCGTGAACAAAAACCTTTTTTGCCGCCTCGGTCATTTCAACAACGTCTTTTGTGGTGCAAACGCTTTTAAGCTCTGCAACAGGCGAAGTGTTTTCCGATTTTTTAAGAATAATTGCCTCGTCATTTCCCTGAGGATACCCTACGTTTATTTTCATCATAAATCTGTCAAGCTGAGCCTCGGGAAGAGGGAAGGTTCCGTAGGTTTCAACGGGATTCTGAGTTGCAATAACGAAAAACGGTTTTTCAAGAGCAAGAGTTTCCCCATCGATTGTAACCTGCTTTTCCTCCATACATTCAAGAAGAGCAGACTGAGTTCTGGGAGTTGCCCTGTTAATTTCATCAGCAAGAAGAATGTTACAGAAAACGGGACCCTTTTTAAGAACAAAAGCGTCTTCCTTTCTGTTGTAGAAATTAAGCCCGGTTACGTCGGCAGGGAGAAGGTCGGGAGTGAACTGAATTCTTCCGCAGCTTCCCTCAACGGTTGCGGCAAGTGCCTTAGCCAGAAGAGTTTTACCCGTTCCGGGAACGTCTTCCACAAGAACATGACCTTCTGCAAGCATACAAGCCAGAAGCAGCTCTGTTACACTTTCCTTTCCGATTACCGCTTTTTTTATATTCTCCTTAATTCTTATCATTTTTCATTCCTCCAATTTGAGCTTATACTATCTTTATAACATAAATTCTGCAATATAACAACTAAAATTTTTGTAAACAAATTTCTTTTAAAAAACAGTCAGTTTCTCTTATTTGCAGAAAAACGTTTAATTTTTGTAAACATTTCCCACTTTTTCGAACTTTCGCTCCTGTTTTGTCATAAATTTTGGCAAACTTGCACAAATAAGTACAATTCCATCCCCTTTGCCGCCATTTACCCCCACTTCTCCAAATCTGCTACAAATCCTTCCATTTTGCTCCATATTACATGCAAATTACTGCATTCTCCTCCATACTGCATACAATTTTGCACATTCTTCCCCATATCATATACACCCCCCATTTTGCACCGTATTCCTCCAACCACCACCTCAGCCCACCAAAACACTGAGTTTTTTTGCAAATAAAACAGCCGGGCACCCATAGGGATACCCGGTATTTTTATATTTTTAAAGTACTTTGTTAAGAAAATCAATTGCTCTCGGATTTTTAGTATGGTTAAATACTTCGTCGGGAGTTCCTTCTTCCATAATAACACCCTCGTCAATAAAAATAACTCTGTCGGCAACCTCTTTTGCAAAGCCCATTTCGTGAGTTACTATAACCATTGTCATTCCGTCTGCGGCAAGCTCCTTCATAACCGTTAAAACTTCGCCTACCATTTCAGGGTCAAGAGCAGATGTTGGTTCATCGAAAAGCATAATGTCGGGATGCATACAAAGTGCACGGGCAATTGCAACTCTCTGCTTCTGCCCACCGGAAAGCTGCGAAGGGTAGCTTTCTGCCTTGTCTGTAAGCCCTACTTTTTCAAGCATTCTCATAGCTTCAGCCTCTGCTTCTGCCTTTGATGCCTTTTTAAGGTCAACAGGAGCAAGCATAAGATTCTGAAGAACATTCAGATTTGCAAAAAGATTGAAGTGCTGAAAAACCATTCCAATATTTTCGCGAACCTTGTTTATGTTAATTTTCTTATCGTTAATTTTGTAACCGTCAACAATAACTTCGCCTCCGGTTATTTTTTCCAGCCTGTTAAGACATCTTAAAAAAGTCGATTTTCCGCTTCCCGAAGGTCCGATTACACAAACAACCTCGCCCTCGTAAATATCTGTTGAAATATCTTTAATAACTTCAAGCTTTCCGAAGCTCTTTTTAAGATTCTTAACGTGAATTTTTACATTATTTGCGTCCACGGTTCAGTCTCCTTTCCAGTGCCAGTGCAACCTGCTGCAAAGCTAAAATTACCACAAGGTACATAACTGCAACAATTGTCCAGGTTTCAAAGGACTTAAATGTGATAGCAATAACATTCTGAGCTTTGTTAACAAGTTCCGGGAAACCGATAACAGAAAGGATTGATGTATCCTTTAAAGTGATGATAAACTGATTAACAATGCTTGGAATCATATTTTTAATTGCCTGGGGAAGAACAACACGAAACATTGAACGCCAGTAGGTAAGACCAAGACTTCTTGCCGCCTCCATCTGCCCCGGGTCAATCGCCTGAATACCCGCACGGATAATTTCAGACATATAAGCTCCGCAGTTAAGCGCAAGACAGATTGTTCCCGCAACCAGAGGAGAAAACACCATAGGTATTCCAAGCAGATTCTTGAAGGCATAAGGAACGCCGTAGTAAACAAAGAATGCCAGAACGATCATCGGAACACCTCTTATGAGGTTTACATAGATGACAGAAACCGTGTTACATATTTTATTCGGCACAACGCTTAAAAGTCCGAACACTATTCCTAAAACGCATCCGAAGAAAAGTCCCCAGAGGGCAAGGAGAAGCGTCTGCCCCATAGCCGTGAACAGAAGCGCGCCGTATGTGCTTATAATATCGCTCATAAAAAGTCTCCTTTAAACATTCCATAAGGGCATCACAACGGGATGCCCTTATGGTCAATAACTTTAAGTTTTAAATCCGACAATTATCCGAGATATTTAGCAATAATCTCGTCATATTTTCCGTTAGCTTTAATGTTTGCAAGACCTTTGTTGAATTTGTCAATAAGTTCCTGTTTGTTTGCATCAAAAATTGCAAATCCGTACTGTGCAGGCTCATTTTCTGTACCTTCTACGAATTTCATAGCAAGCTCGCCGGTTTTGATGTTGTACTTAAGAATTGGTGTATCATCAAAGCAGGCAACAACCTGACCGCCGAGAACTGCCTGATACATATCAGGTGATGTCGGGAAAGTTACAACTTCAAAGCCGTATTTGTCCTTGATGCTTTCTGCATACTTATTGCTCATTGTACCATTTTTAACAGCAACTTTTTTGCCTTTAAGGTCGTCAAATGAAGCAATATCAGAATCTTTTGCAACTGCCATGCCCTGAGTTGCATCATAGTAACCTTCAGAGAAAATCCATCCCGAAGCTTTTCTTTCGTCTGTAATTGATGCGCCTGCAATCATACCGTCAGCCTGACCTGCCTGACAAGCGGCAATTGCTGCATCCCAGCCGATGTACTGAAGATCGTATGTAAAGCCCTGATCTTCTGCAACTGCAGCGAGAATATCCATATCGATACCAACAATGTTGCCTTCGGCATCCTGGAATTCGAATGGGCTGAAGCCCTTGTCTGTAGCTATAACGTAATCTGCCGCTGTTTTTTCTCCGCAGGAAGCAAAGCATGAAACAACGAGGCAGAGCGCTGCAACAAGCGCAACAATTTTTGCAATTTTTTTCATCTCAATTTCTCCTTTTTTTATATAAAAATTATTTCTTTTACATTCTACCAAAAAAATCTGAAAAATGCAAGTCTTTTTTTCAAAACTTGCATTTTTTGTCAAATTTTATTTTTTTACGTATATAAAACTCTTTTTTAAGCCTTATCGACCAAAGCTGTTTTTCGGTGTTTTTTATTTAACTTTCCGATCCGGAACATCCCTTTTAAATTACCTTCGTTTTTTCGTTTTGAAGGATTTTCTCTTCAAAATTTCAAATTTTGAAAAAGCCC
>JAZUPZ010000013.1:0-38926 GCA_045605445.1 Clostridia bacterium | reverse complement strand
GTAGTCAAAAGGCATAAAACAAAGAAAAACCTCAAAAAATTTGAGGTTTTTCTACCTTTGATTCAGTTATTTGTTTATAATATCTTTCACAGGAGAAAATCCGCCTTTTGACGTTCCGGACTTTTTTAACATCCCCTTTTTAAACTATTTCTTTAATTTGTTATCAACAACCTCGTGGAGGAGTGCTGAGAATTCTTCGTAGGAGATTGAGCCAAGGTCTTCGCCTGTTCTTGTTCTAACGGAAACTGTGTTGTTTTCAAGGTCCTTGTCACCAACAACAAGCATGTAAGGAACCTTTTCAAGCTGAGCATTTCTGATTTTGTATCTGAGTGTGTTTGCGCTTGAGTCAACTTCAACTCTGAATTTGTCGCATCTTAATTTACCTGCAATTTCATTTGCGTAGTCAAGAGCTCTGTCTGTAACAGGAAGAATTCTTACCTGTTCGGGAGACATCCATGTAGGAAGCGCACCTGCATAGGTTTCAATAAGATATGCAAGAGTTCTTTCGTAACAACCAAGGCTTGTTCTGTGAATGATATACGGCAGTTTTTTCTGTCCGTCAGCATCGTTGTAGTACATACCGAATTTTTCTGCAAGAAGCATATCAATCTGAATTGTAACAATTGTGTCTTCCTTGCCGTAAACGTTTTTATACTGAATGTCAAGCTTTGGTCCGTAGAACGCAGCTTCGTCAATACCGATTTCATAGTCAACTTCAAGCTCTTCAAGAATTTTACCCATAATTGCCTGAGCTTCGTTCCACTGTTCTGCAGTACCCTCGTATTTCTTTGTGTTATTCGGATCCCACTGTGAGAAACGGAAAGTACATTTGTCAAGAAGTCCCACTGTGTCAAGAACATATTTACAAAGGTCAAGACAGCCTTTGAATTCTTCTGTAAGCTGATCGGGACGGAGTACAAGGTGACCTTCGGAAATTGTGAACTGACGAACACGGATAAGACCGTGCATTTCGCCTGAATCTTCATTTCTGAAAAGGGTTGAGGTTTCACCAAGTCTCATTGGGAGATCTCTGTAGCTTCTTGCCTTATTAAGATAAACCTGATACTGGAATGGGCATGTCATAGGACGAAGCGCTAAGCATTCTTTTGTTTCATCGTAAGGGTCACCTAAAATGAACATTCCGTCAAGATAGTGATCCCAGTGACCTGAAATTCTGTAAAGGTCACGTTTTGCCATTAAAGGAGTTTTGGTTAAAAGATAACCGCGTTCCTGTTCAACGTCTTCAATCCATCTCTGGAGGAGCTGTACAACTCTTGCACCCTTTGGGAGAAGAATTGGGAGTCCCTGTCCGATAGAGTCAACCGTTGTGAAATATTCAAGCTCTCTGCCAAGCTTGTTGTGGTCTCTCTTTTTAGCTTCTTCTTTGATTTCAATGTATTTTTCAAGCTCTTCTTTAGAAGGGAATGCAATTCCGTAAATTCTCTGAAGCATTTTGTTTTTTTCGTCGCCTCTCCAGTAAGCACCGGTACAGGATAAAAGCTTAAAACCGTTGTGTTTAACATAGCCTGTGGTGTTAAGGTGAGGTCCTGCACAAAGGTCGGTAAATTCGCCCTGCTTGTAGAAAGAAATTTCTTCGCCTTCGGGAAGGTCGTTAATAAGCTCAATTTTGTATGGCTGATCCTTCATAAGCTCAAGAGCTTCGTTTTTGGGAAGAACAAATCTTTCAATTGGAAGTCTTTCCTTGCAGATTTTCTTCATTTCTGCTTCAATTTTTGTCAAATCCTCGGGAGTAAGTGAATTTTCAAGGTCAATGTCGTAATACCAGCCCTCTGCAATTGAAGGTCCGATAGCAAGCTTTGCTGAGGGATAAAGTCTTACAACTGCCTGTGCCATAATGTGTGAGCAGGTATGCCAGTAAGTTCTGTTCGACTCGTCCGACAAGAATAAAAGTTCGTTTTCCATATGTTTTTCCTCCTGTAAATAAAAAATACCCCTAATGCAAATTGCATTAAGGGTGCTAAAATTAACACGGTTCCACCTTAAGTTTTAACTTAATTTTATCGTTAACGCAGAATCACGTCAGGGCATTTCCTCCCTGCGGCTCCGGAGCGGTCTTCACTAAAGCTTTGCACAGGCGGATTCCAGCATCCCGCCCTCTCTTTTGAGCTCAACTAAAGCTACTCTTTCCATCACAGCCTTTTATTAACTTTCTTTTATTATAATTCAAATAAAAAAATTAGTCAAGTCTTTTTTGCAATCGGAATTTATCGTCAGTTTTACTCTTTTTCAATTTTGTCCAGAAGTTCAAGTGCCCGCTTTATGTTATTTCTTATGGTGCTCTGGTGATGGGTAATGCTGCCACACGTTTCATACAGCCAGATGGACACATCGTTTTTAAAGGTTTCATAGTCCTTTTGGTGTATACCGCAGGCAAAAAAATGTATACATCCGGAAAGAGCTCTTATGTTATCGGCAAGATCGTCACAAGCTTCGAGAATTATCCTTATTTCTTCCTGCGGTGTTTCGGGATCTCCATAACCCATAATAAAAATCTCCTTAAATTAAAAAATGCGTCAGCAGAGCTGACGCATAAAAAACGCACAGCTCCTTGACGCCAATCAACTGTTTTTCTATAAACAGAAAAGCAAATAGAGCATGCATTTTTATCAATGCATAGCTTTTCTGTCTAAAATAAAAATTATTCAGTTGATTGGCAAGAACATTTTACCACATTTGATTAAAAAAATCAATATTGTCAAATTCAAGTTGTTTTTGCTATTGGCAAAAACAGAAAAAATCAATAGTTTTTTCTGAATTGAGAAAAATATTTCGTGTTCGATAAAAAAATTCACAAATGAGAAAAAACCTTGTATTTTAATAAGATGTTTTTACAAATGATGAAAACATCATTGCTGATTTGGGGGAATAAAATTGTAAGTTAAAATCCGAATTTTAATAAAAGTATTGAAAAATATAATTTGTGGTGCTATAATGCGTTAGAATTGGCATAAAGGAGAAATGGAATATTATGACAAACGAAGAAATTTTTAATACCAAAGCATATAAGGTTTCAAGGCAGGCATATATCTGGCAGTGTACCTTTGAATATTTTGTTTCACTTCTTGTAACCGATGCATTTCTGGCAAAGCTTTTGTCAAATATGGGAATATCCGACTCGGTTATAGGAATAATTTCGTCTCTTATATCCTTTGCCTTTTTGTTTCAGCTGTGCACAATTTTTGTGGTTCAGAAAATAACAAACGTAAAAAGAATAAGCATAATTTTCGACTCATTAAGCACTCTTTTGTTTATGAGTCTGTACTTTCTGCCTTTTTTAAATGTTTCCAAAGAGGCAAAAACTGCAATAGTAATCGGGGCAATAACTCTTGCGTATTTCAGTAAATACATAGTTGCATCAATAATTTTCAAATGGGCAAACTCATACGTTGATCCGGACAAAAGAGCATCCTATTCTGCCATAAAGGAAATGGTATCCCTTGCGACGGGAATGATTTTCACTTTTGTTGTAGGCTATATTATCGACAGATTTGAGGCTCTTGACAATATGGAGGGCGGATTTATTTTCATCGCTCTTTCAATACTTATTTTAAGTGTCTGCAACTTTGTAAGCTTAATGCTCATAAAAGGTAAAAAGGAAGAAAAAACAAAGCAGGCTCCTTTTAAAGAGGTGCTGGAAAACACTTTCGGAAACAAAGGCTTTCGAAACGTTATAACAATGTCAATAATTCAGAACATTGCAACATATATGACCGTAGGTTTTCTCGGAATTTACAAAACAAAAGACCTTTTAATAAGCGTGGGAACTGTTCAGATAATAAATATAGTTGCAAACGGCTTTCGTTTTGCCTTTTCAATGCCAATAGGAAAATATTCCAACAAAAGAGGCTTTACAAAAGGCGCAGAGCTGGGCTTTTCAATTATAGCCGTTGCCTTTTTATCAATGGTTTTCTGTAATAAAAACACCTGGTGGATTGTAGTAATTTATACCGTTTTATATAACGTGGGAATTGCGGGAACAAACTCAAATATGATGAACATAATCTACAGCTACGTTAAAACCGATTATTTCGTTCAGGCATCGGCAATTAAAAACAGCATCGGCGGAATAGTAGGCTTTTTAACCTCCCTTGTAGCAGGAAAAATCCTCTCGGTTATTCAGGCAAATGGTAATATGCTTTTCGGCATAAATGTAAACGCTCAGCAGTTTTTAGCACTTATTTCCTTTGTGCTGATGGTTGTACTTGTTGTATACATACATTTTGTTGTAAGTAAACGGAAAATAATGAAACAATAAAATACTGTAACAAAAAGAAGCTCGAAAGAGCTTCTTTTTGTTACAATACATTCATAACTATAAGTCCTGCAAAGGCGCAGGTCATACCAACAATACAGCGTGGTGTTACCTTTTCTTTAAAGAAAATATGTGCCATCAGGGCAGAAAAAATAAGGTTTGCCCCCTGAAGAACGGGGTACATTTGCGCTGTGGTGAGGTAGGAAGCCGCAAAGGTTTTAGAAAGGGAATTTATGTAAAGGCATACCGACATTACAAAGCAAAGTATTAAATATCTTTTGTCGGCATCTTTCTTTTCTTTTTCAGGCGATTTAACAAACAAAGTCGCAACAAGAAGTATTGCCAGAGAAAAAAGATAAGTGTAAAAATTAAAAACAGATGCATCTGTGCCGATTGTTTTGGTATATATTTTCTGAGAAAAGTCAGCAAGGGAAGAGCCGAGTGCTCCGACTATCAGCAGAATAACTTCAAAAAAGGTCATTTTGCCTTTAAGCTTTTTGTTGTAAATGGTCATAATGTAAACCGCAACAAGAAGGATTGCCATCCCAACCCATTGACTCGCGTTTATGGGTTCATTGAAAACAACAAGCCCGAAAAAACAGGTTGCAACCGCACCAAGCATTGTGAAAATGTTTAAATACATATATGCTTCAAAACGGTAGGCAAACATCCAGCATACGCAAAAGACGGTCATGCATACAGCTGAAAAAAGACATACGGCAACAGTTGGTCCGTCAACCGAGAGGGAAGAAATTCCACTTATTGTCACAACACAAAATCCTATAAACGCACAAAAGAACATTCTTACAATGTTAACGGACAGGACTTGTTTAAAAGTTTCTGCACCGTTGCTTATCAGTTTTCCGCAAAAGCCTTTAAAAAGACCGCCAAGTAAGGCAAAAGCAAGAAAAATATAGCCTTTTACCATATCTTTGGTCCTTCTCCGAAATCGGGAACATCAAGAGGGAGTCCTCCTTGTTCGATTGACTTAATTGCAACAAGTCCCGGAATGGTGTATCTTGCAGCTTTCCACGCGTTAACGGGAGGAAGCTTACCCGTTGATGCGGCTGTGCAGAAATCATCAATTAAGAACTTGTGACTGCACATATGTCCGCTGACAATTTCGTTATATTCTTTCGGCAGTCTTTCGGCTTCAACGTCCTGAATCGGAGACTGGTCTGTCCACTGCCATTCGCCGTTGGCAACCTTTTCCTTGTAATCGGGTTCGTTTTTGTGCAGCGTCATTTCTTTAGGATTACAGTAATCGGAAACGTCTTCAAGGTCAACATGCTCTTTGCCGTCAATCCAGTTTTTCTTAACCATAATGTGCTGAGCGTTGCTGAATTCGTAGCTCCCCTCGGTTCCGTAGAGAGCCGAAATGTACGAGCTTGGTTTGTTCCAGGCAAAGGTTCTTGATTCTGTAACCCTTGCAACACCGCCGTTTGCAAGCTCCATAAGAACGTATTGGTTTGTGTATTCGTTATCCCACGCATTTTTCCCCTTGCCGAATTTCGGGTCATTTGAACAGTCCTTTGTGCCCATTCCCGTAACTTTAGTAACGTAAGAGTCAACAGCAGAAAGAATCATACCTGTTGAATGGGTTGGGTAGAAAAGGGGTGGCATACCCCTCTGCTCTTCCTCTTTTCCGTAGGAAATTGAGTCAATGTGATGGTAGTACTGGGAAGCGCCGTAGAGGAAATTTCCGAATTCACCTTTTGCATATCTTTCTCTGCAGAACATTGCGCAAGGGTAGTAATAACAGGTTTCACCCATCATATAGATAAGCTTCTTTTCTTCACAAAGCTTAATGATTTCCTTACACTGTTCAACCTCTGTTGCCATAGGAACTGCAGAGTAAACGTGTTTACCCGCTTTTAAAGCTCTTATAACAACAGGTCCATGATAAATTCTCTGTGTGAAGTTTGCAATGGCGTTAATGTCTTTTCTTTCAAGAACCTCTTCGTAGGTGTCGATTATTTCAACATCGAATTTTTCTGAATATTCCTTTGCTTTTTCAGGAATAAGGTCGCAAACATAAACCTTTTCAACAGCAGGATGTGCTTTCATAAGGCCTACAAAGTGTTTTGCAAATCTTCCGCATCCCACAAAGCATACTGTTAATTTCTCCATAATTCCAACTCCTTCTTCAACTGAACTCATTATATCATCATACATAGTTTCAATAAATGGAATAAACATACCTTAATTTGTGTTTTTCATACTTTTTAGTTTTAGCAAAAACGAAATATTGCGGTTGAAAATGATGAATTTTTGTGTTAAAATGATTTTAAAGAGGTGGTTTTATGTATATAGCCCAGACAGAGCCTTTTGTAAGAAAGGTGGTAATGGGACTTTTGAATAAACACTCAACAAGAGACATACACACCTGGCTTCAGACTCCCGACTGCAGGCTTTTTTATGTTGTAAAGGGCAGAGGGAAAATGGTTATTGAAGATAAAATCTGTGACTTGAAGCCCGGCTGCTGCATACTTTTTCAGGGCGGAACGAAATATATATGGCAGACGGATGATGAGGAAGGCGTAACATACATTGCGGTGAATTTTGATTACACACAAAGTCATAACCATCTGAAGAAGTCCTATCATCCATATCATTCGGAAAATTTTTCAGAGGACAGAATACTTGAAAAAATAGTTTTTTCTGATGCAACCGAGCTGAACAGCCCCGTTTATCTTGAAGATATGACAGTAATGTCCGAGAGAATCCGCCTTATGGCAACGGAATATCTTGCAGGCGGAGAATATACAGACGAATTTCTGTCATCCTGCCTGAAAAGCGTGATTATAAATATAATAAGAACGATAAATACTCACAGAATAAAGGTGGACAATCAGAGCGTTGACGTAGTAAGAAAAATAATTGAATATATTCAGAATAACTACAATAAAGAGCTTAAAAACGAAGCAATAGGGGAGTTATTTCATTTTAATCCCTTATATATAAACAGAATTTTCAAAGAACAGACAGGCGTTTCAATACATAAGTTTATAGTTAATTACAGAATAAGCATTGCCTCCGAGTTGCTCCGTACAGAAAAATATCCCGTAAACGAAATTGCCTCAATGGTTGGTTTTAACGACATCCCTCATTTTACAAAGACCTTTAAAACTTACACAGGCAAAACACCCAAAGAATATCGCGGATAAAAAGAAAAAATCTCCCGGCGGGAGATTTCAGAAAAAAGCAGAAAAGGCGGTAAATTCTTAAAATTTGCAATGCTTTTACAAAAAGCAGAATTGTTTCCCAACAAAATACAAAATAAAGAAAATTACGATGAAAATTTTCATAAATGTTTACGAAAATACATCTTGACTGCTTTTCTCTTTACATATAGCATTATAGCATAATTTCCCCCGCTTTGCAACAGAAATCGACCGACAGGTTTCGACAGCTCATAATGTCAAATTACGGTTGAATTTATTACCGGTTTATGTTAATATATAGCTTAGGGTGATTAAATGAAAAAACTGACCACGGGAGACCGTATGAAAGACCGCAGAAAGTTTATGGGTATTTCTGTGGCTGAAATTTCCGAGTATCTCGGAATAAATTCTAAAACCTATTACAGATATGAAGATAATTCAATAAGAAAAATTCCTGCCGATGTAATAATAAAAGTGGCGAAGGTTCTGGAATGCACTCCCGAATTTCTTGCGGGCCACGAGCTTGAAGAGGACAAAGAGCTTAAAAGCCTTTTCCTTCAGCTTTCCGAAGAGGACAGAGAAAAAATAATAAGACAGATGAAGAATATGATTAAAAAATATTCTGTTCCCTTCTTTAAGGCGGCGAGAGAAAAAAAAGAAGCAGAAAAGAAGGCTGCTGAAAAGAAAACGGTTCAAAGCGTTGAAGATGCAAATTTTGAAAATGCAGAAAGTGTAACGGATATAGACGACTTATGATGAAGGCTTACGGTAAATATGCTCAGGAACGGGATGCATCCTGGAAGGTACTTGCAGACAACGAAATAAGCTATTTGCCCGTTGATGTGATTAAAATCGCATGCCGAAACGGTATCAAGGTGATTCGGAATGTGGAAGTTAATGTTCTTAAAAGCAATCAGGCAGGCTTGTGTGCCCTGAAAAACGGAAAGTGGTATATCGTTTACGATGAAACTATGAGCAACGAGGAAAAACGGTATACAATTGCCCACGAGCTGGGGCATATCTTTTTAGGGCACCCAAAAAATTATGAAGCCAACGGAGAGTACGATTATAAAAAAGAACTGGCGGCAGACTCTTTTGCAACCAAATTGCTTACCCCGCTGTGTATACTCAAGGAACTGGAGGTAACACAAAGCAGTGAAATACAAAAACTGTGCGATGTGCCCTTCTGGGTTGCCGCAGGGAGAATAAGAAGGCTAAAGCTTATTCAGAAGAGAAATATGTTTTATACAAGTCCCTTTGAAATGATGGTAAGGGCGCGCTTTGACAAGTTTATTAAGAATGAAAGAAAAACAAGAGGGCTGGGAGAGCCGGAAAAATATTTTTAAGAAAAACAGCTGTGAAAACAAAGTTCTCACAGCTGTTTTTTTATTGTGGAAAACAACAAGGTTCCGGGGTACCCGACCGCAATCTTTGATTGTGTTATCGAGTCGGGTGCTTATTTCAAAAATCCGTTAACAATCTGCTCTTCTGCTTCCTGTTCGGTAAGTCCTAAGGTCATAAGCTTAATAAGCTGTTCCCCGGCAATCTTTCCTATTGCCGCTTCGTGGATAAGGCTTGCGTCAATGTGATTTGCGCTTATTTCAGGAATTGCCGAAACAGAGGCGTTGTCCATAATAATGGCGTCGCATTCTGTATGGCCGTTGCAAATGTTGTTTCCCTTTATGTTAGAGTAAAATACCTGATGGGAGTTGTCCTTTGCAACAGAACGTGAAACAACGTTTGCGCTTGAATTTTCGCCGTTTAGTTCAAGGGTAAAAGAGGTTTTGGCAAACTGCTTACCGTGAGTCATAATCTTTTCTTTAACAATCATTGTTGCGTCGTCTTTAAGATAAGCCTCAGTAACTCTGTCGGTTGAGTCAATGCCCTTTATCTGGGTTGACTCCATTTCCATATATCCGCCCTCGTCAATATAAACAACGGTGGTGGGGTTCATAACGTTTTCTCCGTTTCCGTCCCCTTCACCATAGTGCTTTTCAACATATTTAACCTTTGAATTTTTACCTATATGGAAGGTGTGAATTCCTGCATGTCCCGATTTTTCATCGCCGCCGTTGTGAATTCCGCAGCCTGCAACAATAACAATGTCACAGTCGTCGCCAATGTAAAAATCGTTGTAAACAAGCTCGTCAAGACCTGTCTGACTTAAAATAACGGGAATATGAATGCTTTCTTTTTTTGTTCCCGGTTTTACAATAATGTCAATTCCGTCTTTGTCGGTTTTTGTTACTATGTCAATATTTTCAGTTGTGTTTCTTGAAATTCCTTTTCCGTTTGCTCTTATGTTGTAGGCACCGGCAGGAATCTCATGAAGATCTGCAACTTCTTCCAAAAGTTTTTTCTGAATATTATCCATTTTATACCTCTTATAATTTGTCCGATAATGTTTTGCAAACGTCGCTGCTGCCTAAAAGTCCGGGAAGAATTTCATCTTTTGAGCCTGTCTTGGTAACACTTCCGTTTGCTACAACAACAACCTTGTCTGCAATGTTGAGAATTCTCTCCTGATGGGAAATAATTAAAATGCTTCCGCCCATTTTCCGGTGCATAGCTTCAAAAACCTTTATAAGGTTGTTAAAGCTCCAAAGGTCAATTCCCGCTTCGGGTTCGTCAAAAACCGAAAGCTTTGTTCCTCTTGCAATAACCGTTGCAATTTCAATTCTTTTAAGCTCTCCGCCCGAAAGAGAAGCATTTACTTCTCTGTTTATATAATCTCTTGCGCAAAGACCAACTTCCGAAAGATAGTCGCAAGCTTCGGCTACGGAAATGTCCTGACCCTTTGCAAGAGAAATAAGGTCTTTAACGGTAATTCCCTTGAAGCGTACCGGCTGCTGAAAAGCAAAGCTTATGCCTTTTCTTGCTCTTTCGGTAACAGAAAGGTTTGTAATGTCCTCTCCTTCAAACAGGATTTTTCCCGATGTGGGAGTTATAATTCCCGCAATGATTTTCGCAAGAGTAGACTTTCCTCCACCGTTTGGACCGGTAATGGCAATAAATCCGCCGTCTATTTTAAGATTAACGTTTTTTAAAATTTCTTTTTCGACTCCGTCGGTTTCAACCTTGTAGCCGATGTTTATGAGTTCAAGCATTTTTGTCCTCCGTAATTTGTTCTTCATTATAGTATACCTCAAAATTAACATAAAATAAAGAGTATTACAGAAAATTTTTTAATTTATGCAGAATTATATTTTTTGAAGTGAAAACCGGGAGACTTATATATATCAGGTTTTGCTATTCTATTGACTTTTTCTTTGAAAGTGATACAATAAATAGCGTTAAAGGAGATGTTTTAATGCTTATAGTTGTCAGACACGGGCAGAGTGTTGCAAATCTTGAAGGAAAATATGCAGGGCATTACAATACGCCGCTGACGGATGCGGGCAGACTTCAGGCAGAAAAAAGTGCAGAATATGTTGCCGCAAATTATAAAATAGACGGGATTTATTCAAGCGATCTTGACAGAGCATATGAAACTGCCAAAGCTCTGGGCGACAAGGTTGGACTTGAGGTTGTCAAATCAGAAGAAATCAGGGAAATTTACTGTGGCAAATGGGAAAGCGAAAAAGTTTCGGATGTTGCTGTTAAATATGCCAAAGACTATAACAACTGGGTGGAGGACTTAAGTAAATGCAGACCCACCGGCGGAGAATCGGTAAAAGAGCTTTATAAAAGAGTTATAACTGCCTTTGAAAAGCTCGCAAAGGAAAACGTGGGCAAAACTGCCTATGTTGCAACTCACGGAACCCCCATAAGGGTTCTTATGGCAGAAACCTCGGGCAAGGGGCTTGAAAATTTAAAGGATGTCCCCTGGGCATCAAATGCCTCCCTTACATTTATTGATTATAAAAACGGAAAGCTTGTAGCAGGAAAAACAAGTTACGATGAGCATTTGGGAGAAATAAAAACTTATTTGCCAAAGGGCGTATAGCCTTTGGGCTCATTCTTTTGGAGCAAATATCTTATGCTTCTTAATGAAACAGAATCAAGGAACTAAAAAATAGATAAAAGCATCCCGACGGTATTGCCGTCGGGGTGCTTTTATCTATTTTTTAATTGTAAACAGTAAGTCGCCTTTTAAAATATTTTCTTTTTCATAGGAGGGGGCAACTGCCGCAAATTCGGAGGAGTTGCAGATTACCACAGGCGTTACTGTGGAAAAACCTGCATTTTTTACGGCTTTAACGTCAAATTCTGCAATAAGGTCACCTTTTTTAACACGGTCGCCGTTTTTAACGTGAACCTTAAAGTGTTTTCCTTTAAGCTGAACGGTATCAAGACCCATATGAATAAGAAGCTCAACCTTTTCGTCGGTTGTTAAATTTATGGCGTGCTTCGTTTCAAAAACGTTTTCAACTTTTCCGTCTTCAGGGGCATAAACCTTGCCGTCGGGGGAATCAATTCCAACACATTCGCCAAGAATTCCCTGAGAAAATACCTCGTCGGGAATTTCTTTCTGCGGAATGATTTTTCCCGAAAGGGGTGCAAAAACCGAAACACTTTTTTCCTTGTTTTCTTTAATTTCAACTTTGGCGGGTTCCGCTCCCGACCTGAGAAATTTTTCAAGGTCGGATTTTATAACCGTAACAACGGGGCCGTAAATAACCTGAATTCCAGTTCCCTTTTTTATAACGCCTACAGCGCCACTGGCTTTAAGTGCATCTTCGCTTACCTTAGAACCGTCGTGAACAGTAACACGAAGTCTGGTGGCACAGCAGTCAAGGTCGCGGATATTTTCTTTCCCGCCAAGTCCTGTAACAATTAAAGAGGAACGCTCGTCTACAGAACTCTTTCCCTTCTTTTCATTTACGTCGGCCCTTGTGTAAAGTTTTGTTTCTCCAAGGTCTTCACGGCCGGGAGTTTTGTAGTTGAATTTTTTGATAAGGAATTTAAAAAGAAAATAATAAACCGCAAAGTATACAAGACCTATCCATATAATGTTAATCCAGTCAGTTTTTGCGTTGCCCTGAAGAACGCCGAACAAAAACAGGTCAATAAGTCCGCCTGAGAAGGTCATACCAACGCCAACGTTGAAAATGTGCGTAAGCATATAGGAAAGACCGGCAATAACCGAGTGAATAGCATAAAGAAGAGGCGCAACAAAAAGGAAGGTAAACTCAATGGGCTCGGTTATACCGGTAAGCATTGAGGTAAGTGCTGCAGAAAGAAGAAGTCCGCCTGCAACCTTTTTCTTTTCATCCTTTGCACAGTGATACATTGCAAGCGCCGCACCGGGAAGACCGAAAATCATAAAAGGAAATTTACCCGACATAAATCTTGTCGCCGAAACCGCAAAGTGTTCAACAGAGGGGTCGGAAAGCTGAGCAAAGAAAATGTTCTGAGCACCTTCCCACATTGTTCCCATAATTTCCATACTTCCGCCAACGTTTGTCTGCCAGAAGGGAAGGTAAAAAACGTGGTGAAGTCCAAAGGGAATAAGAGCTCTTTCCGTTAAACCGTAAATCCAGGTTCCGATATATCCCGAGCTCTGAACAAGGCCACCTATATAGGTAATTGCCGTTTGAATGGGAGGCCATATGAAGAACATTAAAATTCCCACAACCAGATAAACTGCGGCGGAAATAATCGGAACAAAACGGGTTCCGCCAAAGAAGGATAAAACCTGAGGCAGACGAATGTTGTAAAAACGGTTGTGAAGCGCCGCAGTTCCAAGGCCAACAATAATACCGCCGAAAACCCCCAATTGAAGGGAATTTATCCCAACAACCGATGTCATTGAACCGTTTGCAAGATGCTCGGCAACGCCTGCAACTCCGTAAGAGTTCTGAGCCATAGCGCCGATAGCGGCGTGCATAACAAAAAATGCAATTGCTCCTGCAAGTGCGGCAACCTCTTTTTCCTGCTTCGCCATACCAATGGCAATGCCAATTGCAAAAATAAGAGGAAGGTTTGCAAAAACAATGTTACCGCAGGCGTTGAGAACCTGAAGTATTGCATTTATCGGAGTGCCCGGTCCCATAATTTTCATAAGACCGTAAGCATTAAGCATAGTTTCGTTGGTGAAGGCACCGCCGATTCCTAAAAACAAGCCCGCAATGGGCAGAATTGCAATGGGAAGCATAAAAGATCTGCCAACCCTTTGCAGAACACCAAAAATTTTATCTTTCATACTGTTATTACCTTTCTTAAACAGGATTTTAATCATAGTTTTACCAGTTTAAGAAAAAATATAACAGACAACCAAAATTGTCTGTTATATTTCAGGCTTATCTTCTGTTTTTAATTATTTCTTCTGCAAAATCAAGAACGGCGTTTGCTACCTGACGACGGTAAGGCCTTTCTTTTGAAACAATTCCGTCGTAAAAAGGCGGCAACTTTTCTTTTTCGGCAATTTTGTTAAGCATACTTACGGAGGAAATAACCGCATTGTGCTTCATAGTTCTCAGCTTGTCCGCCTCGGTAACCATGCTCTGATAGTCGTCCTTGTCCATACTGTCGTAAGAATAAACAAGCATTTTTGTTTCCATTTCGTAAATAACCTGATGATATTCTTCAAAATGCTTTAAAGCATTGAAAATAATGTCCAGCATTTCCTTGTCTTCGGAATAAGCGGAAATCATACTGCCTAAGGTTTCTCTGTTTATCATATGCTTCCCTTTCTTTAATTAAACTTTTTTAAACTGGAATAAAAACGGTTCTTTGCCGGGGAGCCCGATAATTGCCTGACCAAGCTGAAGTCTTGATATATCCCAGTCTTCAACAACGTTTGAGTCTCTTACATTTTCAACAATGCCTCGCCCCTGAACGGATGCCATATAAATTTCTTTTTTTCTGTTAACGCCGTGCAGATCCTTAATGTACTGTTTTGATTTAACGTCGTTGACACGGAAAGAAACAGAAGTAAGGAACCCGGAAAGCAAACTGCGGGCGCGATTTTCGCCGTAGTTTTCGTAAACCTGATCAATGTTTTGTATTCCTATCATAAATTTAACGCCAAGGCTTCTGCCAAAGTTAACAGCATCATCAATATGTTGCAGATTAGGAATTAAAGAGAATTCGTCTGTTATAAAATAAACATTGCCTTCGCTCTTCTTGCGGCAAAGAGCTTCTTTTATTGCAAGGTCAAAAAGCAGACTGTATATCGGGGAAAGCATGTTTCCTATTCCAAGATCATATTCAATAAAAATAATTTTCCCGCCTTTGGCTCTAACAAGGTTTCTCATTGAAAGAGTACCCTTTTTCTTAAAATTGCCCAGAAAAATTTCTCGTGAAAGCTGTTGGAGTTCTGAAATAACGCCCTGGGTCTGAGGTGAACGGTCATCAAAAATGTAGCTTACCATTGCCTGAAGATCGCTGTGTTGTTTTAACATTTCTCTTATTTCTGCAGTAGGAGAACCGTCTAAAAATTTTCTGAGTTCTTCGTTGTTTGAATTAAGTTCTTTGTTTCGAGTGAAGTGAGTAAGAATTGCAGAGAACAAGTCTTTCGCCGCATTGGGGAAAAATGGTTGATTTGTTTTTTCGATTTTCTGGTGGAAAAGAGACTTTGATATTTCAACAATGTTTTCTTCCATATGTTCCCCCGGCTCAATTTCATTGAAAATGTTCCAATAATCAGGGCCGTCTGAACCGGTAGCTGTTTCATCATTGCTTATAACTATGTCGCCGTCTCTGTAGAATTCTTTGTAAAAGTCTCCTTTGGTGTCAAAGATTATCATAACGTCTTCCTGCGACATACTGTATCTTAATTGTCTGATAATTTGATTAAATGTGTTTGTTTTTCCTGTTCCGATACCACCAAGTAACATCATATGTCGGCTTAGTAAATTATCGTCGAGATGAACAAAGCAGTCCCTTCCATCCGGTGCAGTTCCGATAAACGCGCATTTGGGGTTTGCCATTTGGCATTGAACAGGATTTTCCTGTAATTCGTTGCCATCAAAAACTTCTATTTTTTTCATAAGTTACCTCTCTTAATATCCATATCCGTAATCATAGCCTTCACTTTCGCCGCTGTTTTCGCCTCCGCCTTCCGTCTCACTATTGCCGGTTTCTTCAGAAGAGTCTTTACTTGCATCCGTATCTTCTGATTCTCCTTCTGCGTTGGAATTACCTTCATTCTTGGAAGTTTCGTCTGCCTCAGTATTACCTTCATCCTCGGAAACTTCGTCTTCTTCGGAATTGCCTTCGTCTTCGGAAACTTCATCTTCCTCGGCGTTACCTTCTTCCTCAGAAGCCTCGTCTTCTTCGGAATTTCCTTCGTCTTCGGAAACTTCATCTTCCTCGGCATTGCCTTCGTCTTCGGAAACTTCATCTTCCTCGGCATTGCCTTCGTCTTCGGAAACTTCATCTTCCTCGGCGTTGCCTTCGTCTTCAGAAACCTCGTCTTCTTCGGCATTACCTTCATCCTCGGAAACTTCATCTTCCTCGGCGTTGCCTTCGTCTTCGGAAACTTCATCTTCCTCGGAATTACTTTCATCTTCGGAAGCTCCGTCTTCTTCGGCGTTGCCTTTTTCTTCAGAATTTTCTTCGTCATTGAAGCTGTTTGTTTTTTCAAGGTCATTATTTTCGCTATTATCATTATCTTTGCCGGAAAATACTTCTTTTTCCGCGTTTTCGCTCGAATTGATTTTCGTTAAAGGCGGTGCATTTGAAAGAGTGGAATCATTTTCTTCAGCAGATTCATTGTCCTTGGGAGTATTTAGTATTTGATTGTGAGAATTTTCATATCGGGTGTTTACTTTATCTGCTATTTCGCTTAAATAATTATCTCCATATTGTTCTTTGGCGGCATTTTTATCGTCAAGTCTGTTAAAGAAAACATTGTCCATATAGTCTGAGTATTCAGGGTCGTTTTCAAAAAGCTCCTCGAAGGATTCCATTTTTGAGTAAGCATAGTCATTGGCATCGTTTTCTATTGGTTGAAAGCGATAATCAGTATATCCGAATTTGTCGCCAAGATATGCATTGTTGTCAAAGTTTTTCTCCCATTGCTCAACAGTTTCAGAAGAAGGAGGATTGGAAATTTTACCGTTGATGCAATCGTCCTGGTACGCATGGCGTCCTTCGTGAATAACCGTGTCCATTGCATCATACTGCTTTCCTGCTTCTTTTGAAGTAAGATAATCTTGGTTTACAAACAGTTTGTCAGGTTGGTTTTCGGTATAATATCCACATTCGCCTGTTCCCAAGGAAGGATCAACTTCAACTGTTCGTGGTAATCTTCCTTGTTCTTTTGCCATTGTATTTTCAAGAACCTGTAACGAATTTAAGCGTGCTTGGGGAGAAAGAGAGTTCCAGGTTTTTGTGTTAAAATCCTTAATAGAGGGCTTTTGCCAGAAAAATTTCATTAAAATTCACCTCTTATTTCCATAAAAAACGGCGTTTTTTGTATCTTTCTGCAGATTCCGGGTTGTTGAGAATAGAACTCATGCGAAAAACCGCTTGAACATAAGAAGCTTTTTCCTTTTGCATAATTTCGTCAGAAGTTATATCAAAGAACTCAAAAGAGCCTTCGCCTCCGTTAACCCAATCTATAATATGAGGGTGTAAAGAGGCATGAACTTTTTTTAATTGAAGCATTGTATCAAAGGCAGTTTTTTGAGTGCAGCCTGTTCGGGATATAATTGTCTTAATTGCTTTTTTTTCATCAAAATTCAACATAAAAGTATCTCCTTTTGTTTTATAAAGGGCTTTCGTCCAGAAAGCCCTTTATAAAATTCTTTAGTTTCAATATAGGATGATTGATTATTTTTTCCACTTTTCGATTCCGAAGTCACCGAGCTTCTGAATATCGTTTATCAAAGCCCAGATTTCTCTGATAGATTCTTCGGCATTTTCCTCGGGAAGTATTTCCATATATCCTGTGTGGTCTTCTTTGTCAAGAACTACACCGAAAGGACCAACTCTTTTTCTTCTGATGTCAATAGCTTCGCTTGCTGATTTTGTTTTAATAACAAGAACAAGGTTCGGCTTTATAGCGTTTAAGGACATTGTAAATAATGTAAAGCCCAAAATTACCAAGGAAAGAAAACCGAAAAAGCCGGAGAAAAAAGCAGAACGTCGAGAAATTATCACAGTCATTGCAAGCATAGGATAAAATGAAGCACCAAGGCATAAAAGTTTGCTTAACCATCTTTTTTTAATCATAAAGAAAGGAACGCAACCCGCAGCAGCAATAAGAATGGCAAAAAACGCAGGTACAAATAGTCCGCCTGAATTGGATACGATTTCCATTATCAAAGACGTTGAAACTAATCCGCCAAGAGCAACTGCAAGAATTCCGATAAGTAAATCCCAACCGTTAAAAACGTATTCTCTGCGGCTTTCAATGCCTGAAATTTCATCTATTGCAAATTCGTGCTGAAGGGTTGTTCTTCCTGCGAGGCATTTCCCCGGAGCTCTGAAAATAACTCTTTTGTTAGTAACCTGAAGTCTTCCGATGGCCTTTGTATAAGGAATACCAAGCACTCTGTTTCTCAGAGTTGCAATTTTATACTGTTTAACAGGAATTTCACTTTCGTTTGCTTTAACACATTCGGGAACGATTTGCTTTCCTGTTTCATAAGCATCGCCTTTGTTAAGCTCAGGGTCACCAATTCCCATCCTGTTTTGCATTTCCTCAAAAAAGCCTTTTACCGATTCAGGGTTGATGTTAACTTCTACCGGTCTTGGTGTTGGAGTTGGTGTTGGTGCGGGGGCTGAGCAGGGGCAAATCTGACCTTCTTCCAGCGGTCTTCCACAACGTGTGCAAAATTTTGACATAAAATCATCCTTTCGAGTTGTACTTATACAGCGTTCTGTAAGTAAATAATATCATTTCAGGAGAGGTGTTGTCAATAATTTCCGTTGGATTTTGTCGAAGCAGGGGAAAATCCGCCGGGGGTACGGATATCTTAATTTCCCTCTCCTGATATGTTTATTGTATCACAGGTTTAAGAAAGTTCGGGAGGGGGATATAAAAATCACCCGCCTGACAAAGTCAGACGGGTGACTGGAGCTTGTGATCCGGCTCGAACGGACGACCTGCTCATTACGAATGAGCTGCACTACCGACTGTGCTACACAAGCAGATATGAAAAAAGACTAATTTATAAATTAGTCTCTTTTGTTTTGAACACTTTATAAGCCGGAAGGCGTATTATATAGCACGCTGAACTTTTCCTGAACGGAGACATTTTGTACATACGTTCACTGTTTTCTTTGTACCGTTTACAACAGCCTTAACCTTTCTTACATTTGGTTTCCATGTTCTGTTTGTTCTGATGTGAGAGTGAGAAACTGCAATGCCGAATACAACACCCTTACCGCATACATCACATTTAGCCATCTATATACACCTCCTTGAATAAACCACTAATCACAGTATTTTATATGATAACAGAAAAACTGCAAAAAATCAAGTCTTTTTTCAAAAAAATTTTAAAAAGTGCGGGCTGATGAAAAAAGTTGATAAATTATCAATATTTTTTCTTTTGTTGAAAGTCTCAATTTTTGTGTGTATAATGAACGTGTACAAAAATTCAGAATAAACGAATTCAGGGAGGAAATTAAATGAGAAAAATTGTTGCACTACTGCTTGTGTTTGTTATGCTTATGCCTTTGGGCGTATCGGCTGAAACTAAAGCACCCTTTAAAATTCTTGTTGACGGCGAGGAAATAAAATTCCCCGATCAGCAGGTTTATATTGTAAGTAAAAAGCGACTTTATGTGCCGATTCGCCCATTTTATGAATTTTTTGGATTTGAGGTTTCCTGGGACGAGGAAACCCAGACAGCAAAAGCTGTAAAAGGTGACTGTGTTATTGAACTTCCCGTTGGCAGTAAGACTGAATTCTACGTTAACGGCGAAGCAAAAACGGTTGATACTGAAATTCAGATGAAGAACGACAGAACTACAATGACAACAGTTAATCTTATACAGACTTTAGACGGCTATGTTATGAGATGGGATGACTATGAAGACATTGTTTATATAGAATCTGCAGAAAAATATAAGGATAAGTTCTTCTTCACACAGGCAACTCACGATAAATCCAACGGCACAAGAGAAGAGTATAACGATTTTTATGCTATGTCGGAAAAAGCGTTTATAATGCCGGGGCTTAATGAATGGGTTGTTCCTCAGGGCATTACTTACAGAAAAGACAAGGATTGTTTTTATGTTACGGGATATTTCTGGCGCTCAATGAGAAAATCGGTTGTTTTTGAAATTGATGCAAAGTCGGGAGTTTGCACAGGCCAGTATGAATTGCTCCATACCGACGGCTCTGCAAACTACGGTCACGTTGGCGGATGTGCCGCAAGTGAGAAAGACCTTTATATTACATACGGACAGAAGCTTCACAGAATTCCCCTTAAGGATATCGATGCTTTGAACGGCAGGGGCGATCTTAAAGTGGCTCAGGACATTCAACTTAAGCATCTTTCAAATTCAGGAAACTCTTTTGTTGATTATATGGACGGTTACATCTGGACAGGCAATTTTCATGAGGATGGCGATGCTTCTTATGACAAGCTTTTCTCTGACAAGTATAAAACAGTAATAAGATGCTACAAAACAGATATAAAGGAAGAAAGCGGAATTTCTGCAGAAAATAAAATAGAAGGCGGAGAGCCCTGCGATTATGCACCAAATGCTATATATGCAGTAGATGAGCAAATGATTCAGGGTATGACTACTACCAAAGACCACATCATTCTTGCGATGTCGTCCGGTAAAGCAGACAGTAAACTTTATGTTTATGAAAAACCGAAAGCGGATGCAGCTTGCGATGATAAAATTTTTTACGGTGAAAAGGAAGTGCCTGTTTATAAGCTTAAACTTGTAAAAACAGTTACGCTTATGCCAAGGCTTGAAGAGATCGTTGCAGTTGACGGATATATTTATTCAAACTTTGAGTCGGGAGCGATGATTTACCGCCCGAATTCGCTGGGATGCAATACAGAAGCAATATGGAAAACAAAAATTGACGAATTGATTAAATACTGATTCTTTAAAAGAAACTTCATTTTTGAAGTTTCTTTTTTTCATAAACAATTGCAAAACGGGGGAAAATAAGGTATAATTGGAATATATGGATTTTTGCAGGCAAAAATCCCGAAAGAGCCTTTGGCTCTTTGGCGGTCCGAAGGACCGGATATGCCAATCCTGAAAAATAAAATGAGGTGATTTTATGGCAGCGGAATTTACCGTTAATCTCAGAAAAATAGTTGATAACTATAAGCTGGAAGTTATAACCTGTCACGAAAGTATTGATAAAATCGAAGTGGAAAGCTCCGACGTTTTAAGACCGGGACTTCAGGTTACCGGCTTTCTTGAATATTTTGATGCAAAGAGAATTCAGATATACGGTAATGCAGAGCTTACCTATCTTAAAAAGCTTACCGAAGAGGAAATAGATTCCCATCTTTGTAATATGTTCAAGCTGGGAGTTCCTGCAATAATAGTAACAAGAGGACTTGAAATACCCGAGGCTATAAAATTTGCTTCATTAAAACATTGCGTTCCCGTGCTTCGCACAAAGGAAACAACCTCCCGCTTTATGAGTATGCTTATAAGCTTTTTAAACGTTCAGCTGGGAGAAAGAATCACAAAACACGGTGTTCTTGTTGAAGTATACGGCGAAGGAATTCTTATTCTGGGCGAAAGCGGAGTAGGAAAAAGCGAAACGGCAATTGAGCTTATCAAAAGAGGCCACAGACTTATTGCCGACGATGCGGTTGAAATAAAAAAAGTGTCGGCAATTTCTCTGGTAGGAACAGCTCCTGAAATTATCCGTCATTTTATTGAGCTTCGAGGAATAGGAATTGTTGACGTAAGAAACATTTTCGGTATGGGGGCCGTAAAGGAAACGGAAAAAATCGACCTGGTTATATCTCTGGAGCAGTGGGATAAAAATAAAAAATATGACAGGCTCGGACTTGAAAACGACTTTATAAATATTCTTGATATCGACCTGCCTCACCTTACCATTCCCGTAAGACCGGGCAGAAACCTTGCAATAATAATAGAGGTTGCGGCAATGAATAACAGGCAGAAAAGAATGGGCTACAATGCGGCAGAAGAGCTTAATAAAAGACTGATGGATGATATGGAAAAAAGAATGAAGGAAATTAAGGAGGACTGATTATGTATTACATTGGTATAGATTTGGGCGGAACAAACATTGCAATCGGAATTGTAACAGAGGACGGAAAAATTGTTGACAAAAAAAGCTTCCCCACAAATGCGGGAAGACCCTGCGCGGAAATGGCAAGGGAAATGGCGGAAACAATTCTTTCCCTTGTTAAAGAAAATAATATTTCTCTTGATGAAATAAAATCAATAGGCGTGGGAAGCCCCGGGTCAATCAACAAAAACGAAGGCGTTATTATTTATTCAAACAACCTTCATTTTGAAAACGAGCCCTTAAGAGCTGAAATTCAGAAATATATCGATAAACCCGTTTATATTGATAACGATGCAAACTGTGCCGCATGGGCAGAGGTAATGGCAGGCGCCGCAAAGGGCGTTTCCGATGCAATTATGATTACTCTCGGTACCGGTGTAGGCGGCGGAATTATAGTAAACGGCAGACTTTACAGCGGATTCAACTTCTGCGGCGGTGAGCTGGGTCATACAGTTTTAGTAAAAGACGGTGAGCCCTGCACCTGCGGAAGAAAGGGCTGCTGGGAAACCTATTCTTCTGCAACTGCCCTTATAAGAATGACAAAAACCGAAGCGGAGAAGAATAAGGATTCAAAAATGTGGAAGCACCTTAAAGAAGGGAAATTCAACGGACGTACAGCCTTTAATGCAATGAGAGAAGGCGACGAAAGTGCGAAAAAAGTTGTTGATGAATACATAAGCTATCTTTCCTGCGGAATCGCAAATATGATAAACATTTTCCAGCCGGAGGTGTTTGTAATCGGCGGCGGAGTTTCAAACGAGGGCGAACCTCTTCTTGCTCCGTTAAGAGAGCTTGTTCCACAGCAGACCTACGGTGGCGGAAGAATTCCAACAACGAAAATCGTTAAGGCAACAATGGGAAATGATGCCGGTATAGTCGGTGCAGCATTATTAAGAGAGTAGGGGTTTATTATCAAGGCTTTAAAGGAAATTTGTTCAGAAATTCTTACAAATGAACCAATGAAGAATCACACAAGCTTTAAAATAGGCGGCAACGCGGAAATTGTTGTTTTCCCGAAAAATGCAGAAGAAATAGCAGAGGTAATAAAGGTAACAGAAAATCCTCTTATTCTCGGAAAGGGCTCAAACGTTCTTGTGAATGACGGGGGAATTAAAGGCGTTGTTGTTATAACCGAAAAAGCGGCAGAGGTGACCTTGTCGGGAAATATAATAAAGGCAGAATGCGGAGCAATGCTTTCTAAAATTGCAAATGTTGCTCTTGAAAACTCCCTTGAGGGCTTTGAGTTTGCCTCGGGAATTCCGGGGACTCTCGGCGGAGCGGTTTTAATGAACGCAGGAGCATACGGCGGAGAAATGAAAGACGTGGTTAAAAGCGTAACCTTCTGTAACGAAAAGGGCGAGGTTTTCACAATAGAAAACGAAGAATGCAAGTTTGGTTACAGACATTCTTATTTTTCCGATAAAAAGCTTTTTGTTCTTTCTGCGGAAATTGAACTTCAAAAAGGGAATAAAGAGGAAATCCGTTCAAAAATGAACGACCTTAATGCAAGAAGAAAGGAAAAACAGCCTCTCAATTTCCCCAGCGCAGGAAGTACCTTTAAAAGACCTGAAGGTTATTTTGCCGGAAAGCTTATAAGCGACTGTAATCTTAAGGGCTTTACAGTAGGCGGGGCACAGGTAAGCGAAAAGCATGCGGGCTTTGTTATAAATACGGGAAATGCTACTGCAGAGGACGTTCTTTCTGTAATAGAACACTGCAAAAAAACAGTGCTTGAAAAGTTTGGAGTAGAACTTGAACCCGAGGTAAGAATAATATAATTTGAAAATTTGCAAAAGATATGATATACTACAAATGAATCATAAAGGTTTTAAGGAAACATTTTGTTTTTTGAAAGACTGAAATAGTTTTGTTCAGATTGCTGTTTTGAAGTGAGTGGAGCTGTACTTTGTATACTGCCCCGAACGAAAAACGGTAATATGGGCAAAAGTAGTCAGTCGTATGAAAAATGGAAAGGGTTGTTATTTATATGGCAGTTAGAAAAGAAAATGTATACGGAAGTGTTTCTATTTCCGATGAAGTAATCGGAAAAATTGCAGGTATTGAAGCAACTAAATGTGTAGGCGTAGTGGGAATGGCATTTCGTTCAAAAACCGATGAATTTGCATCTCTTCTGAAAAAAGCCGATGCAAATAAAGGCGTTAAAGTTTCTTCCGTGAACAATAAAATAGTGCTTGAACTTTTTATTATTGCGGAATACGGAGTTAATCTTACGGCAATTTCAGACAATGTTATCGAAAACGTTAAGTATGCTGTTGAAAATATGACAGGCTATGAGGTTGCAAACGTAGTAGTTAATGTGGAAAGCGTAAGAGTTTCCAAAGACTGATTCGGAGGTGATGGCATTGCCTAATATTTTAGATGGCAAAATGTTGAAACAAATGATTATTTCAGCGGCAAATAATCTTTCAAATAATAAAAAAATTGTAGACGATTTAAACGTGTTCCCCGTTCCTGATGGTGATACGGGCACGAATATGTCTCTTACAATTCAATCTGTAAAAAAAGAGCTTGAAAGAATGGAGGAGGAAACCTGCAGCGCAGTTATGGCGGCGGCTTCAACTGCTTCCCTTCGTGGTGCAAGAGGTAACTCCGGCGTAATTCTTTCTCAGTTCTTCAGAGGCTTTTCAAAAGGAATAGATAAAAAGGAAAGCCTTACCGTTGGCGATATCTGCGATGCTATGGTTGTTTCAAAGGATACGGCGTACAGAGCGGTAATGAAACCAACAGAGGGAACTATTTTAACCGTAGCAAGGGAAATGTCCGAAGCGGCGGTGGAATATCAGCCAAAAGACGGCGACCTTGTTGAATTTTTGAAATATATTGTTAAAGAGGGGAATAAATCCCTTGATAATACTCCCGAGCTTTTGCCTCAGCTGAAACAGGCAAATGTTGTTGATTCGGGCGGAAAGGGACTTATGCTTGCTGTTGAAGGAGCTCTTTACTTCCTTGAAAACGGCGAAATTGTTCCGGCTGAAGACGAGGTTGAGTATGAATCGAAGGTAGAAAAGAACATTGATGTTGAAAACATTAAGTTCGGTTACTGCACAGAATTTATAATTAAAAAATCTGCAAAAAAGGCGGACTGGAAAAAGCTCAGAAAACAGCTTGAATATATCGGCGACAGCGTTATTGTTATTAATGATGCGGAAATAATCAAGGTTCACGTTCATACAAACAATCCGGGCATTGCTCTTGAAGAAGCACTTAAACTCGGTCAGCTTGTTGATATTAAAATTGATAACTTAAAAGAACAGGCAGAGGAAGAAAAGGCTAAAAAAGAGCAGGAAGAAAAGGCAGAAATCCCCTTTACGCCAAATGCATTTATAACCGTTGCGGCGGGTGAAGGCCTTGTTCAGATGTTCAGTGAGCTGGGCTGTACTGCAATAATTGAAGGCGGTCAGACAATGAACCCCTCGACAGAAGATTTTATGAAGGAAATTGATAAGATAAATGCAAATGCAATTTTCATTCTTCCAAACAATAAGAACATAATTCTTGCGGCTGAACAGGCGGCAGAGCTTTCAGATAAGAATATTATTGTAATTAAAACCAAAACCGTAATGCAGGGGATGGCTTGTATGATGGTATTTGACGAGGAAAGCACCCCTGAAGATAATACAGCGGCAATGAACGAGGCTATCTCAAATGTTGCTTCGGGCTCTGTTACCTTTGCGGCAAGAGACTGCACCATTGAAGACCTTGAAATTAAAAAAGATGATATAATGGGGCTTGCCGAAGGTAAAATAACCTTTATCGGCAATGAGCCTCACAAGGTTTGCGAAGAAATAGTAAGTCAGCTTATCGATTCTTCCAAATCTTCAATTTCAATTTTCAAGGGCGAAAATGCCGACAATGAAAAAACAGAAAAAATGCTGGAAGAGCTGGAAGAAAAATATCCCGATTTTGATGTTAATGTGTACGACGGCAAACAGCCGCTTTACTATTATTTCATTTCAGTTGAATAAATAAAATCAAGACACCGATTAAAGCGGTTCTCCTAAAGGATAACCGCAATGATGTTCGTGCTTCCCACGAGATAAGTTGCTCCGCAGTGAAGTTTTTTCTGTGGAAAAAGTGAAGTTTCTGATAAATCAGAAGTTAATGATAAAAAGTCGTCTGAAAAGACGACTTTTTTCCATAATATTTGTGTAACAAATACTTCATTTGTTGCAAGAACAAGCATCATACGCGAAGCGTACTTCATTTGCAACTTGTTGCAAACATCGTTGTAGTATCCCTGAGGATACTACACATATTGGTGTATTTTTTTGTCGGAAAACAGGAACCTTTGTCGAAAGACTTTACAAAAAAATCGAATTATGATATATTAAATGTGCCAACACAATTTAATATAAGCATTGACAAACGCAGTGTATTTTTGTTTCGGCAAAAATACACATGCTCCATTTATATACTCGTTTGTCGGTGTATTTAAATTGTGTTGGCGCACAGGGGCTGTGTATTTTTCATGCGTCGGCTCCGGTCGGCGCATTTTTTAATCGGAGGATTTTTATGACAGACTATAAAAAGCTTTATTATATGATGTTCAATAAAACAACGGAAATAATCGAAGAGCTTAAAAAACTGCAAAGAGATGTTGAAGAGGAATATCTGAAGCAGGGCGAAAAAGAGCCTGCAAAAATAATTAGCATAGTTAAAAAATAAGTATTGCACAATCGGTGCGTATTTTATTGGGATAAATCAGAGGCGGAGCATTTGCTCCGCCTCTGATTGCGAAAAAGTTGTTCTACCGCAAAATAGGATATACTTCTAAAAAACAAAAGTATAAGACACAACTTTTCTCTTTGAAAGGGCTCTGCTGGTTGCTTTATGCGAAAATTAAGGCTTCATACACTTTTTCCCTTAACCTTTTTATATTGCTTTTTTGAATTCGGTATGCTAAAATGAAAAAGTAAGAGGTGGATATATGAAGCTTATAAAAAAACTGATAAGTCTTGTTTTTATTGTGCTTTTTATCTGCGGAGCCTTCCTTGTATGGAGAGGTCATTCGGCGTATAAAAAAGCAATTGAAGAAACGGGGATAGAGGAAATGGTTGAGGCTATAAGAAGCAAAGAAAGCTATACAACCTACGAAGAGCTGCCGGAAATGTATGTAAATGCGGTAATCTGCGCAGAGGATCACAGATTCAATCATCATAACGGGGTTGATTTTATGGCGGTTATCCGCGCGGCATTCAATAATATAAAGCAGAAAACCTTTGCCGAGGGCGGAAGTACAATAACTCAGCAGCTTGCGAAAAATATGTATTTTGATCAGGATAAAAATTTCACAAGGAAAATTGCCGAAATGTTTGTAGCTTTCGACATTGAAAAGCTTTACAGTAAAAAGGAAATTCTTGAAATTTACGTAAATTATATCTATTTTGGCGAAAATTGCTACGATATCAGAAGCGCAAGTAACTATTATTTTGGTTGTCAGCCAAAGGATATGGACGGTTATCAGTGCACCATGCTTGCGGGCATTCCCAATGCGCCGTCGCTTTACAATCCGAAAAATTCGGGAGAGCTTGCTTCTCAGAGACAAAGGCAGGTTCTTGAAAAAATGGTGAAGTATAAATATATATCAGAAGAGTATGCCGAGGAAATTATGAAGGGCGAGGTTGATATAGAAGTTAAAAACCGACTGGACGATTTCTTCAACGGCATTAAAAAATCAGCAAAAAAAGCAATTGTAGACCTGCTTATAGAAGAATAAAACAAAGCTGTGTATTTTTTCAGAACACACGGCTTTTCCTTTAAATAATTTCAATAACCGAAGCAAGAAGGCCTCTGTCGGGGCCGATACCTCTGTGAGAATAGAGGTCTTTTTTATTACAACAGGTGCAAAGATCGGAAATTGTTATATTTTTTTCGGAAACTCCGTGTTTTGCAAGCGTCAGCTTGTTGATATATGCAAGGTCAAGAAAGAATTTATTTTCTTTTTTAATAATGCCTTCGTTTTCGCCGAATTTTTCAAGAAAATTAAGGTACAATTCTTCTGAAACCTCGTAACAGTTTTTGCATATACAAGGTCCTATAACCGAAACAATATCTGCAGGATTGGTGGAAAATTTCCTTTGCATTTCTTCAAGGGTTCTTGCGGCAAGGTTTTCAAAGGTCCCTCTCCATCCGCAGTGGGCAGAGCCTATAGCTTTGTTTTTTGTGTCAATCAAAGTAACGGGAACGCAATCGGCGGTGTGAATAACAAGGGGAATATTTTTTTGGTCGGTTATAATAGCATCAATACTGTTATAGTCCCTTTCTTTTAAAATTCCCTTGGAGCAGTCTTTGTGGGTTGCATATAAAATGTTTGTTCCGTGAGTCTGATTGGAACAAACGGCTCTGTTTATATCAAAATCTGCAGCAGTTAAAAATCTTCTGTAATTTTCAATAATGTTTTCTTTGGAATCGCCGCAGGTAAGTCCTAAATTAAGAGAGCGAATTCCTTCGCTTTTGAAGGAAACCCCTCCGTGTCTGGTTGAAACCGCCTGATTTATAAAGGCTATAGAATCAAGCGTCTTGAATTTTAAAAAAGTAACTCCGTTTTTTGTAAAAATATGCATATTTTCTGAATACATAAAAACCCTCCCCGGTACTGATTTTATCATAAAAATGCGATAGAATCAACCTTTTCGGGAATAGTGCGATTTTCGTTTACATAATATTTTATTTTTTTAAAAAATAAAAAAAGTTATCCACAGTCAAAATCGCATAAAATGGGCTTATCCACAAAGTTATCCACGTTTTCCACAACTAAAAAAGGGAAAAAAACCGAATCTTGGCAAAAAAACGGCAGCCGGAAATGGCTATTTTAAGCGGTTTGTTTTTCGCTTGGTTTACATAATTTTATTGCATTTTTAATACATATTGCAAAAATTTCTGCATAATGTTAAAATAACAGTATAAATTTTAAAGGAGATGCAGATATGAGCGAATTCAAAAAAATAAACGTTTGTGACATTGATGAAAATCTTGTTAAAATGATAAGCAAAGGATGGATGCTTATAACCGCTAAAAACGGCGATAAGCTTAATACAATGACCGCAAGCTGGGGAGGCTTTGGCGAAATGTGGAACAAAGATGTTTCTGCAATTGTTGTCCGCCCTTCAAGATATACCTATGAGTTTATTGAAACCTCCGAGTATTATACCCTTTCCTTTTTAGGCGAAGAATACAGAGATAAGCTTACTTATTGCGGAAGAAACTCGGGAAGAGTTGTTGATAAAATAAAGGAATGCGGTTTTACGGTTAAAGGCGACGATAAGGTGGCATATTTTGATGAGGCGAAATATGTTTTCGTATGTAAAAAGCTTTATTCTCAGAATGTGGATATGAAAGGCTTTGCCGATGAGAAATTTGCAAAAGAAAATTATCCCGACCCGGATATTCACAAAATGTTCGTTGGTGAAATTCTCCATGTATTAAAAAAATAATATTGACACAATATTGCAAGAAGTGATATAATGTGCAAAAGTGAGCGGGCGTTCTCTTTGGTAGAACGTCCGTTTTTTAAAAAGGAGAGTCGATAATGGGTAAATTAAAAGAATTTCTTAAAAAGAAGGACATCGAGTTTTCTTTGAAAAGATATGGTATCGATGCCCTCGGCGCAATGGCACAGGGACTTTTTGCGTCTCTGCTGATAGGAACAATAATTGCAACAATAGGAACGCAGTTTAACATTCCTGTTCTTGAAACTGTGGGCAATTATGCAAAATCTGCTCAGGGCGCGGCAATGGCAATTGCAATAGGTTACGCTCTTAAAGCTCCGGCATTGGTTTTGTTTTCGCTGGTTGCAGTAGGTATTGCCTCCTGCGAGCTTGGCGAGGCAGGCGGACCTCTGGCGGTTCTTGTTATAACGGTAATAAGCGCAGAGCTGGGTAAGCTCGTTTCCAAGGAAACCAAGCTTGATATAATAGTAACTCCTTTTGTAACAATTTTCTCGGGCGTTGTTCTTTCAATGCTTTGTGCACCTTACATAGGTATGGCGGCATCAGCTGTCGGCAATGCAATAATGTGGGCAACAGAGCTTCGTCCGTTCTTAATGGGAATAATAGTTTCTGTTATAATAGGAATAGCCCTTACTCTTCCAATCAGTAGTGCGGCAATTTGTGCTGCCCTTGGTCTTACGGGGCTTGCAGGTGGTGCGGCTCTTGCAGGCTGTTGTGCCAATATGGTAGGCTTTGCGGTAATGAGCTTTAAGGAAAACCGCTGGGGTGGACTTTTCGCTCAGGGCATAGGAACAAGTATGCTTCAGATGGGCAACATTGTAAAAAATCCGAAAATCTGGATTCCTGCAATCGTAACCTCTGCAATAACAGGCCCGATATCAACCTGCATTTTCAGGCTCGAAATGAACGGTGCCGCAGTTTCCTCAGGTATGGGTACCTGCGGACTTGTAGGACAAATCGGCGTATATTCAGGCTGGGTGGCAGATGTTGAAGCAGGCGTAAAAACAGCAATAACCGCAGGTGACTGGTTCGGACTTGTAATGATTTCCTTTATATTGCCTGCGATAATTGCACCGGTAATAAGCTATCTGCTTAAGAAAATAGGATGGATTAAGGAGAACGATTTAAAACTTGACCTTTAATATAAGACTTCCAAAAATAACTTGCACCACGGAGCGCCCCAAAAGGCGCTTCGTTTATTTTATTTAAAAGAAACAAAAAAGCCATCGTAAGACGGCTTTTTGCTGTATTTAATTATTTTCTTCTAAAGCTTTACGAAAATTTTTCAGCTGTGTTTCTGAGGGTTTATAGTCAGGATTTGAACCACAGGGAATATTAGGTGCGGTTCCGTCCTCTCTCCAGAAAGGACACTGGTAGTCATTTTCGTATTTGATTCTGTCTTCTTCTTTTGAAAAATCAGGAATATCGAAAGGCATACCTCCGTTTAAAACACTTCTGTGAGCAAGAATTGCAACCGATGCCATTCTTGTTGAGAAATAAACGTCAAAAGGATGAGGCTTGTTTTCTCTTACGCAGTTTAAGAATTCTCTTGCAACAAAGAAGTCTCCGCCGCCGTGACCTGCTTTTTTAATAAGTTCAATGTCTTTGTCAACAATTTCGGGCTGATAATAGTTAACCTTTTCTGCACCTTCTGGTAAATCCCAATTGTTGTAACGGAGCATAACCTTGCCTTCTCCGCCACGAATGTTTTCAATCTGACCTTTTCTTCCGCAAACACGGTAAGAATTGCCGTGGGCACCAAAACCTGCACAGCCTGTGAAAGTAAAAACTGAGTTATCGTCGTTTAATGTGTTTATAACCGCAGAGTTGTCACCTGTATGATTTGCACTGTAGCAGTCTGCAGGACGAGGCTTATGAATTGCAAACGCTGTAACCTTAACGGGGTTTGCTCCGGTTGCAAACATAATAGGTGCCAGAGAATGTGTTACATAATATGTTGAAGGAAGAAAGTTTCTCCAGTGCTTTTCATCGTCATAAAGATACATCATATCGGTGCTGTACACATTACCCGGATGGTTGTATTCCCCTTCGGCATAAAGTAATTCGCCCAAGGTTCCGCTGTCGCAGATTTTTTTAATTTCCTGATTGAAAAGCATATAAGGATAGTTTTCTGCAAGCATATAAATTGCATTGCTCTTTTCTGCAGCACGAACAAGGGCAACACCCTCAGCCATTGTAGCGTTTGAAGTACATTCGCATAAAACGTGAATATCTTTTTCAAGACATTTTATTGCATATTTTGTGTGTTCATGGAAATAGTTTGCAAGAAATACTGCATCCATAGGATGCTTGATAAATTCATCAAAGTCAGAATAAACCGCAACAGAATCATCTAATTTTTCTTTTGCTTTATTTATCCATTTTTCACTTTTGTCGCAGATTGCTACAATTTCTGCATCGTTTGCAAGAAAGCTTGGAATGTACGCTGAGCCTCTGTTACATCCGAAAATACCGATTTTAACTTTTTTCATAATAAAATCTCCTTATTTTATTTAATAATAACAAGCGATATAAGTCCTGTCATTGAAAGAATAACCGACAAGACTTCTTTTTTGCTTGGTTTTTGATTTATAATACAGCTCAAAACTGTTGAAACTACCATTGTTCCGCCGGTTATAAAGGGATACTGCGCAGATGCGGGCAAATACAATAGGCATATTAACAATAAATAATTCGCCACTCTGCCGAAAACGCCGTTTCCTATAATTGAAATAACCGCCTTTGAATTTAAAGGTCTTTTTATTTTTCGTAAGAAGATCAGAATTATCAACGATACAATAAGATTTACAACGGCACAAAGTATGGAATATTCCGCCGCCGGAACTTTTTCAAAGGGCATATCTGTGTAAAGTTTTGAAATAACTCCTGACATTCCGTTGAAAACGAAAATTCCTATGTAATATATGCCACCTTTAGCCTTTTCACCCTTTTCAAATGTAAGCAGAATTGCCAGGGTTATAAACAAAAAGCAAACTACCTTGCCGGTCGTAAGGGGTTCATTATAGAAAAGAATCCCTGTTATAAACGGAAGTGCCATTCCGCCAATCATTGAGAAAACAGAATATAGCGAAAGGTTGATTTTTCCCAGTGATTTCAAACTGCAGAAAAGGAACAGATTGCCGTTTACAGTATTAATTATTGCCATTATCAGCGAAAATGGGGTGCATGTAAGACTAAAGCCGTTGATTATGGCTAAAATTATAATTCCCAAAAGAGAACCGCCTGCCGCAGAAACGCACATCGCCTTTAAATCGTTTCCGTAGGCATCTTTGTACATTTTCGTGAATAAAAACTGTGAGCCGAACATAATTGCGCACAATGTAAGCACACCGTAATACATTTTCTCACCTCCGTTTGTATGTATTGTAGCACAGGAGAAAACGGAGGGTAAATAGAAAAATTCTATATTATTATGCAATTTTTCTACTTTGTTTCTTGTAATTTGTTTTGAGGTGTGATACACTGAAAAAAAAGGGGGGGTAGTATGAAGAAAAATATGGACAATATCTGTAAATTTATAGAACCGACTGTTGTTAAAAGTATTACTACCATAAATTTTGTGTACGAAACCAAGCCGGAAATGCTATCCGAAATGCAGATGAAAAATGAAAACCTAATGTTTCTTGTTGTTTCGGGAAAAGGAAGGCTTGTTGCGGAAGGTAAGAAATGCAGTTTATCAAAAGGAATGCTTTTTTTCACCTTTTCCGGCGTTTATTTTAAAGTAGAAAACGAAGAGGATTTTGAGTGTATGTACATCACCTTTTCGGGAGATCGATGCGACGAGCTTTTCAAACGCTTTATGATTTCAAAGTCAAACTGTGTATTTTCAGGGAACGAGGGACTTGTTTCCTTTTGGCAGAATGCCATTGCAAGAGCAAATGAGAAGAATCTTGACTTAATCAGCGAGGGAGTTCTGCTTTATTCCTTTTCACAGCTTGCACCTGTTGAAAAAAGCGAAGAACAGACTCTTACCGACAGCATTTTGGAGTACATTGATTTAAATTTCAGCAACAGTGGGCTGACACTTTCAACAATGTCTGACGACCTTGGATATAATGAAAAATACATTTCAAGAGTTTTTAAAAATAATGTGGGAATGACTTTTTCGAGTTATTTAACTCACACAAGAATAAAGTATGCGGTGTTTTTAATGGAGAAGGGAATAACCTCGGTTAAAAACGTTGCGCTTCTTTCGGGCTACAGAAACCCTCTGTACTTTTCCAAAGTTTTCAAAGAGGAAACGGGAATTTCCGCAAGTGAGTACATAAAAAGCAAATCATAAAAAACGGTGTGAGCATTCACACCGTTTTTTCAAACTACATAAAATAATATACAGAACATCTGAAGTATGCTCGCAATAACCACAAAAAGGTGGAAAATTGAGTGAGCATATCTTTTGTGCTTGAATTTGTAATAAATAAGTGCGCCAACTGTGTAGCTTATTCCGCCTGCGCCGAGAAAAGCAATTCCGCCCCAGCCTACCATCTGAATTGTGGGCTTAATTGCAAAAATAATGCACCAGCCCATAACAAGGTAGCAAATTGCGGAAAAGGTTTTGTAGCGGCTTAAGTCAATAGCGTTAAGGGTAATTCCCAAAACTGCCGCGCCCCATACAATGCCGAAAATTGTCCAGCCTAAAAAGGGGCTGTACTCTCTTAAAGAAACAAGGCAAATAGGGGTGTAGGTTCCCGCAATTAAAATAAAAATAGAGCAATGGTCGATAATTCTGAAAACTCTTTTTGCCATAAGTTCAGGGTTAAGCCCGTGATAAATGCTCGACATTGTGTAAAGTATTATCATAGAAGCTCCGTAAATTGCGCTGCCCACAACTCCGTAAGTGTTATGGTGTATTGCCGCAAAAATAACACAAAGAGCAAGGGCTGTAATTCCTACTGCTCCGCCAACAATGTGAGATACCATATTAAAAATTTCTTCGCCTCTTGTGTAAAAAGGCATTTCTCTGTCTTTAAGCTTTTGTCTTGCCATAATTCAACCTTCTTTGTTCTTAATAACTTGTCATCTGGTATTCAATACTATATCATAATTCCTATTGCTTGTCAACGGGAGTTTTGTCGCTTTTTTCCTTCTCAGGGTTCGATTCCCTATTATTTTACTACAATAAAAAAAGATGCCGAAAGGCATCTTCTTTTATTGGTGCAGGTGGTGGGAGAGAAATCTTTCTTACGAAAGCTTTCCGTACTTGCCGACCCAAATGCTTCGCATTTCGGTACCCGTCTGCGCACCAAAAAGCTGAAAACTTGCCACCGGCAACTTTTCCTTTCGCTTTTTGCCCTCTTAGGGTTCGATTCCCTATTATTTTACTACAATAAAAAAAGATGCCGAAAGGCATCTTCTTTTATTGGTGCAGGTGGTGGGAATCGAACCCACACGGTATCACTACCACAGGATTTTGAGTCCAGCGCGTCTGCCAGTTCCACCACACCTGCAAGTTACTAAAATATAATATCATAACAAGTTGAAAAAGTCAAGAAATTAAGAGGGATTTATATAAATTTATTTTGCAGGTTTAAAAAGTCGTCTGTCATTTTAGTAAGTGCTTCTATGTATGCCTTGCCTTCTTTCAGCTTTAAAATGTTGTTCATAACTCTGTAAACATTTTCAACAAAATCCTCTTCAAGCTGTTCAACCTGAAGGCTTCTCGCTAAGGGACACATTCTCTTTGCCATAGGGTTCATAATAAGGTCAAGTTCGCCGTCTTTAAGGTAGGGAGTAAGAGGGAAAATTCTGCATGCAAGAGGACGGAGCTTTCTGTCGCAGGGCTCATTGCAGAAGAAAATCTTAAGCTTTTTGCCGGCGTATTCACCTTTGTAATCCTCAATCTGACCGAATGATGCATTGTTAAGCATAAATTCTTCATAAGGGAATAAGATCATTCCCGAGCGGTCGCCGTCTTCTTCTTTACAGCAGGCTTTGTCACAGAGAATTCCGCAATCCTTGGAAAGTGGTGTTACATTCTCGAGCATAGAGTATAATCTTATATAAAATTCAACGGGAGTCATATTTTATCTACTTTCAAACAGGGCGCAAACCCAGTCGCCTTTCTGATAATCTTTAACAAGCTTAAAGCCGTTTTCGGCTATTTTGTCAAGCACTTCGTCTTTTCTTGGTGCAATAATTCCCGATACCACCAGCTTGCCGTCGTCGGTAAGGAAATCACCGAAAATTCCGCTCATTGCTTTTAAAACGTCTGCAACAATGTTTGAGAGAATAATGTCATATTTTTTAAAGCCGATTTCCTCTTTTAACTTGTTGTCTGAAATAACATCTCCGAGAAAAAGATTGAATTTGTCGTCGGAAAAATTATTCATTTCAATGTTTTCTCTTGCAACCTTGATGCTGTTTTGGTCAATATCAACACAGGTTAAATGCTCTGCACCCATAAGGAGCGCGCCAATGGAAAGTATTCCGCTTCCGCAACCCATATCAAGAACATTTTTGTCCTTCATATCAATGTTTTCAATTAATTCAAGGCACATAGAGGTTGTTTCGTGGGTTCCCGTACCAAAGCTCATTCCCGGGTCAATTTCAATAATTTTGCGATTTTCTTTATTGTCAACATTCTCCCAGGTGGGTTTTATCAGGAATTTTTCACCAATGTTAAAGGGCTTGAAATACTGTTTCCAGTTGTTTTCCCAGTCCTCTTCCTTTAAGTTGTTCATTGTAATTTCAAGAGTGCCGTATTTTCCTTCTTTTTTCAGCTCATTTAAAAGAAGCTTTAAAGAGGTAAGGGTGTCTGCTCCTTTTTCATTGTCTTCAATGTATAAAATAACCTGAGTGTCGCAGTCTTTAAGATACATAAGGCTTTCATCAACATAGTCCCAGTAAACCTCGGTACCCTCTAAAAATCTGTTGAAATCGTCGGAATCCTGAATCTGAATTCCCGAAATGCCAATATTTAAAAGCTCGGCGGTAAGAACCTCAACGCCCGCTTTGTTGGTTGTAATTTTAATTTCGTTCCAATTCATAACTTCCTCCAAAAAAATGGTCTGATTTATTTTAACATAAATCAGACCGGTTGTAAATTATTTAAAAATATTTTTAACCTTTTCAAAGAAAGATTCCTTGTTTGTATTGTTTTTCATATCCATATCTGCAAAGGTTTTAAGGGCTTTTTTCTGTTCTTTGGAAAGATTCTTCGGAACGTCAACAACAACCTTGAATATGTGGTCGCCCTTGCCAAGAACCTTTTTAATACCCTTGCCTTTTATGGTAAAACTTGTTCCTGTCTGTGTTCCTTCGGGAATTTTGTAGGAAACGGGACCATGGATAGTTGGAATGTCAAGCTCTGCGCCCAGCGCTGCATCTGCAAAAGCAATGGGAACGGTGCAGTGAACATTTGCCCCTTCTCTTTTAAATATTGCGTGAGGACGAATTCTGATCCCTATGAGCAAGTCGCCGTAAGGTCCGCCGTTTGAACCGGCATTACCAAAGCCTCTCTTCTGAAGGTACTGGCCGTGGTCGATACCCTCGGGAATATCCAACTTAATTTTTTTATTTTTTTGAATTCTTCCGTTTCCTGAGCAGGTTGGGCAGTGTTCCTTAATGGTTTTCCCCTTTCCGCCGCAACGGGAACAGGGCTGAGATGTCATTATGTTACCCAGCATGGTTCTCTGCATTCTTTTAACCTGACCGGTACCCTTACAGTCGGGGCACACCTCGGGAGAGGTTCCTTTTTTTGCTCCCGAACCGTTACAGTCGGGACAAAGCTCAACTCTTTTAAAGGAAATTTCTTTTTTGCAACCGAAAGCAGCCTCTTCAAAGGTAAGGTCGGCAACAATTTCAATGTCGCTTCCCTGACGGGGCGCGTTGCTTCTTGCAGAGCTTCCGCCGAAGCCACCACCGAAAAAGGTGTCGAAAATATCGCCAAAACCGCCTGCATCAAAGCCTCCGAAGCCACCATAGCCTGCGCCGCCGTTTCCGGCACCGTAGCTCGGGTCAACGCCTGCAAAACCGAACTGGTCATATTTAGCTTTTTTGTCGGGATTCGAAAGAACCTCGTAAGCCTCGTTAACTTCCTTGAACTTGGCTTCTGCCTCCTTGTTTCCCGGATTCATATCAGGGTGATATTTTTTTGCCATGGTACGGAAAGCTTTTTTAATGTCCGCATCGGTAGCACTTTTTTGCACCCCTAAAACTTCATAGTAATCGCGTTTGTCAGCCAATTTAAATACCTCTCTGTAAAGCTATAAGGGGATATGAAAATCCCCTTTTGCCTTTTAATCAATTATTCGTCAACAACTTCGCCGTCAGCTTCGTTTGCACCCGGGTTTGCACCTTCTGCGCCCGGCTGACCCTGAGCCTGAGCCTGCTGATAAAGCTTTGAAGAAATTTCATAGAATACCTTTGTAAGTGATTCTGTTGCAGCCTTGATTGCAGCTGTGTCTGTGCCCTTAAGAGCTTCTTTTACTTTGTCACATTCAGCGGTAATCTGAGCCTTTTCTTCTTCTGAAATTTTATCCTTTAATTCTTCAAGGGATTTCTCTGTCTGGTAAACAAGAGAATCAGCCTGATTTCTTGCTTCAATAGCTTCTTTTTTAAGTTTGTCTTCTTCTGCAAACTTTTCAGCTTCTTTTACAGCTTTATCAATGTCTTCATCAGAAAGATTTGTTGAAGCTGTAATTGTGATTTTCTGTTCTGCACCTGTACCAAGGTCTTTTGCAGAAACATTTACGATACCGTTTGCGTCAATATCAAAGGTAACTTCAATCTGCGGAACTCCTCTTGGAGCAGGAGCAATACCTGTAAGCTGGAATCTGCCTAAAGTTTTGTTGTCAGCTGCCATTTCTCTTTCGCCCTGAAGAACGTGAATGTCAACAGAGGTCTGGTTGTCAGCTGCAGTTGAGAATACCTGGCTTTTCTTTGTAGGAATTGTTGTATTTCTTTCGATGAGCTTTGTGCAAACGTTACCAAGTGTTTCAATACCAAGTGAAAGAGGAGTAACGTCAAGAAGAAGAACGCCGTTAACGTCGCCGCCGAGAACGCCGCCCTGAATAGCTGCACCTACTGCAACACATTCATCAGGGTTAATTCCTTTGTGAGGTTCTTTTCCCATAACATTTTTAACAGCTTCCTGAACAGCAGGAATTCTTGAAGAACCGCCAACCAATATAACTTTGCTTATTTCGCCTGCGCTTAAGCCTGCATCTTTAAGAGCATTTCTTGTAGGAATCATTGTTCTTTCAACAAGGTCAGCTGTAAGCTCGTCGAATTTTGCTCTTGAAATTGTAATGTCAAGGTGTTTAGGACCTGTTGCATCTGCAGAAATAAACGGAAGATTTACATTTGAAGACATTGCTGATGAAAGCTCAATTTTAGCTTTTTCTGCAGCTTCCTTAAGTCTCTGAGCAGCCATTTTGTCAAGTCTTAAATCAATACCGTTGTCCTTCTTGAATTCTTCAGCAAGGTAATCAATAAGCTTCTGGTCAAAGTCGTCACCGCCAAGCTTTGTGTCACCGTTTGTTGCAAGAACTTCGAAAACGCCGTCGCCGATTTCAAGAATTGAAACGTCAAAGGTTCCGCCACCAAGGTCGTAAACCATAATTTTTTCGCCGTTGTCTTTGTCAAGACCGTAAGCAAGAGCTGCAGCCGTAGGTTCGTTGATAATTCTTTTAACATCAAGACCTGCAATTTTACCTGCATCCTTTGTAGCCTGTCTCTGTGCATCTGTGAAATAAGCAGGAACGGTGATAACCGCTTCTGTAACAGTCTGACCCAAATAGCTTTCCGCATCGTTCTTAAGCTTTGCTAAAATCATTGCGGAAATTTCCTGGGGAGTGTAGTTCTTATCGTCTATTGCAACTTTATAAGAAGTACCCATTTCTCTCTTTATGGAGAT
>JAZUPZ010000012.1:0-13423 GCA_045605445.1 Clostridia bacterium | reverse complement strand
ACAAAAACCCTTTAAGGGGTGGCGAAAGAGGCAAAGGCAATAGGCTTGAACAAAAGTGAAAGCCAGCGACTTGAGTCGCTGGCCGGCAACATAGGCTTATAGCCTTAGTGCAAACCACCCGTTTGACGGGTGGTTATGATTTCTATTAACTATTAACTATTATCTATTAACTATTATCTGTTATCTATTCTTTATTATGAAAATTTAAGGTATATTGTCAGCTTTTATTGCACATAATAGTGTTGACAAACGGAGTTTTATTTGTTATAATTGCAAGCGAAGACTCGGCTTTTGTGGAAAGTCTGACAGGGAGAATGCGTCGGCGACTGAAAGCGCATTTCAGATGAGTAGTAAGCTTGGGAACACTTCGGTTTTATAAAGCTTAATATTTAAAAGCGGATGTGCTTTTTGGCGCATCAAAGCGGGTGGCACCGCGGGTTAAATTTGTTTACTCGTCCCGGGAATATAGTTTTTATATTCCCGGGACCTTTTATTTGGAAATTTTTAGGAGGTATAATTATGTATAGAACCCTATTCTGTAACGACATTCGTGACAAGCACATAGGTCAGAGAGTTGAGCTTGCCGGCTGGGTTGACGTTGTTCGTGACCACGGCGGAGTTATTTTTGTTGACCTTCGTGACTACACCGGAGTAACCCAGGTTGTTATTCACAATGAAGAATTGCTGAAAAACGTAAACAGAGAAACGGTTATTTCCGTAAGCGGAATTGTTGAAAAGCGTGACGAGGAAACAGTCAATTCAAAAATTGACACAGGTCTTGTTGAGCTTATAGCCGACAAGCTTACCGTTCTCGGAAAGAGCAAAAATATGCTCCCCTTCGACGTAAGAAGCTCAAGAGCAAGTAAAGACGAGCTTCGTCTTAAATACCGTTATCTTGACCTTCGAAATCCCAAGAACCACGAAAATCTTGTAATACGTTCAAAAATTATCCGTCATTTAAGAAATAAAATGGAGGACAAGGGCTTTCTGGATATGCAAACTCCTATTCTTACGGCGTCATCTCCCGAAGGTGCCCGCGACTTCCTTGTTCCCAGCCGTAAGCATCCGGGAAAGTTTTATGCTCTTCCCCAGGCGCCTCAGCAGTTCAAACAGCTTCTTATGGTTTCCGGCTTTGACAGATATTTCCAGGTAGCGCCCTGCTTCCGTGACGAGGATGCCCGTGCAGACCGTTCACCGGGAGAATTTTATCAGCTCGACTTTGAAATGGCTTTTGCAACTCAGGAAGAGGTTCTCGATGTGTGCGAAGACGTTATTTACGATACCTTTAAAACCTTCTCGGACAAAAAGGTTACAGAAAAGCCCTTCCGCCGTATTACCTATGCCGATGCTATGATGACCTACGGCTCCGATAAGCCCGACCTGAGAAACCCGCTTATAATCTGCGACCTTACCGATTATTTTGCAGATGTAGATTTCCCTGCCTTCAAGGGTAAGCCTGTTCGCGGTATTGTTGCCGACTGCAGAGGAAAATCAAAGAAATTCTTTGAAGATTCTCTTAAATATGCAACCTCAGCAGAGGTAGGCCTTGGCGGTCTCGGATATATAACCCTTAAAGAGGGTGTTTTTGCAGGACCTATCGCAAAATTTTTAAGCGATGAGAAAAAGGCAGAAATAGTTGAAATTACAAAGGTTAAAGAAGGCGAAACCCTCTTCTTTATCTGCGACGATAAGAAAAACGATACAGAGAAAAAAGCAGGTATGATAAGAAGCTGGCTTGCAAGAAAAGAACAGCTCGACCTTATCCGCGACGATGCTTTTGAGTTCTGCTTTGTAGTTGACTTCCCCATGTATGAAGAAGACGAGGAAACAGGGGAAACAATCTTTACCCACAACCCCTTCTCAATGCCTCAGGGAGGAATGGAAGCCCTTCTTACAAAGGACCCCACAGAGGTTCTTGCTTACCAGTACGACCTTGTTTGTAACGGAATTGAGCTTGCCTCGGGCGCTGTTCGTAACCACGATGTTGACGTTATGAAAAAAGCCTTCGAAATTGCAGGCTACGATGAAGAAGAGCTTAAAAAACGATTCAATGCACTCTATACGGCGTTCCAGTACGGCGCTCCGCCTCATGCAGGTATGGCACCGGGAATCGACCGAATGGTAATGCTTCTTACCGACGAGGAAAAAATTCTCGACGTTATCGCTTTCCCGTTAAACGGAAATGCACAGGACCTTTTGCTGGGAGCTCCCGGCGAGGTTACAAACCAGCAGCTTGAAGATGTTCACCTTCTGGGAAGCGGAAGCGCTCTTGCTCAGCGCTCAGCTTCGGGAGCAACTGCTTCAAAACAGTCTGCAGGAAAACGCTCAACCTTCTCAAATGCCCAGCAGCTTAACCAGCTTGCTCTCAGTGAAGAGGAAGAGGCTGTTATGCAGGGAATTTTCAGCGAAATGAGCGAAAAAGAAAAAATACTCAAAGATTGCAACACAGAAAACGTTGAAGAAATGGTTCACGTAATGCCAATGACCAACGTTTTGCGTGAAGACGTTCGCAATCAGCCGTTTACAAGAGAGAGTCTGCTTGAAGGCGCTCCCGAACGAAGCGAAGACAGCTGGCAAGTGCCAAGACTTGTAAAGTGAGGTGTGTAGAATGAAAAATTATGCAGTAATGCTGAATGATAAAGGAACCGTTGCGGTAGACGATACAATTTTAGTTAAAGGCGTTCCCGCAACCGCAGGTTCAAAAATTTTAGACGGCTTCAAACCCCTGTTCAGCGCAGAGGCTGTGGTTCGTCTTGAAAACAAAGGCTACGAAATTTCCGGAAAAACCCACGTGGGCGAATTCGGACTTGACCTTACGGGCGAATTTTCCTACTATTCTGAAAAGGAAAAAGAGCTTAAGGGCGCAGCTGCCACTCTTGTTAAAGAGGGCAAGGTAAAGGCTGCCCTTGCCGTTGATATGAACGGTTCTCCAAGACGTTGCGCGTCTCTTTCAGAGGTTGATTTTCTTAAACCTACCTACGGAACTGTTTCCCGTTACGGAGTAATCTCCTGTGCGGCATCAGGCGAGCAGGTTGGCGTTTATGCAGAAAATGCCGAAGGCGTAAAGGAAATAATGGAGGTTATTTCAGGTCACGATGAAAAAGACGGAACAAGCCTTAAAAAAGAATATGACTATTCTTTGAAAAGCGTTTCGGGTATGAAGGTTTGCATTATAAAAGAGCTTGTAGATGCGGCAGACGAAGAAACAAAAAAACGTATTGAAGCTTATAAATCAGAGCTTGTTAAAAAGGGCGTTGTTGTTGAAGAAATTTCCTGCAACCTTTTTGACCTTGCCAATACAGCATGGCAGATTTTAATGTGTGCCGAAACCTGTAACAACCTTTCCCGTTACGACGGCGTTAAGTTCGGTCATCGTGCCGCTCAGTACAGAAATATTGATGAGCTTTATGTAAATTCAAGAACAGAGGGCTTTAACTTCCTTACAAAGGCAGTAATTCTTTATGGCTCCGACGTTTTGTCAAAAAACCGTTATAAAGACTGCTACGACAAATCCTTAAGGGTTCGCCGTGTGGTTGCCGATGAAATTAAAAAGCTTCTTGAAACTTATAATGCAATTCTTGCTCCTGCCTGCGGCAAAACTTATTATGAGCAATATGATATAAATCAGGCGTTCACAAAGGTTTTTGAAGAGAGTGTTTATACCTCTGTTGCAAACCTTATCGGCATTCCTGCCCTTGTAAGCGGCGGAGTTCAGCTTATGGGTAACCACTTTGATGAAAGCACTCTGCTCAGCCTTGCAAACAGTGTTGAAAGGAAGGGTGAATAAGAATGAACTATGAACTTGTTATCGGTCTTGAAACCCACGTGGAGCTCAGCACCGAATCTAAAATTTTCTGTTCCTGCGGCGGTCATTCTGCGGCAAAAGAACCAAACGACTGTGTTTGTCCTGCCTGCAGCGGAATGCCGGGTATGCTGCCCGTAATGAACAAACGTGTAGTAGAGCTTGCGGTTACGGCTGGTCTTATGCTTAACTGCGACATTAACCGCTACACAACCTTTGATAAGAAAAATTATTATTATCCCGATCTGCCCTGCGCATATCAGATAACTCAGCTTAACCATCCTATTTGTACCAACGGTTGCGTAACCCTTAAAACCTCAGGCGGTACAAGAGACATAAGAATAAAACAAATTCATATGGAAGAGGATGCAGGTAAGCTTGTTCACGGCGGAAACTCAACCTTTGTTGATTTCAACAGAACAAGCGTTCCCCTTATCGAAATTGTTACTCAGCCCGACTTCAGAAGCGCTGAAGAGGTTGTAACCTATCTTAACAAGCTTAAATCAATGTTCCGTTCAGGCGGAATTTCAGAATGTGAAGAGGGCGCAATGAGATGCGATGTTAACATTTCCGTTCGTCCCGAGGGAAGCGAAGAATTCGGCGTTCGCACCGAAATTAAGAATATGAGCTCCTTTGAGGCAATTGAAAGAGCAATCCGCTACGAGGCTCAGCGCCATATGGACGCTCTTGAATTTGAAACAGAAGAGCTTGTTCAGGAAACAAGACGTTTCGACGATGCAAGCGGAAAAACCCTTGCAATGAGAAACAAGGAAACCGAAGCGGACTACCGTTATTTCCCCGATGCTAACCTTATGCCTATTATAATCGACGATGAATGGCTGGAAAAAATAAAGGCAAACAAGCCCGAAGCTGTTGATGAAAAAGCAGAACAGTACAGGGAAGCAGGTATTTCCGATAAGGAAATTGATATGCTTATTTCAAACCATAAAATAAGTAAGCTTCTTGACGATACCGTTGCTATGGGAACTAATCCAAAGGATACTGCAGCTTGGATTCTTACCGACTGTGCGGGTATTCTCCGTAAAGACGGTAAAACTCTCGGCGAGCTTGAGGTTACAGCTGAAGAGCTTTATGCCGTAATAAAAATGGTTGACGAAGGAAAAATCAACAGAAATGCAGGTAAGAAAATTCTTATCGCCGTAATTGAAGACGGCGTTGACCCGGTTGCTTACTGCAAGGAAAAAGGTCTGGACAAAAAGTTCGACTCTTCTGTTGTTGACGGCATTGTTGATAAGGTTATCGCTGAAAATCCTCAGGCAATTGAAGATTTCAGAAACGGTAAAACAAAAGCAATGCAGGCTCTGTTCGGCGCTTGTATGCGCGAGCTTAAGGGTGCAGGCGATCCTGCCGTTATCAAGGAAATTCTTGAAAACAAACTTAAAAACTAAGCCTGAAGTGGGAGTAAATTTTTTGCTCCCACTGTATTTATAGGAGGGGAGATTTTTGAAAATTCTGTTAATTCTTGTAGGCGGAACAATATGTACGGCGCTTAACGAAAAGGGAACCCTTTCCGTAACGGAAGGGGCGGGGCTTCAGCTTATTGAAAACTTTAAGAATTCAGATTCGGAGTTTGCAAAGGCTGCGGAAATAATCCCAAGCGAAAACCTTATGATTTTAAGCGAAAATATGACCACAGACAAATGGAACCTTATGCTTGATACCTACAGAAGGCATATATCCTTAAATGATTATGACGGGGTTATTTTTGCCCACGGAACCGATACTCTTGCTTATTCCTCGGCAATGTTTTCCCTGCTTTTAAGCGGAGAAAGGCTGCCCGTTTTCTTTGTTTCAAGCAATAAGCGTCTTTCTGTAGCAACAGCTAACGGAAATGATAATTTCAGGCTTGCCGTTGAATGTATTTCAAGGGGGATTGCTCCCGGGGTTTATGTTACATATAAAAACCCGACAGATGAGAGAATTTATCTTCATCAGGCGTCCCGCCTGAAGCAGTGCGAAAACTATAGCGACGATTTTTTCAGCGAAGGGGCTCTGGATATAACAAACTTAAACGGGGAAAACTGCAGGGAGCTTTTTAATGAGCTTGAAAAAAGATTTCCCGCCACAAACAAAAAACCTCTTGAAATAAAAAAAGATTTTAAACTGAAAACCAAAGTTCTTATGATAACTCCCTATGTGGGAATAAACTACGGCGCTATGGACTACGGCAAATTTTCCGCCGTTCTTCATAAAACCTTTCATTCGGGAACCGCCTGCGCCGAAGGGGAGAGCAGTGTTCTTACTATGCTTGACAAGTGCGCAGAAAAAAACGTTGATGCTTATCTTGTGCCTTCAAAACCCGAAGGCGAGGTTTATGACACGGTGAGAATAATTGCAGAACACACCGCAAAGGGCAGAAAAATAAATTTCATTTACGGCTGTACCAACGAAATGGCTTACGCCAAGCTTCTTCTTGCTTATTCTCTTTCGGAAAATAAAGAAGAAATAAAAACCCTTTTAAATACAGAAATAATTTTCGAAAATGCTTATAAATAGAAAAAAGTCGGGAAACCGACTTTTCAGACTGTAGAAAAAGTCGGTTTACCGCAAGAAAAAAATTAAAAATGTAGGGTTTTGCGATTTTCGACAAACCGCAATCAAGTGTTAAAAACAGAGCTGTTTCTTCCAAGAAGTGGCTCTGTTACTTGCTTTTCACCGAAATGAGCCTTGCCGTACCGCCGTACTGTCTGCGTTCATTTCGGCGAAATACACCTTCCTTTTTCCTTGTCTGCCAGCGTGTCGATAGGTTTATCGACACGCTGAAAAAGTCGGGAAACCGACTTTTTTCTTTTCGCTTTTTTATCTCTTGTGGTGCCCGGTAAAATCATCGGGCACATCTGTACTTTCCCTCGATTTTCCCGACCGCGCACCATTTTTCTTTAAAACTTGCCACAGGCAACTTTTATTTAACGAAAAATGCCCCCTCGTGCTTCGGATCCTATTTTCTTTGAACAAAAAAAGAACATTCCGAGCTAATGCTCAAAATGTTCTTTGGCAGCGGAAATAGGATTCGAACCCATACAAAGCGAGTCAGAGTCGCTTGTGCTACCTTTACACCATTCCGCTATGCAACGTTAATATATTACCACACTTTTTTGAAAAAATCAATAGTTTTTTTTAAAAAAATTTTTAAATTTTGTATTGACATTTCAATATACTTGTGATAAAATATCTTTTGTTGACACGCAGAAGTGGTGGAATTGGTAGACACGCTACTTTGAGGGGGTAGTGGTCGCTAGACCGTGCGGGTTCAAGTCCCGCCTTCTGCACCACAAAAATAATGACATCCGTAAGGGTGTCATTTTTTTTGTGCAAAAAATAAAAGGGACTTGAACCCAAAGTGGGCAAAAAGCGAAAAGAAAAGTTGCCGGTGGCAAGTTTTCAGCTTTTTGGTGCGAAGTCCGGTACCGAAGCCGTAAGGCTTGGGTGGACAAGCAGGATATACGCGAAGCGGATATGTCCCGCCTTCTGCACCACGTCGGAACAAGTTTCGCTTGTTCCGATTTTTTTTGCAAAAAATCAGTCACGCACTACACTGTTCCTCCTTTTTCGTGAAAAGCCACGTTTCACTACCACCTTTTCACGAGTTACTTTTAAACATCCGTAAGGGTGTCATTTTTTTGTGCAAAAAATAAAAGGGACTTGAACCCAAAGAGCAATTCGTTTGAGCGCTGCCGGTGGCAGATGAAGCGAAAACTAATTGGCGCCGCGGTCGGGAAAATCGAGGAAAAGTACAGATGTGCCCGATGATTTTACCGGGCACCGCAAGAGATAAAAAAGCGAAAAAAGTTGTCTTTTCAGACAACTTTTTATCATTAACTTCTGATTTATCAGAAACTTCACTTTTTCGACAGAAAAAAACTTCACTGCGTAGCAACTTAACTCGTGCGAAGCACGAACTTCATTGTGGTTATCCTTCGGGAAAACCACTTTAGGGTGTGGTTTTTTGTGCAAAATGACAAAAAATATTGAAAACCAAAAAATGTAGCAAAAAAAGGTTGTATATAATTGCTTTTTTTGGTATTATAAAATTAAGTATAATTATATAACAGAAAGGTGAAGAATATGAAAAGATTAGTAGCACTTCTTGTAGCATTTTTAATGCTTACAACCTGCGTAACGGCTCTTGCGCAGAGCGACATTAAAATTATGATTGACGGCGAACTTAAAACCTTTGACGTTATGCCCGTTATGGAAAATGACAGAACTCTTGTTCCGATGAGAGGCATTTTTGAAACCTTAGGTGCAGAAATTTCCTGGGACGGTGAAACGGAAACCGTTACCGCAAAAAAAGGCGACATTGTTATAGTTCTTCAGATAGGAAACAAAATTGTTAAGGTAAACGGCGAAGAAAAAGAGCTCGACGTTCCCGCAAAGCTTATAAATGAAAGAACAATGGTTCCCGTAAGATTTGTTTCCGAAAGCCTCGGTTGCACAGTTGGCTGGGTTGACGAAACCCAGACTGTTGTTATAACATCGGCACCGGAAGAACCAAAGGAGCAGACAAACGTTCAGAAGCTTCTTGACGGTAAAAAGGTTCTTTTCCTTGGCAACTCTTATGTTTACTACGGAAACTGCGTTCTGCCAAACGGAAGAACCGCATATACCTGGGCAGACAGATCGGAAGACAAAGGTTATTTCTATCAGCTCTGCAAAGAAAACGGAGCAGAGGTAAAGGTAAGAAACTGGTGCTTCAGCGGACATACTATTTATGATATTTTAGACGGTCCATGTACTCACAACATTGAATGTAAGGGTGTTGTTCACGAAGACCACATTGAAGACAAATTCTTTGACTACATTATTTTCTCGCCTCACGCATCAGGAAATGAGGAAAACAGACTTATTGAAACCTTTGAATATATGAAAAAGCGTTTCAGCGAATTTAACCCTGATGTTAAGTTTATCTGCCTTGGAAATCATGCGGTTCACGGCGTAACAAACAAGGGAACAAAATTCCCCGGTATGCTTGAAAAGTACAAAGAACTTGAAGAAATGGGAGTAACAATTGCTGACTGGGGCTCTGTTGTAAAAGACATTGTTGAAGGAAATGTAAGCGTTCCCGGCGGAACATTGGAGTATGATATAAATTCATTTGTAAATGCCGGAGACGGATACCACGAAAACGTTTTAAGCGGATACTTAACAGCTCTTGCGGCATTCTGCGCAATAACGGGAGAGCCTGCAGTAGGTCAGCCCTATGAATTCTGCGGCGACAAATCCCTTGGCGAAAGATACGACCTTGAGGCGCGCAAAAAGCAGTACTATAAAGACAAGCCTACAAACTTTATTGAAATTTTCAACTCTCCTGCAGATATGAAGGGACTTCAGAAGCTTATTGGCTGGTTGTTTATGTAAATTAAATAAAAACAGTAATTTTGCCGGGTGTCCTTTGGAACACCCGGCAGTTTTATCCGCAAAAAGTTAGTGTGTTTAAGTGTATTGATTTAAGTATAGAAAAATTTTATAATTTATTTTATTGATTACATAATAAAAATATATTATACTGTATTGTGTAAATTCGTCATAATTTGCAAAAGATATACAAAAATCTTAAACAGACAGGTGGAAAAGCAATGGCACAAAAAGAAGGCAAGCTTAAAAATTTCTTATTTATGAACGTGGGTTGTGTTTTGCTGGCGATGGGAGTTTACTTTTTTAAAATTCCCAACGGTTTTGCAACGGGCGGCGTAACGGGTATAGGTACAATTCTTGCGGCGCTTACCCCGATTTCTGCAGGTATATGGATATGGGCGCTTAACATCGCTCTTCTGCTTCTGGGATTTTTGCTTTTAGGCAGACAGAACGGAATAAAAACAGTTTACTGCAGTATGTTCTATTCTGCAATTACATATGTTTTTGAAGTAGTTCTGCCAATATCTCAGCCTCTTACAAATCAGCCCTTACTGGAGCTTGTATATGCAATGCTTCTTACCTCAATAGGCTCGGCAATGATTTTCAACAGCAATGCCTCCTCCGGCGGAACAGATATTGCAGCTCTCATATTAAAAAAATATACAAGTATCGACGTAGGCAAGGCTCTCCTTGCAGTTGACTTTGTTGTTGCCTTCAGTGCATTTTTCGTATTTAATATACAAACAGGTTTGTTTTCCCTTCTCGGTCTGTTTTCAAAGGCGTTTATTGTCGACAGCGTAATTGAAAGCCTTAACACCTGTAAATACTTTGTGGTAATAACCTCAAAGCGTGACGAAATTTCAGAATTTATAATAAAAAATCTTCATCACGGTGTTACCGTAAGTAATGCGGTAGGCGAATATACCAAAGAAGAAAAAGCAATGATTCATACGGTTTGTAAAAGATACGAGGCAATTAAGCTGCGCAGCAGAATTAAGGAAATCGATCCTCACGCCTTTATTATCATAACAACAAGTAGTGAGATAATAGGCCGAGGCTTCAGAAGTGTATGAAACGGGAATATAAAAAAGTTTGGATCGCTCACAACGTTCGCTTTGAACAAACTTCACCTCTCGTCGTATCCACATACGACTTCGGGTAACCCCTACGGGTTCAGTTTGTCCAATCCAATTCTTTTTTCTATCCCCTTAGTTAAATGTTAAAAAAGGAACTGTAATTTTTACAGTTCCTTTTTTGTAGTCTTAAGATTTTTAGTTTATGTATGTTTATTCTGCAAGGTAAATATCAATCAGCTGCTGAATTCCCTTTATTTCGTTTGGATTCTTTAAGATTTCAGGGAAGTTGGTATCGGCATCGCCGTTGGTGTAATATGAGCTTACATAAGTAGGAATGTCAATAACCGGTGCAAGATTTTTGTCGTAGTACTGCATAAACGGCTGACCTTCTGCCTTTTCACCTGTTGCTGCACAATATGCAAACAAGGTAGTTATATAACCTGTAAGAAGGTTCGGATGGTATCCGTCTTTTACAATAAATGTGTTTTTGGTATAGGTTTCTGTTGCACCGGGAACGGTATAAGTTCCGTCGATAATGCCTTTAACAAGCTTACCCCAGTCAACAACCTTAATTCCCATTTCTTCAAGAGCTGCATATTTTTCTTCAACATCTGTCCAAACGTGTTTTGTTGAGCTGTAGCCGTACGCACCAATGTTTCCTATGCAGATTATTTTAACGTCAGGATTTACCGCTGTAAAAGTATCCTGAATATATTTTGCGCTGTCAAGGAACTCTGTTTCCTGAGCTGCATAGGATGCCGGTGAGAAGAACACATAGTCGTAGTCAAGGTCTGTAAGATATTCTGCGTGAATTGTTCCGTCGTCACAAACTGAACATTCTACGTTTTCCATTAAGTCGCTTAACTTATGAGCACCTATTGTCCAGTTTGTAACAGAAACGTCAATGTAATTTTCTTTACAAAGCTGAATGAAACCGCCCTTTGTATCTGCTCTGCTGCTGAGTTCAGGTTTAGACTTGTCAACATTGGCAACTGTACGACCATAGTAAATGAAAGAGTTACCGATGAAGAGAACTTTTTTACCGTCAAGGGCTTTCTGCGCTGCTGTCATTGAGTCGGGGTCATCCTCATAGGTTGCAGTAAATTTTGTTGTTTTTGTTACTGCAAAGGTTGCTCCTGCTTCATAAACAGTTGTGCCGTCCGACCAGCCGACAAATTTCTGTCCCGGAATATTTACTGAACATTCAGGAAGAGCTATTTCTGAATTTATATCTGCATAAATCGGGTCTGCTCCCTCATTAAATATAACCGTATATTTGCCTTCGGTATAAGGAACTACATCAAGACTGAGTGTTCCTGTGTAAAGTGAAACTGTATTGGCGTAACGGGCTGCATTGCCGTACCAGCCGTACAGTACAAGATACAGCTTTGAACCGAGTGCATTGTTGTATTCTTCGGTAATGTCCATTGTCTGGGCACTTCCGGTAACCTTCTGATTTGCAATTTTTGTTCCCAGTATTCTTTCTTCGCCTACTGCAGGAACTTTAGATGCTGTGTAAACATATATGTTAGCGGAAGAGCCGGTTGTTGAAGCAGTATAGTTGAGAAGAACTTCTTCTGCTTTCTTTTCGTTTGTAAGGTCAATTTCAGCATAAATCCATCTTCTGTTTTGATATCCCGATGAGTTTTTAGGCCGATTATTATTGACGCTTCTCACATCGGAAACTCCTTCTGAAAGAGCTGAAACAACATTATCATATGTAGCTGTTGTACTGTCATAAGGACCTGAAACCACGCTTGTAATATTATCAAACGCGAAATTCACAACTCCGTAGCTTTCATAGTCCCACATTGCCGTAAGGGTCAATTCTTTTTCAAGTGTAATAACATCTCCTGCATTGTAGGTGTTTTCTCCGTCTGTCCACTCAACAAATGTGTATGTTCCGCCTTTTGCAGTTTTTGTTGGTGTTGGAAGTGTTACCTCCGTGCCGATTTCATAATTTGTTTCCCCTGCCTCGTCGCAGTCCTTTAAGGTAACGCTGACGGGAGCACCGGGAGCTGCTTTGTAGGTTGCGGTAAGAGTTATGTCGCCGTCAACCGTAAATGTCGCACCTGCTTCATAAATGTTGGTTCCGTCTGTCCATCCTGCAAAAACTTTATCCTCGGGTACAACGTTGCAGTCAGGGAGAAGTATTTCTGTGCCATCCATAGCGCTGATTGTATCAGCACCAACGTCAAAGCTTACGTCTGACATTCCTACGGTTATTAATTTTATGTAAGATGAACTTGCAAAATTAGACACACGCCAGGAGTCAGTTGTTGAGTTGCTTGCTGTTGCTGTGTTCTTAAGCATAATGTATGCATAATCATTACCTGCTACAACCTTTTCAGCAATATATCCTGTGATATCAATGTCGGTTCTGTATGTACCTGCTGCGGATGATGCTGAGAAGGTCTTTGTTATAATTGATGTTCCTGCGGGAAGGTCTGCCGTATTAACAGTTGAGCCTGATACTGCATCAGCAAAGAATGCATTGTATGCAGCTTCTTCAACACCGTAAACTGTTGCTTTAACCTGAGTGTTGAACTTGGTGTGATAAACACTGAGTGCCGCAGAGCTTACATTTTCAATGTTTCTTAAATCAATTTTTGCAAAGTACGCAGAAGTCCATTTATCTCCTGAGCTTGGACTTCTGAACAGATACTTTGTACCTGTTGGATTTTGAGTAATTGTACCGATTGTGGTATCTGTAACTGCTTTACTTGAATAGGGGTTTGCAAAATACCAGGAGTCAACCCATTTGAGAGTTCCCTCTCCGCCTTTATAGATCCATACAGCGGTAAGAGTTGTGTCCGCATTAAGAGTAATAACGTCACCTGCATTGTAGGTGTTTTCACCGTCTGACCATTCTTTAAAGATATAGCTTCCCACTGATGCGGTTTTTGTTGGTGTTGTAAGGGTAACCTGTGCGCCGCTTTCATATTCGGTTGCGCCTGCCTCTGCACAATCTTTGAGAGTAAGATTTACATTTACTTCAGTAGGCTCGGTTTTTCTTGCAAGAAGCTTGCCGTCTGTTGTAAAGTCGTAATAATAGCTTCCGTATTTGTAGTTCTTAACTGTTATTGCAGAGCCGTCTGCTCTCTTAAACAGATATCTTGCTCCGTCAACGTCCTGCCAGCCTGTCTGGAATTCTCCGTCTATGTAATAT
>JAZUPZ010000011.1:0-18130 GCA_045605445.1 Clostridia bacterium | reverse complement strand
ATAAAGTCAATTGACTTTATGGGGACCCCGAAAAGCAGACCTGATTTTCGGGGAGAAGGAAAAACAATGCAAAGAAGCGAAGTTTTGCATTTGTGCAAAACGTAGCAAGTCTGCTTTGTTTTGACGCGCGTTCGGGTTCCCACAAGCATAGCTTGTGGTTCAGTTTGTCCGTTCCAAACATTTTTTCCTATCCCCTTAGAAAGGAGGTGTAAAATAATTTTACACCGGCGCAGGTTTAGTTTACGGTTTTCTTTTTTAAAGCTCTGAAGCCTTTTTTTATAAAGCTTTCAATAAATCCCCAGAGGAAGCTTAAAACAATTGTTACAGTTGCCATAAAAAGCATATCAAGAGAGGGAGAAAGTCCCGTTTCAAGCTTTTTAACAACCTCTATAACGGCAACGTGTATTAAATAAGCGGTAAAGGAAACTGCTGAAAGAGCGGAAACAAATCTGTTTCCTTTTTTTGCAACTCCCCTGAAAAACAGGAAAAGTGCCGCCCCTTCTATGTAGTGGTTTATAAAATATCCGCCGTTGAACATAAGAGCTCCTTTAAGTCTTGCATTTTGCATACTTATAAGGGGAAATGCTATAAATGAAATAAGTCCCAGGGCAAGAATTACGGCGTTTGTCTTTTTTGAAAAACGGTAGCTTCCTAAAATGTAGCCCCAAATAACATAGCCTATGTAACCCATAATTCCGTCGTCGGTAAGAAAAACGTAAAAGCTTTCGCTGCACAGGGTGTTTATAAAAGGTCTTATTGTGGTCTGGAAAACCGAAAGCGCAAGAAACAAAAGCATAAGCTTCAGATTGCATTTGCTTACTATCATTCTTAAAAAGGGCATAAGAAGATAAATAAATAAAATAGAGTAAACAAACCAGAAGTGGTAGGAACTTCCGTTGTTAAACAGCTCTCTGAAAAAGGTTAAAACCGAAATGGGGGTTTTATAAATCAGACAGTTGAATATGAAATAGAAAATATCATAAACAACAAAAGGAATTGCTATTTTCAGAAAGCGTTTTTTGTAAAAGCTCTTAATGTCGGTTATATCTTTTCTTAAAAGAAGATAGCCGCTTATCATAAAGAAAAGAGGAACGCCCGTTCTGCAGAGCTCGTTAACAAAGCCCAGAACCGTCCATAAGGCAGAGGAGCTGTTTGCAACATTGTTGAAATAGTCGCATATGCAGTGAAGTATAAGCACCATAAATGTGGCAAAAACTCTTATAAAGTCAAGAAAATCAAGTCTTTCTTCTGTTTTCATTCAATCATATCCTTTTAAATCATATTACCATTATATATAATAATACTTTTTTAAAAAAAAGTAAAGAAAGGTGATGTAAAAAAAGTCCGGGACGCAAAAAGGTAAAAAAGGAGCTGTAAGTTCTTTACAGCTCCTTCAAATTTATCTTGACCACTTTGTGCCGTCTGAGAATACGATTTCTGTGAATTTTACATTTCTTATTTCGTAAAGGTCGTACATATAATATGGAGAATAATGGTATGTCCAGCTTGCATCATAAATGTTTGCATAATCTCTGTAATCCGGAATCCATTCACCGGTTATTTCTCCCTTTATTCTGCTGTCGCCGTTATAGTTGTAGCATCGTTCACCGAAAACATTGTAGCAGTCGAACTGAATTCTGAAGGCAACAACGGTTTTTCCGCTTAAATTGATATAGTTTACGTTTGCCTGAGGGTCGCCATAATCGTCGGTAGTTACATAGGTGTAGGTTATAACAAGCGGACAGCCCTCTTTGTTTTTCCATTTGTTTGCAAGGGTATTTCCTGTGCCTCTCACCCAGCTTAAATAAGGCTCTTCAAGGTGATCCTCCCATTCCTGAGTCCAGTAAATGGCGCTTTCGTAGTCGCCCGCTGCAACATATTCGTTAACAACTCCGTTTATGTAAACATAAAGCGCTTCTGAGTAGGTTGCATACCAGCCTACTTTTTTATAGGCTTCAAGCTCGTTTGCGGGAATTATAAGTTCTTTTGTAAAGTTTTCTCCCGAATAGTTGGGGGCGTAAACAATTGTAACGGGCTGAGTGTACCAGCCGTTGTCAAGATAGTAATAAACGTAGTTTTCGCCTACAACCGTCGTGTTTCCGTCAATAGTGTAAAGAGTAACGGGTCTTCCGTAGAACCAGCCTACTTTTTCATAAGCCTCTATTTCGTTTGCCCCTATTCTTAAGGTTCTGCCGTCAAGAGAATACATAATAACGGGTTCGCCGTAAAACCAGCCAACGTTCTTATAAGCTTCTATTTCGTTGGCGGAAATAACAATTGTTCTTCCGTCGAGGGAGTGCATTGTAACGGGTGCCGATGTATACCAGCCAACTGCCTTGTAGGCTTCAACCTCGTTTTCACCAATGGTAAGAGTTCTTCCGTCAAGAGAATACATAGTAACAGGTCTTCCGTAGAACCAGCCTACATTTTTGTAAGCTTCAATTTCATTTTCGCCAATGGTAAGAGTTCTTCCGTCAAGAGCATGCATGGTAACAGGTCTTCCGTAGAACCAACCAACCTGTTTGTAAGCTTCAATTTCATTTTCGCCGATAAGAAGGGTTCTGCCGTCGAGAGAATGCATGGTAACGGGTCTTCCGTAATACCAGCCTACCTGCTTATAGGCTTCAATTTCCCAGTCGTTTACATAAAGCGATCTTCCGTCGAGGGAATACATCATTGCGGCAGATGCGCCCGATGCGGCTGTAAAAACAAAAATAAGAACTGCAAGAACCGTAAATTTCAATTTTTTCATTTTGTTGTCTCCTTTTTAAATGATTGTCAATATATTTTAATCCACATTGCAGGGCGAATTCCGCCGTTAGCATTTGAAACAATGTTTCCGCCTTTTACTGCCTGACCGTTAATTGCTACATATGCGGCTTCGTTTCCCGTTGAACCCGGGGAGCGGAGCCACCAGTGACAGGAACCGTCAAGCTTTGTTGAAGCGGCAACCGTTGTTTTGGTTTCACGGTGAATATTTTCATCAAAACAGCTTTCCGCCTCTTCAAGGCTTAAGAGAAAAACTTTATCAACGGTGTCATTTCCGCCGTGAATTCCAAAGCTGTTAACCTTGCTGTTTGAAACATTGGAAGGGAGAATAATTTCCTGTTGCTTTGGCGTAAAGGCTTTATTTATAAATTCGCCGTTAAGCCAGCTTCTTATGTAGGAGGTCTCCCAGGTTACCGAAGTGTTTTCTTCGTGATAGGGAAGGGTTTCAAGAGCGTAAGTACTTATAACAAGAGCTCTGTTGCCTTCAACGGCAATAACCTGCCATTCAATGGCGTCCTTTCCTGTTTCTGCTCTGTTGTCCTGCTCATAAGCTCCTAAGTAGAAATAATCGCCTTTCTGAAGGTTAAGCTCAGGAACAGCACCATCCATACTTTTGTTAAATTCGGAAACCTTAAGGGCGGCGTCTTCTGTGCCAATTCTGTTTAAAATTTCAAGAGCTGAATGTGTATCTCCCGAATTTAAAAGCTCAACCGCCTGTTTGTAGTCTTTGTATATACTCTTGTTTTGAATTTCTCTCTGAGCAAGCTCAATTTTATCTTCACTGTCCTTGTAGCTGTGAATTGAAATAAAAAGCTCAAGGGCTTCGTCGGGTTTCCCATCTTCAAGAAGAGCATTTGCCTTACTGTAAATTGCACCGGGTCTTATAAAAGAAAAGTAAACGTTAAAAAACGTTGATGCAATTATTGCAATAACAAGAAGAAGTGTAAGAATTGTTTTCGATTTGATAGTAACCACCCCGCTGTTTTTTTCTATACTTATTTTAATTATAACAACCGGTGCTTCCTTTGTCAAATTGTGGGTTTATACGTTTCGTTTGTTTTTTCTGTACTTTTCTGATAAGGAACAACTTAATCCATTGACAAAACCGATAATTTGGGGTATAATAATATAATAGTTAGTCGTATCTAACCAAATTGAATTTTAATGTTATTCCCAAAGTACAGGAGGGTTTGAATGAAACAGTATAACGTAACCGGGATGAGCTGTGCCGCCTGCAGTGCAAGAGTTGAAAAAGCCGTTTCGTCGGTTGAAGGCGTAACGTCCTGCTCGGTGAGCCTGCTTACAAATTCAATGGGCGTTGAAGGTACTGCAAGGGATGAAGATGTTATAAAAGCAGTATGCGATGCGGGATATGGCGCCTCGGTAAAGGGAGCAACAGAAGTCTCTGCCGTATCCGGCGATGCTCTTTCTGATAAAGAAACTCCCGTTCTTGTAAAAAGGCTTGTATGGTCGGTAGGTTTTCTTGCTCTGCTGATGTATTTTTCTATGGGGCACACAATGCTCGGTTTTCCCGTTCCTTCATTTTTTAAGGGAAATTATGTGGGGCTCGGAATTTTACAGCTTTTGCTGTCCCTTGCGGTAATGATTATAAATCAGAAATTTTTTATAAACGGCTTTAAGGGAATTGTGAAAAAATCTCCTAATATGGATACTCTGGTCGCTCTCGGCTCTGCTGCCGCGTTTGCCTACAGCACATATGCTCTTTTTAAAATGACGGGTGATATAGCTTCGGCACCAAAGTATATGCACGAGTTTTATTTTGAATCGGCAGCTATGATTCTTGCTCTGATTACTGTGGGCAAAATGCTTGAAGCCCGTTCAAAGGGAAAAACAACCGATGCCCTTAAAGGATTAATGAAGCTTGCTCCAAAAACTGCAAATATAATTAAAAACGGAAAAGAAATAACTGTTAATATAGAACAGGTGAAAAAAGGCGATATTTTTTCAGTTCGTCCGGGAGAGGCGGTTCCCGTTGACGGCGTTGTAATAAAGGGCTTTGGCTCTGTAAATGAATCTGCCCTTACAGGAGAGAGCATTCCTGTTGATAAAGAAGTGGGCTCGGCGGTGTCCGGTGCAACTGTAAATCTTTCGGGATATATGGAATGCGAGGCAACAAGAGTCGGCGAGGATACCACCTTGTCGCAGATAATAAAAATGGTAAGCGATGCGGCGGCAACAAAAGCTCCCATTGCAAAAATTGCGGATAAGGTTTCGGGCGTGTTTGTGCCGATCGTTATTACAATTGCACTAATTACGTCAATTGTATGGCTTCTTTTGGGCGAGTCCTTCGGGTTTGCGCTTGCCAGGGGAATTTCTGTACTTGTAATAAGCTGTCCCTGTGCCCTTGGGCTTGCAACTCCCGTTGCAATAATGGTAGGAAGCGGAATGGGCGCAAAAAACGGAATTCTTTATAAAACTGCAGCTTCCCTTGAAAGCGCCGGAAAAGTAAATACGGTAATTCTTGATAAAACGGGAACAATCACAAGGGGCGAGCCCGAGGTAACCAATGTTGTTACGGCAGAGGGCGTTAATGAAAACGAATTGCTTTCCCTGGCATATTCCCTTGAAATAAAAAGCGAGCATCCTCTTGCAAAGGCAATCGTTAAAAGAGCAAAAGAGCTTGGCACAGAAGGCTTCGATTCAAAGGAGTTTCAGGCTTTGCCGGGAAACGGTCTGCAGGCAGAGGTAAATAACGAAATGGTTTTCGGCGGAAATCAGGAGTTTATAGCATCGAAGGTAAACCTTCCGGAAAGCATTAAGCTTGAAGCGGATAAGCTTTCGGTTGAAGGAAAAACCCCTATGTTTTTTGCACGGGGAGAAAAGCTTCTTGGAATTATCGCTGTGGCAGACGTTATAAAAAGCGACAGCCCCGATGCAATATCTCAGCTTAAAAATATGGGAATCCGTGTTGTAATGCTTACCGGTGACAACCAAAAAACTGCGGAGGCAATCGGCAGACAGGCAGGGGTAGACGAGGTTATTGCCGGCGTTCTTCCCGAAGGTAAGGAAAGAGTTGTGCGCAGTTTTGGAGAAAAAGGCTCTGTTGCTATGGTTGGCGATGGAATAAACGATGCTCCTGCTCTTACAAGAGCAGATATAGGAATTGCAATCGGAGCGGGCACCGATGTTGCTATCGATGCGGCAGACGTTGTTCTTATGAACAGCTCCCTTTCCGACGTTCCTGCGGCAATAAGGCTCAGCCGTGCCACCTTAAAATGCATAAAGCAGAATTTGTTCTGGGCGTTTATATATAATATTATCGGAATTCCGCTTGCGGCAGGATGCTATATATCAATGCTTGGCTGGGAAATGAACCCTATGTTCGGAGCTCTTGCAATGAGCCTTTCAAGCTTTTGCGTTGTAACAAATGCTTTAAGGCTTAATCTGGCAGATATAAGAAGTACAAAGCAGGATAAAAAAATAAATATAAAAGTAAAGGAGACAAAAGAAATGGAAAAGGTTCTTAAGGTTGAAGGAATGATGTGCCCTCATTGCGAGGCGAGAGTTAAAAAGGTTTTAGAAGAAATGGAAGGAGTAGCCGAGGCAATTCCGAGCCACAAGGAAGGCAACGTAGTTGTTAAGCTTTCAAAGGATGTTTCTGAAGAAGAACTTAAAAAAGTAATAGAAGAGCAGGGCTACAAGGTAATATAAAAATCAGGGAAAATTCTCAGACTTCTGAGGGTTTTCCTTTTTGTTTGTTGGAAAAATTAACAAAAAACTGTTGACAAATTGAGTTAGTTGTGTTAAACTTACCTAAGTGAGTTAGTGATATCTAACCAAACAAATATAGATTATACACAGAAACAGGTGCAGGTTATGACTTTACTTGAAGCCAATGAAGGACAGGAATACATAATTAAAGATATTAAAACCGAAGATGAAGAATTAAACGCTTTTTTGTTTTCTCTCGGATGCTATTCAGGGGAAGCTATAACTGTTATTGCCTTCAGAAAAGGCGGATGCACCGTTTCAATTAAAGACGGAAGATATAGCATTGACAATCAGCTTGCAGAAGCTATAATTATTTAATATAGCTTCTGAGCTATATTTTTTTGATTGACGGTTAGCTGTGGCTAACTTCGATGTAAATAATAATCCGGAAGGATTTAACAAGGAGGAATAAATTATGAGAATTGCCTTAACAGGTAATCCAAACTCCGGTAAAACAACAATGTATAATGCTCTTACCGGCCGTAATGAAAAGGTTGGTAACTGGGCAGGTGTTACCGTTGAGAAAAAAGAACATGCTATTAAAAAAGCTTACTGCAAGGGTTCGGAAGAGCTTATTGCCGTAGACTTGCCGGGCGCTTACTCTATGTCACCGTTTACATCAGAAGAAAGCATTACAAGCTCCTATGTGAAGAAAGAAAACCCCGATGTTATTATCAATATTGTAGATGCTACAAATCTCAGCCGTTCTCTTTTCTTTACAACCCAGCTTTTAGAGCTTGGAATACCCGTTGTTGTAGCTCTTAATAAAAGCGACGTAAACGAAAAGAAGGAAACGAAAATCGACACGGCAAAGCTTTCAGAAAAGCTTGCTTGCCCTGTAGTTGAAACTGTTTCAACTTCCTCAAACGGGCTTCAGGCAGTTGTAGAGAAGGCTGTTAAGCTGGCGGGAACAACTCAGAAGGTTGTTTATTCTCAGGGAGAAATTGATCTTACAAGCAAAGAAGCAGTTGAAGCTGCTGACCGTAAGCGTTTTGAATTCGTAAATAAAATTGTAAAAGATGTTGAAACCCGTAAGGTTTTAACAAAGGATAAGAATTTTGGGGATAAAATCGATGCTGTTCTTACAAACAAATGGCTCGGTATTCCGATTTTTGCAGTTGTAATGTATCTTGTGTTCCAGATTTCACAGGTTTGGGTTGGTACACCTATTGCTGATTTACTTGTTGGTTGGCTTGAAACCTTCCAGGGCTGGGTTGGCGAGCTTCTTGGCGATGCAAATCCTCTGCTTTCGGCAATTCTTGTCGACGGTGTAATCGGCGGTGTTGTAGCCGTAGTTGGTTTCCTGCCGCTTGTTATGGTAATGTACTTCCTCATTGCTCTTCTGGAAGATTGCGGTTATATGTCAAGAGTTGCAGTAGTTCTTGACCCTATCTTCAAAAGAGTAGGACTTTCAGGTAAATCTGTTATTCCTTTTGTTATCACAATCGGTTGTGCGGTTCCCGGTATTATGGCAAGCCGTACTATAAGAAATGAACGTGAAAGAAGAGCAACAGCAATGCTTTCTCCATTTATGCCTTGCGGTGCTAAAATTCCCGTAATTGCCCTTTTTGCCGGTGCTTTCTTTAACGATGCAGGCTGGGTCAGCACAGTTATGTACCTTTCCGGTATCGTACTCATATTCTTAGGAGCATTGCTTGTAAATAAAATAACAGGTTATAAAGCAAGAAAATCATTCTTTATTATTGAATTACCTGAATATAAAGCTCCGTCACTCTGGGGCGCATTCAAATCAATGTGCAGCCGTGGCTGGGCTTACATAGTAAAAGCGGCTACAATCATTCTTCTTTGTAATATGGTTGTACAGATTATGCAGACATTTACCTGGAGCTTCCGGGTTGCAGAAACTGCAGATTCTTCAATTCTTGCTTCTATCGCAGGACCTTTTGCTTACATTCTTGTTCCGATTGTCGGTGTACTCAGCTGGCAGCTTGCAGCAGCAGCGGTTACAGGCTTCATTGCAAAAGAAAATGTTGTCGGTACACTTGCAGTTTGCTTCGTAGGACTAGAAAATCTTATTGATACAGAAGAGCTTGCTCTTATAGAAGGCGCAGGCGCAGAGGTTGCGACAGTATTTGCAATTACAAAGGTTGCAGCACTTGCATACCTTATGTTTAACCTCTATACTCCTCCTTGCTTTGCGGCTATCGGTGCTATGAACGCAGAAATGAAGAGTGCAAAATGGCTCTGGGGCGGAATCGGTCTCCAGCTTGGTGTAGGCTATACTGTTTCCTATTTGGTTTACACAATTGGTACACTCATAACTGCTCCAGAGGCTCTTAACGTTGGTGCCGCTATCGCAGGACTTGTAATCGTTGGAGCAATAGTAGCTGTTGTTATCGGTCTTATAAACAATACAAATAAAAAGCTTAAAGAAGAATATGCTTTGAGCTCTGCAGGAAATAAAAATAAAGGCGTGAGAGTATAATGATTAAAAATATAATTCTGGTTGTAATTCTTCTGCTTATCGCAGGCGGTGCAATTTTATATCTTTACAAAGCAAAAAAAAGAGGGGAACATTGTATCGGATGCCCCCATTCAAAGCAGTGCGGCGGAAAGTCGTGCCTCAAATAATAGTTCAAAATCGGTATGCATTATGCATACCGATTTTTTGGTAAAACAAATAAGAGTTCGATTCTCTTTTTTGGTAAAGCAGAATAAAAAATGCAAATATATTTTAGTGAAATATCTCACTTTCTTCGATATGAAATAATTTCTGCGAAATTGTGAAATAAAATAAATCCTTTTTCATCACACGCCTTAAGGCGTATTTCACATTGCTAAGCAATATTTCTCGCCCGAAGGGCATTTCACAAATCCTGAAAGGATTTATTTCGTTGAAAAAAGCACTTGTGAAAACAAGTGCTTTTTCTATGGCAGGGGCAGAAGGGATCGACGTGATGCTGCGCATCCCTATCACTCGGCGACCGAAAGCAAAGCTTTCAGTACCCGCCTCGTGCTCTTCGCTAAAAACGATTATCAATCGTTTTTTTAACGCTCAGACCCTCGCGGGTTTGGAGGTCATGTCATATAAAAAGCACTGTTCCAATTGTTCCCACCGTTGAGCCGTTTGTAGCACTTGCTCTTTTGAACCTTATGCCTTTTGATGCTTTATTGATGCTATTAAAAATTCTCTGCAAATTTGATGCCAAAACCCCATAAAATCATCGAAAACGAACTTGCTTAAACTGTAACATAAATTCTGCGAAAATGCAAATTCATTCACGATAGAGTTGCCCATTTTGAGGATAGTAGAATGAAATGAGTAGAATTGCCCGATTAAAAGTTTCAAACGCAATACGAAGCATTTTTGAACCAATTACGGCAACATATTCTCCATACCACTATGTCAAAATTTGATACGCATAAACAAAGAAAAGACCTGTAGGCTTAAAACTTGTTATACTATAAAAACGCAGCATATAATTAATACATCAAGTCAGAAAGTGTACATTGAAAGGCTTTAGCATGTAATAATTTCAAAATATCTTGACAATAAATTAAAATCATGATATAATTATTCAAAATAAATATAATGATAATTATGGGAACCAGCTGACTGCAGAGGACGTTGGTTCTCTTTTGTTTTTTCTACAAAATAATGATTAAATGTGAAAAGGAGATTACATTATGGAAGTACAACTCCAAGAGTTAATTGAGCAGATCAAAAAGGATGGCGTTGCGGTTGCTGAGACAGAAGCCAAGGACATAGTCGATGCTGCAAAGGCAGACGCCGAAAAGATTATTGCCGAAGCACAGGCACAGGCAGATAAAATTATGGCTGATGCAAGAGCAGAAACTGAGAAGATGACGTAATCAAGCGAGGATGCAATTCGTCAAGCAGGTCGCAATCTGTTAATATCTTTCAGAGAAAGTGTGACAAGAGAGCTTAAAACAATTGTTAGTGGAAATGTTAACACCATATATTCATCAGATGAACTTGCAGGACTAATTATCAATATTATTGAGTGTTGGGCGAACAAGCCGGATGCAGAAGATATTACTGTGATAATGAACAGTCAAGACATTAATAGATTTGAAGATAACATTCTTGCGTCCCTTAAAGAAAAAATGCTAAATGGTATTACCTTGAAAGCTAATGATAATTTTGATGGCGGTTTTCGCATTGCTGTGAATAACGGCAGTGCTTATTATGATTATTCTGCAGAGGCTGTAGTGGATATGCTTTCGAACTATCTCAGTCCAAAGGTTACTGAACTTTTGAAAGAGGCGAAGGAATAAATTATGGCTGAATATTATTTGATTTCACAATTGCCGTCTTTGGATGGAGTAAGTGAGAATGTTCCGCTTCTGATTACCGAAGAACGCTTCAATGAACTTTGCGAACGCTTCTTAGGGAAAAAATCTCAAGAAGCTATAAAGAAGATTAGCTTATCTCCCCCAAAAAATGCAGAAAGATTGGGTTCATCTTTGATTGATGCATGGAACGAATGTGAGATAAATCTTCGATTTGCTCTCGGCAAGGTTCGGGCAGAAAAAATGAATAAAGTTTTCGATACAGAAAACAGGATTTTACCTGTGGAATACATCAAAGCTGCTAATACGGCAATAGAAAAAGAAAACCCGATGGAAGCGGAAAAATATCTCAATAGTTATCGTTTAGAAATGTTGGAAACACTCAGACCTATGGATGCTTTTTCTGATGAGTATATTTTCTATTACGGACTTAAATTAAAATTGCTTCTCCGCATAAGACAGTTTGATACAGAGACAGGAAAAAAAGCATACAGAAATATATATAACTCCATTATAAAAGGAGATAATTTGGAGGCAGAACAATGACCGAAAATAAAGGAAAGGTAGTAAGCATAAACGGAAACTTGGTGTCAGTTGAGTTTGATGGCAATGTTTCTATGAATGAGATATGCTTTGTAAAAGTGGGCAATACAGCCCTAAAGAGTGAAATAATTCGTATAAGAGGCAATGTTGCTCAGGTGCAGGTTTATGAAATGACTGATGGTATCAAATGCGGAGACACAGTAGAGTTCACAGGTGATATGCTGTCCGCAGAGCTTGGTCCCGGGTTGCTTGGTCAAATATATGACGGGCTTCAGAATCCGCTTCCGGTTTTAGCAAAACAGGCGGGTTGGTTTTTGGAAAGAGGCATTTACGCAGACGGGCTTGATACTGAAAAAAAGTGGGAATTTACACCTACCGCAAAAATTGGCGATGTTGTTCGTGCAGGTGAATATATAGGAACTGTTCCAGAAGGTCCGTTTACACATAAAATTTTCGTGCCATTTTATGTGCTCGGAAACTATACAGTGAAATCCATTGTACAAAAGGGCGAATATACCGTAAGGGAAACTGTTGCGGTCATAACTGATGAAAGAGGACGTGATATTCCTGTATCTATGTCTTTCAAGTGGCCTGTTAAACGTGCAGTAAAGTGTTATAGCGAGAGATTGGCACCTGTTGAAACAATGGAAACTAAGGTTCGTCTTATTGACTCCTTCTTTCCCGTTGCAAAGGGCGGAACTTATTGTACACCCGGTCCCTTTGGTGCAGGCAAGACGGTATTACAGCATACCACTTCAAAATATGCAGATGTAGATATTGTAATCATTGCGGCGTGTGGAGAACGAGCCGGTGAAGTTGTTGAAACACTGACAGAATTCCCCGAACTGACAGATCCTAAAACAGGGCGTTCGCTTATGGAGCGTACCATTATTATATGTAACACATCCTCAATGCCGGTTGCATCCCGTGAAGCTTCGGTTTACACATCGGTAACTCTGGCTGAATATTACCGCCAGATGGGACTTAATGTTTTGCTTTTAGCAGACTCAACATCACGTTGGGCACAGGCTCTTCGTGAAATGTCAGGCAGACTTGAAGAGATTCCGGGTGAAGAGGCTTTCCCTGCTTATCTTGAATCGTATATAGCAGCATTTTACGAAAGAGCAGGTTATGTCCGCTTGCCTGACGGAAGCACAGGCTCTGTTACTATTGGAGGTACGGTTTCTCCGGCAGGCGGTAACTTTGAAGAACCTGTAACTCAGGCAACACTGAAGGTTGTGGGAGCTTTTCATGGCCTTTCCCGTGAGCGTTCGGATGCAAGAAAATATCCGGCCATTGATCCTCTTATTTCCTGGTCAAAGTACAAAAGCGTTATTGACAATAATAAATTGGAATTTTGCAAAGGGATTCTTCAACATGGTGATGAGATTGGTTCTATGATGAAGGTTGTCGGCGAAGAAGGTACAACTCTTTCGGATTATATTACCTACCTAAAATCAGAAATGCTCGATGCCGTTTATCTGCAGCAAAACTCATTTGATTTGATTGAGGCAAACTGCACAACATTACGTCAGCGCTATGTTACCGATAAGCTGGTATATGTTTTGGGCAGTAATTATGCTGCCGAGAGCAAAGACGATGCACGTAGTTTCTTTAATCGTATGCGTCAAAAATTCATTGACTGGAATTACACAGAGTTCGAGAGCGAGTCGTTTAAAAAAGCAGAATCCGAAATTGACATATTGTATACTAAGGGTGGCGGAAAATTATCTGCACCGGCTGAAAAATTATTAAAGGACGGTGAATGAGAATGAATAAAGTATATAATCGAATAGAATCCATTACCGGAAACGTCATTACCGTTCGTGCAAAAGATGTTCAATATAAGGAATTGGCACAGATCAATACGCGATTCGGCAAATCCTTGGCTCAGGTTAACAAAATTGAGGGAGATATTGTGTCATTGCAGGTCTTTGCCGGTGGTCAGGGTGTTTCTACCGGGGATGAAGTGCGTTTTCTCGGCCACGAAATGAGAATATCATTCAGCGATGACTTGTTAGGACGTATATTCAACGGTTCGGGTGAACCAAGAGATAAGGGACCGGCACTTACAGAAAATATGAAGCCCATCGGAGGTCCCTCTGTTAACCCAACCAAACGTATTCTTGCCAACCGAATGATGAGAACCAACATTCCTATGATTGATATGTTTAACACATTGGTTGTTTCTCAAAAACTGCCTATTTTCTCTATTTCCGGTGAGCCGTACAATCAACTTCTTGCACGTATTGCAATGCAGGCTGAAGCTGATGTAATTGTGCTCGGAGGAATGGGACTTAAATATGACGATTTTTTATATTTTAAGGACGCACTTTCCAAAGGCGGTGCTTTGAGTAAAACTGTAATGTTTATTCATACTGCTTCCGATCCTACGGTAGAATGTATGATGATACCGGATATGGTACTGGCGGTAGCAGAACAATTCGCATTGCAAGACAAGGATGTATTGGTGCTTCTTACCGATATGACCAACTTTGCTGATGCAATGAAAGAAATTGCTATTACTCAAGAACAGGTGCCATCAAATCGTGGATATCCCGGAGACCTTTATTCTCAGCTTGCAGCACGTTATGAAAAAGCGGTTGACTTTGCTGATTCAGGTTCAGTTACCGTTTTGGCAGTTACCACAATGCCGGGCGATGATGTAACACATCCTGTTCCCGACAATACCGGATATATTACAGAAGGACAATATTACCTTAAAGGCGGCCGCATAGAGCCTTTTGGTTCACTTTCCCGACTGAAACAAAATGTAAATGGCAAAACACGAAAAGACCATCGTGCATTAATGGATGCAATGATTCGCTTATATTCTTCATATAAAGAAACACTCGAAAAGAAGAATATGGGCTTCTCTATGAGCCGTTGGGACGAAAAATTGCTTAAATATGGTGAACTGTTTGAATGCAAGATGATGTCACTGTCTGTTAATCTTTCACTTGAAGAAGCACTTGATTTGGGTTGGGAAATTTTAGCGGATTGCTTTGATAAGGATGAAACCGGAATAAAATCAGACCTTACTGATGAATTTTGGCCTAAGAAGTAAGGAGGGATGCGATTTTGGCAAAAATCAAGCTAACAAAAAATGAATTAAAAGTGCAAAAGGACGCACTCAAAATGTACCGCAGATATTTGCCTACTCTGACACTGAAAAAGCAGCAGCTCCAATCGGAGATCCGCACCATTGAATCCAAAGCAAAGGCAGTTAGAAAAGAACGGGAAGATCTTGAATTTGGATTTAAGGAGTGGATCGCTGTTTTCAGTGAAATGAACGCCTTTCCTCAGGGAATTATAACCGTCAGCAATATTTGCAAAGGAAAAGGAAATATTGCAGGCGTTGATATTCCTACGTTTGAGGGCGCAGATTTCTCTCGGGGGGATTATGATCTTTACGAAACACCTCTTTGGGTAGATATTGCCGCAACCCATATAGAACGGGCAATGTCCCTCGATCTGGAGGCGGAGGTGTTAGATGAACAGGTCCGACTATTAGAGTGTGAATTGCTTGCAACCTCCCAAAGGGTCAATCTCTTTGAAAAAGTCAAGATCCCCGAAACCGAGGAAAATATCAAAAAAATATCAATTTATATGGCAGACCAACAGGTCAGTGCCGTAGTGCGTTCGAAAATCTCAAAACGCAAGATCGCCCTTCGTAATGCGGCGGCTTCCGAAAAGGAGGTTTATTCATTATGATCGTGCCTATGAAAAAAATATCTCTGATCATCAGAGAAAACAAAAAGGATGAGACCCTGAAAAAGCTTCGCAAATTGGGAATCGTCCATATTGAAATAATGGAAGGCTCCGGGCAACGGCTTGCCTCGCTCAAAGAGCAAATTGCCTTGCTCGAAAGTGCGGTCTTTACGATCGGCAAAAAGAAAAAAGTAAAGCAAAAAGAAGCGAACACCGCAGAGGCTTTGTCCGTTGCGGCAAAGATCCAGGCCCTTGATGCAGAAAAGAAGCAGTGCGGGGCAGAGCGAATCACACTCAGCTCCGAGCTTGACCGTTTAAAAAGCTGGGGCGACGTTGATCCGAGCAGCATAAGCGATTTACAAGCAAAAGGTTATGAGGTCTCCTTTTACGAGATGCCGAAGGCCGAATATGAGCTACTCTACGAAAGCATTAAAACCGTTCGGATCGATGCAACAAAATCGACTGTTAGATTTATGTTGCTCAAGTCCACTAAGGAAGATCTTGATGAAGCCGTTTCATCGTTGAACACATACCGTTTGGCATTACCACAGCTTTCTACAAGCGAGATGAAGCAACGGCTTTCGGAGCTTGGCGCCCGTATAGACGAAATCGACGATACGATTTCCTCCTACGCTTGTTATGTCGAGAGCATTAAAAGAGCCATTGGTGCTACCGAAAAGGAAATGGAATTTGAAACCTATGCTACGGGGATGGCCGACGAAAATTTATCGCCCGAAAGTGAAGTCCCTCTTTCCGTTTCATATTTCACAGGCTATATCGAGGCGGAAAACCTTGATCGGCTCAAGCAAACCGCCCAAAGCCATTCGTGGGGACTTCTCGTGGAAGAGCCAAGCGAAGAGGATAACGTTCCCACGAAGCTTAAAAATAACAAATTCGTAAGTCTTATCTATCCGCTGACGGACTTTTTGGGCACTGTTCCCGGATATTTCGAGTATGACATTTCGGGTTGGTTCCTGGCATTTATACTCATATTTTTCGGAATCATTTTCGGTGACGGCGGATACGGATTGTTTATTTGTGCCATTGCAGCGCTCCCGATTATAAAATCGCTTATCACCAAAAAGCAGATCTCGCCTGCGTTTTTGCTTGTGGGGCTGTTCGGTCTGTCAACGGTTCTTTGGGGAACCCTTACCTGCACTTGGTTCGGCCTTTCTCCGGAGCAGTTGCCTGCGTGGCTTAAAAGCTTATCCATCCCGGTCATCTCAAACGTGTATGCCGATAAGATCTGGTATCCGTTCTGGACCAACGGCACCGCCGGGCTCACAACGGCGCAAAACCTGCAGATCTTATGCTTCGTGTTCGCCCTTGTTCAGCTGACGGTAGCTCATATTAAGTGCGCTATACGGAACAGAAGATCCCTTAAGGTGATCGGTGACATCGGCTCTGCGATCGAGCTTATCGGTATGTTCTATTTGGTGCTTAGCTTTGTGGTAAACGGAGAGGTCTTCAGTCTTGGCTTGGTGATTGGCGGCATTCCCGTCGGTACTATCGCCATTGCTTTTATTGCCATCGGATTTGTTTTAAGCTTTATATTTGCAAACTATGAAGGCAGTGTGATTAAATCTATCCTTTCAAGTCTTACCAATATTGTTTCGGTTTTACTGGGTATCTTTAATCTGTTCAGTGACATCGTTTCCTATATACGCCTTTGGGCTGTCGGCCTTGCAGGTGCTGCGATCTCTGCTACCGTTAATGAGTTGGCAGGCCCCTTGCTGGGCAATTTTATGTTTATGATCCTTGCCATCGTCCTGTTGGTGTTTGGCCACGGACTGAATATGATTCTAAACATTCTTTCGGTCATCGTTCACGGAATTAGACTAAATACCTTGGAATTTTCGTCTCATCTGGGGATGTCCTGGAGTGGGCACAAGTTTAAACCTTTTGAAGAAAAAATTAAGTTTTAAGGAGAATTATTATGGATTTTGGGGCATTAGGTACAGCATTAGTTATGGGTATTGCCGCAATCGGTTCGGCCATCGGCATTGGTATTGCAGGTCAATCTTCTATTGGCGCATGGAAAAAATGTTATATGGTAAATAAAGCCGCACCTTTTATTCTCACCGTTTTTGCGGGTGCACCGCTTACACAGACCATTTACGGCTTTCTTTTAATGCAGCAGATGAAAGCGGCCTCTGCCGACCCTGCGTTTTTGCTTGGCCTCGGGCTCGCATCCGGCTTGGCAATGGCTCTTTCTGCCGTCGCTCAGGGTAAAGCCGGTGCCGCAGGTGCCGATGCCTTGGCCGAAACGGGAAAAGGCTTTTCGCAGTACATCACCGTTGTCGGCCTTTGCGAAACCGTTGCCTTGTTTGCACTCGTTTTCAGCATGGTTGCTTTGGGATAAATTGGAATACCTTTATAAGGGCATCGCAGTTTAACTGCGATGCCCTTTCTTTGTGCAATCTTAATGTCATAGTGTCAAATACGTATAATAATGGCAATGTTCCACATACTAACTCCACACCATTAAATAGTGAAAAGGAGTTTTTATATATGAAAGCAACAGGTATTGTACGCCGTATAGATGATTTAGGGCGTGTGGTTATCCCAAAAGAGATTAGAAGAACTATGCGGATTCGGGAGGGGGATCCGTTGGAGATCTTCACGGAGAAAGATGGGGAGGTTGTGTTCAAAAAATACTCCCCCGTGGGGGAGCTGTCCCCCTTTGCGGTGCAGTACGCCGACGTGCTGGCCCGCGCCTGCAATATGACGGTGCTGGTGTGCGACCGCGACCACGTCATCGCCGCCGCGGGGCAAAACCGCAAGGAGTTCATTGAGCGCCGGGTATCCGCCGGGCTGGACGACGTGATGGAGGGGCGGCAGACCTACGTGGTGCAGGCAGGCGGCGGCAACCGCCTTCAGCCGGTGGAGACCATCAACCGCTTCGCCGCCGTGGCCTCCCCCATCATCGCCGGCGGCGACGTGACCGGCGCGGTATGCCTCATCCAGCCGGAGAGCGGCACCATCCGCGGCGAGGGGGACGTGCGACTGGCCCAGGTGGCGGCGGCGTTCCTCGGCAAGCAGATGGAGGAATGAGGCCCTCCCCTCAAGCGAAATTCTTAGGGGCGTCGAAGGCGCCGCC
>JAZUPZ010000010.1:0-5607 GCA_045605445.1 Clostridia bacterium | reverse complement strand
CCTTTCTTCTGCAATAAGCTTGAACAACTTTATTGTATCAGATTGGGGAATTTTTTGGTATAACCTTTTGCTTCCCACCCTCATAGAGGGTGGTTTATTGTTTCGTACACTTCGTGTACTCAACAGTCTAAAGACATTAATATAAATGAGGTGTAAAACAATTTTTACACCTCATTCTTATTGATTTTTCAAACGCCCTATGGTATACTCCAAGTATGAAAACATACAGGAGGTAAGAGTTTTGAAAAAACAATGTACAGGTATAATAATCAGCATTTTGTTTATTTTCGCTATATTTATTTTGCCATACGGCAATAATCAAGATAATAATTCTTATGCTGCCGAAGAATTCAAAATAACAACCACCGTATCTTATCAAGGCAGCTCACCCGAAAATAATAAAACTGTTTATATAACAGAAACCGGTTCAAAGTATCATAAAAAGAGCTGTAAATATCTTCGTAATAGCTGCATTAAAACGGCATTTGAAAAAGCCGTTAAAAACGGGTACACCCCCTGCAGCATATGTTATTAAATATAATGCTTTGATGTAAGACTACATCCTCTGGAGCTCCTTTTCGGCAATACAAAACCCCCGCTCAGATGAGCGGGGGTTAAATTTAACTTTTAATTAGTTAAGTTCAGCGAAGTATTTGATTGTTCTAACCATCTGGCTTGTGTATGAGTTTTCGTTATCATACCATGAAACAACCTGAACTTCATAAAGGTCATCAGCAACTTTTGATACCATTGTCTGAGTAGCATCGAAAAGTGAACCGTATGTGATACCAACGATATCAGAAGAAACGATTTCGTCTTCGTTGTAACCGAATGAATCAGAAGCAGCAGCTTTCATAGCAGCGTTGATTCCTTCTTTAGTAACGTCTGTACCTTTAACAACAGCTGTAAGAATTGTTGTTGAACCTGTTGGAACCGGAACTCTCTGTGCAGAACCGATAAGTTTGCCGTTAAGTTCAGGAATAACAAGGCCGATAGCTTTTGCAGCACCTGTTGAGTTAGGAACGATATTAACCGCACCTGCTCTTGCTCTTCTTAAGTCGCCTTTTCTGTGAGGACCGTCAAGAATCATCTGGTCGCCTGTGTAAGCGTGGATTGTAGCCATGATACCGCTCTGGATAGGAGCATAATCGTTAAGAGCTTTAGCCATAGGAGCCAAGCAGTTTGTTGTACAAGAAGCAGCAGAAATGATTGTATCTTCTTTTGTAAGAGTATTTTCATTTACGCTGAATACGATTGTTTTAAGATCGTTACCTGCAGGAGCAGAAATAACAACTTTTTTAGCACCGGCATCGATATGAGCCTGGCTCTTTTCTTTTGAGCAGTAGAAACCTGTACATTCAAGAACAACGTCTACTCCGATTTCGCCCCAAGGACATTCTTTAGCATCTTTAATAGCGTAGATTTTGATTTCTTTGCCGTCAACTGTGATGCTGTCTTCACCGGCAACAACTGTATGACCGTCGTATCTGCCCTGTGATGAATCGTATTTCAACAAATGAGCTAACATTTTAGGATCTGTCAAGTCGTTGATAGCAACTACTTCATATCCTTCTGCACCAAACATCTGTCTGAATGCAAGACGACCGATACGGCCGAAACCATTGATTGCAACTTTTACTGACATAAAAATTTGCCTCCTTAATATTTAAAAATTTTTATTATTTTACATCTTAGTTAGTATACTACAAATTTAATAAAATTACAAGGAATTTTGCAAATTTTTCAAAAAAATGAAAATTTTGCAACATAAATCAAAAATAATGCACATTTTTATTCATCGTGAACTCCTAACTTTGCCGTTTCGTTAAGATCGCTTAAGGCTTTAAGCTCGTAAAATTTGCCTTTTTTCTCCATAAGCTCGTTGTAGGTTCCCATTTCGGCAATTCTGCCCTTTTCCATTACTACGATCCTGTCGGCATCTCTTATGGTTGAAAGTCTGTGAGCAACAATAAAGGTGGTTCTGTCTTTTATAAGAGAAGAAATTGCCTTCTGCACCTGATACTCGGAGATATTATCAAGAGCGCTGGTTGCTTCATCGAGAATAATTATTTTCGGATTTCTTATAATTGCCCTTGCAATGGAAATTCTCTGTTTCTGTCCACCGGAAAGCTTGTCGCCGTGTTCACCGATAAGCGTATCAAGACCGTTTGGAAGGTCTTTGGTAAACTCGTTTATATTTGCCATTTCAATTGCTCTGTCCAGGTCCTCTTTTGTGTATTCCTTCAAACCATAAACAATGTTATCCTTAATGCTTCCCGGGAAGAGAATACTGTTCTGGGGAACAACGGAAATGTGCTTTCTGTAATCGCTTAGATTTAAAGCAGCAATTGGCTTTCCGTCGATACTTATACTTCCCTTTGTTGCCTTTAAAAAGCCGATTATCATATTCATAATTGTGCTTTTGCCCGAGCCCGAAGCTCCTACAAAGGCAACACATTCGCCCGGTTCAACACGAAGATTGAAATCTTTGATAACAGCTTCCTCTGCTCCGGGATATTTGTAGGAAACATCATCGAAATAAACTGTTCCGTGAACATATCTTAATTTAATTTTATCTCTGTTGTCTTCAATATCATCGGAAAGAAGTATTTCCGAAACAGACTGAATTGATTCAAAGCCCTTGCTCATTTCAGGAAGAATATTAACAAGCGCATTAACATTGTTTGTTACCATTGAAAAATATGACTGGAAAACAACAATATCGCCCACCCGGATTCTGCCCGTATATGCCAGCCAGCCCGAATAAACAAGGCAAAGGCAGGACATAAGCTGGGTAAGAACAAAAATGATTGACCCGAAAAACTCGTTGGTAACATCAAGAGCAATTCCCTTATCCTTCAATAAGGCAATTTTGCCCGTAAGATTTTCAATTTCCTCATTTTCAAGTCCGTGCGCCTTGGTTACGGGAATAAGCTCCATCATGTTTGTCATTGAAGTTGAAACCTGCTCGCTCTGTTTCCTCAGCTCCGAGTTGTTTTTCTTCATTCTTTTTCTGAAAATTCTTGCAACTGTTACGTTAACAGGAATAACAAAAAGGAAGAAGGGGGCAATCATAGGGCTCTTGTAAAGCGCTACCACAACGCCGAAAACAACAGAAAGAAGCGCATGAATAACAACCGCAATAAACTGCCTGTTCAGATTTTCAATCATTTCAATGTCACGGATGAACTTTGACTGAACTCTTCCTGATTCAATATCTTTGTAATAAGTAATGGAAAGGTGTTGAAGCTTTCTTATAAGCGTGCTTCTCATTCCTGCGCTTATTGTTCTTAAGGTTTTGCTTACATAACTTGCATGAAGATAGTTAAGCGGAATATTTGCCAGAAGAAAACCGCACAGAACTGCAAAATTTATAAGCATTCCCGACAAAGCGTTGTCGCCGCCGATTGTTGCAAGATTGATTATATTTGCGGTTATAATCGGAACCATCCAGAAGGCGCTGTGCTTTGCAGCAAAAAGAATTGTTGATTTTATAAGCATACCGATATGCTTTTTCCAGAGCTTTACAAAAAAGCGCATGGAAACGCCCTCTCCGCCTCCGTCCTCGCGGAACATAACCTCGTAATCCGGCAACGGAACGGTATCCTCACGTCTTTCTTTTTTTAACATATAAATCCCCTCTTTTCTGCAGTTATTTTGCAAATAACCGCAGGTGTACCGACAGACTGTTTTCAATATATTATACCGCATTTTTGTCCGCCGTTTGTGTCATTGTAACACACCAGATTTCAAAGTCAACCCCTTTGACAAAAATATAGAAAATTTTGGTTGTATTTTACAAAAAAAGCTTCTTTTAAAATTATTGTTTGCAAATATGACAAATTATGATATACTTATATAAAAGGGATAAATATAATATGCCCTGAGTTTCAACAGAAAAACGGAGTGATAAAATTTGGATATAAACGAACTGAGAGAACAGCTTAATCAGAAATCTGATGACGAGCTTCTTGGAATTCTTACAAGAAGGGACCTTTATTCCCCCACTCAGATTGATATTGTTATAGAAATTCTCAAGAGAAGAAGAGAAGGAGGAAGACCCCTTGGTTCTTCCATGCCGGTAGTTACCCCGGCTTCTTCCGAGCCTGCAGATGACCACACCTCGATTTTCAACCCCAGAGAGGTTCAGGAATCGACAGAAAGGGCGCAGGCAGAAAAAGAAGAAACTGCAGAAGAGGTGCCAGAAGAAAAACCCGAAGAAATTCAGCCGGACGAAAAAAAGGGAAACACTGAAGAGCTTCCAAAGGTTTCTCAGGACTATATTGATCATCAGAAGTCCACAAAAGCTGCAGAAGTGCCTCCAAAAAAGAAAGGCGGAGCCGGCATTATTGTTGCTTCTGTTATTTCAGGGCTGATAATTTTAACAATTATTCTCGGATTTATTTTCCGTCCGGGAGTTGGTCTTTTTATTTCAAGCTTTGAAAGCGAGAAATACGAAAATGCTCATTTTCTGTACAAATGGTGCAGCGGAAACGGAATGTCCCTGAAAAAAATCAACGATTATTTTGCCGAAACTGCAATGTCCCTTACCGACTCATACCTTGAAGGAGAAATTGAGTTTGAAGAGGCTGAAAAAAGAATTGCGGCAATTAAGTTTTTTGACCCCGAGCTTGGTGAAAAATACCTTGAGGAGCTGAACAATGCGGAAAATGCAGAACAGCTTTTTGAAGAGGGAGAAGCTCTTATTTCACAGGGCGAATATTACGATGCAATAAAAGCTTTTATGGGAATTTACCCCGGCTATAAAAAATATGACCTTGTTGAAGAAAAAATAGAAAAATGCAAGGCACTTCTTAAAGGCGACCTTGAAACAAAAATGCAGAAATGGCTTGAAGACCGCAACTTTGACGAAGCTCTTGCTTATATCGAAAGCATTAAAGACGTTTTTGCCGATGACCCTGAAATTGCAAGCTACGAAAATGCCATTGCAGAACAGCTTGAAGCTCAGAAGGCAAGAAACAAGTCAGCTGAAGAATTTTACGAAAAGGGCGGAAATGCCGATATTTCTTTCAGAGACGAATCGGGGCTTACCTATCCTTCAAAGAAAATTGTTGAATGGAACGAAACAGGAACAAAGGTTGTTATCGAGTTTGGAACAGTAGGTTCAAGATCGCAGCTTGCCTTTGCCGTTTTTGCCGACCTGGGTAACGGCATTGAAGAAATATTCAGTTATACCGATGCGGTTTACAACATTTACGACGGCAGCATTTCCACAAGCGGCGGCAAGATTGTTATAAGCGGAAAAATAAATTCAAACGGCGGATTGTTCACTCTGCCCGAAGATTATACCGACGTTAACTATACTCTTAAATTTGACGGCGAAAAAGCGTATCTTGGATAAATTAAAGGAGGTGTAAAATTATTTTACACCTCCTTTCTAAAGGGATAGAAAAAAATGTTTCAGAACAAACAGCGTCAAAGCAACACAATTTTGTTTGGCATTATCTTCAACTAATGCCTTCACTTTTTTGTATTGCTTTTGCTTTTCGGGGTCCCCGAAAGTCGGCAGACTTTAAGGGGAGAAGGAGCAACCGAGCGTAAACTTTGAGCTTTGTAAAAGCTCAATTAACAGCGAGTGTTGCGACG
>JAZUPZ010000009.1:0-6300 GCA_045605445.1 Clostridia bacterium | reverse complement strand
GGTATACACAACTCTTGATATTTCAGGACTTGACAGAGAATTTGTAAAGACAACCTGGTACTTCAAGAAACAGTGGACCAGAACAGCTCTTGGTACTGTAAGAGCATGGCCTGTAACAGGTGACTACAGTGTTCCGTTCGGCGGAATTGCAGAAGGTTCAACTGCAACAGCAGGAACTGTAACAACAGATATGATGTCAGGACTTGAACTTGGCTCATACGTTGGTACAACTTCAGCATCGGTTGATAACTGGACAATTGGTACATACTATGCAAGAGAACTTACATTCAGCGGTCTCGGCGATTATCTCAAAACACAGAGAGAAAACGGAGCAGAATCAGTACAGCTTGCATTTGGTTACTCAGGTAATGCAAACAACCAGCCAAAAGCACTTTACTACACATATTCAGGTGAAGATTCTGTAACAATCAGAGTTTACACAATAGCAGGTGCAGCAGCAATTACTCGTACAGCAGAATAATTTAAACTACAAAAAATCATCGACTCCTTCGGGAGTCGGTGTTTTTGTTTAAATAATAAGGACCTCACGATTTTATGACAAAATCAAAGATTTTGAAAAAATCGGAGAACCTTGATACTCGTTTCACTCGTATTAAATAATAATGAATAGTGTTGGTTGAAACTCCTTCGGGAGTTTCTTCTGTTATATTACCGCCGGGGAATACTTCACTTGCCTTAAGGTAAACATCACTTGCGAAAGTAAACATCACTGCAAAGCAACTTCACCTTAAAATGAGTTTTAACGGGTTTCTTTTTTATACCAACTTTTTTTGGTTTGACTATTGTAAAATGTGTTGAAAAATGTTAAAATTAAGAGAATGTAGAATAGGCATAATATTTATTTGACATAAATTTTGAAAACAGGAGGAAGAAAAGTGAGTTCTGCAACAGCAATAGAATTAAAGAACATAACAAAAACCTTTGGCAGCGTTGTGGCAAACAAAAATGTTTGTCTTAATGTTAAAAAAGGTGAAATTCTTTCAATACTGGGAGAAAACGGTAGCGGAAAAACTACCCTTATGAATATGATTTCCGGCATATATTTTCCCGACGAAGGTCAGATTTTTATAAACGGCGAAGAGGTTGTTATCCGTTCTCCAAAAGATGCTTTCGAATATAAAATAGGTATGATTCATCAGCACTTTAAGCTGGTTGACGTTTTTACAGCGGCTGAAAATATAATTCTCGGACTTGATAACGATAAAAAATACGACGTAAAAACGGCAGAAGCCAAGGTTAAAGAAATTGCCGATAAATACGGTTTTATAATCGACCCGCAGAAGAAAATTTACGAAATGTCAGTTTCTGAAAAACAGACGGTTGAAATTATAAGAGTGCTGTACAGAGGCGCAGATATTCTCATTCTCGATGAGCCTACCGCTGTTTTAACACCTCAGGAAACAAAAAAGCTTTTTGCGGTTCTTAAAAATATGAAAGCCGACGGAAAGGCTATTATAATTATAACTCACAAGCTTAACGAGGTTCTTGAAATTTCCGACAGAGTTTCCGTTCTCCGTAAGGGCGAATACATAGGAACGGTTAACACCTGTGATACAGATGAAAATCAGCTTACCGAAATGATGGTGGGCAAAAAGATTTCTTTGAACATTGAAAGAAGCGAGCCTGAAAACCCGAAGGACAGGCTTATTGTTAAAAATATAAACTGTATTAACCGCGAGGGAACAACTGTTTTAAAAAACATTTCCTTCTCAGCCCGTTCCGGCGAAATCCTCGGTATTGCAGGTATTGCAGGAAGCGGTCAGAGAGAGCTTTTAGAGTCAATCGCAGGTCTTCAGCATCTTGAAAACGGCGAAATTCTCTATCTTGACCCGAAAACCGAAACAATTGAAAATTTAAGAGACAAAACCCCTATGCAGATAAGAGATATGGGCGTAAGACTTTCCTTTGTTCCTGAAGACAGACTGGGAATGGGCCTTGTAGGTAATATGGATATTATCGACAATATGATGCTTCGAAGCTACAGAAAAGGAAAATCTGTTTTCCTTGAAAGAAAAGCTCCCAAAGACCTTGCAGACGAAATAATTAAAAGACTCGAAGTTGTAACTCCCGGGGCAACAACTCCTGTAAGAAGACTTTCCGGCGGTAACGTTCAGAAGGTTCTTGTGGGAAGAGAAATTGCATCATCGCCAACTGTTCTTATGGCGGCTTATCCCGTAAGAGGTCTTGATATTAACTCCTCTTACACTATCTACAATCTGCTTAACGAACAGAAAAAACGAGGAGTTGCGGTAATTCTGGTTGGTGAAGATCTCGACGTTCTCCTTGAACTCTGTGACAGAATAATGGTGCTTTGTTCAGGCAGCGTAAACGGAATTGTTAATGCCAGAGAAGCTTCTAAGGAAGAAATCGGTCTTCTTATGACAAGAATGAAGGAGGGCTCAGAAAATGAAGAATAATGAAAAACACCAACATCGTGAACCTAAAATTCAGGTTTCCAAGCGTGGTGAAATAAAATGGCAGAAGGCCTGGGTAATAAGACTTGTTGCAATTCTTCTTGCTCTTATCCTTTGCGCTGTTGTAATTGTTCTGCTTACGGGCTATAACCCTATCGAGGTTTATGCTTCTATGTTAAAGGGAACCTTCGGTTCATCAAGAAAAATCTGGAACACTCTTCAGAAGCTGGCAATGCTCCTTTGCGTTTCTCTTGCGGTAACTCCCGCATTTAAAATGAAATTCTGGAACATTGGCGCTGAAGGACAAACTCTTGTGGGAGGTCTTGCATCTGCCGCAGTTATGATTTATTTCGGAAACACCCTTCCGGGCTATCTTCTTTTCCCGCTTATGCTTGCTTGTGCTGTTCTTGCGGGTATGATCTGGGGCTTTATCCCGGCGCTTTTCAAAGCGAATTTCAATACAAATGAAACCCTGTTCACTCTTATGATGAACTATGTTGCAATGCAGCTTGTTTCCTTCTGTATTGTGTTCTGGGAAAATCCTAAAGATTCAAACACGGTAGGCGTTATCAACCGTGCAACAGAAGGCGGATGGCTTCCTTCGCTCTTTGGTCAGAAATATCTTCTTAATATTCTTGTTGTTGCCGCTTTAACCGTTATTATGTATATCTATCTTAAATACAGCAAACACGGCTACGAAATTTCCGTTGTGGGAGAAAGCGAAAACACGGCAAGATATGTAGGAATTAACGTTAAAAAGGTTATTTTAAGAACAATGGCTCTTTCAGGTGCTCTTTGCGGTGTTGCAGGTCTTCTTATCGTTGCAGGAACCGACCATACAATCAACACCAGCATTGTAGGCGGAATGGGCTTTACGGCGATAATGGTTTCCTGGCTTGCAAAGTTCAATCCTATTGTAATGGCGCTAACCTCGTTTTTAATTGTTTTTCTGGACAGAGGTGCAGGAGAAATTGCAACGGCTTTTCAGCTTAACGAAAGTATATCGGATATTCTTACGGGAATAATTCTGTTCTTTATCATCGGAAGTGAATTTTTTGTTCAGTATAAAATCAACTTCCGTAAAAAACACAAGGAGGAGGTATAATAAATGTTTGCAACTATAATTAAAAAAGCTATTGAACAGGGAATACCTCTTCTGTTTGGCTCAACAGGCGAAATAATAACCGAAAAATCGGGAAACCTTAATCTGGGTATCCCGGGAATTATGTATATGGGCGGCAGTGCAGGAATTATCGGAGCTTATATTTATGAACAGTCTGTTCAGACTCCTTCTGCCTTCTGGTGCATTTTAATTCCCCTTTTGTCCTCTCTTTTAGGCTCGGCTCTTGCGGCTCTGATTTACAGCTTTCTTACAATAACTCTTCGTGCAAATCAGAACGTAACCGGTCTTGCCCTTACAACCTTTGGTGTTGGCTTTGGTGACTTCTTCGGTGGCTCTTTAACCAAAATTGTAGGAAACGGCGGAAACATTTCCGTTAAAACAACAGCGGACTATTTTAAAACAACTCTTCCTTTTGCCGATAATTTGGGCGCAATCGGAACAATTTTCTTTTCCTATGGCTTCCTTGCTTATCTTGCAGTAATAATTGCAATCGTTGCGGCGTGGTTCTTAAAGAAAACAAGAGCAGGACTTCACCTTCGTGCAGTTGGTGAAAACCCTGCAACGGCAGATGCGGCAGGAATAAACGTAACAAAGTACAAATATCTTGCAACCGTTATCGGCGGAGCAATAGCAGGCCTTGGCGGACTTTACTTTATTCTCGACTACACCGGCGGCTCCTGGACAAACGGTGGCTTTGGTGACAGAGGCTGGCTTGCAATTGCCCTTGTAATTTTCGCTCTCTGGAAACCAAATGTAAGTATTCTCGGCTCCTTCCTTTTCGGCGGACTTTACATTGCATACTCTTACATTTCCGGCTTAAGCAGAAGCGCAGTTGCAATCTTCAATATGCTTCCTTATGTTGTAACAATCGTTGTTCTTATAATCACAAGTATAAGAAACAAAAAGGAAAATCAGCCTCCTGCTTCGCTGGGACTGGCATATTTCAGAGAAGAACGATAAAAATTACAAACCCTTTCAATTGCTTAAAATGCAATTGAAAGGGTTTGTTTTTTTGTTTCAAAAAAAGATGTCATTGAATGTCATAAAACTTTTGTAGTATTATATCTCCGGGCAAGAAAAGGAGGAGAAAAATGCTAAGGCATATAAAAGTAAAAAAGAATTTCAAACAAATTGTTGACACCCCTCTGGTAACCGGGGATACAAAGGCCTATGAAATTGTATGGGATGTAGGCGAAGAGGCAAGAGGTGCAACTCTTCAGATAATTGCAAAAAGAAACGATTTGTCCACAATTTGCGACACCTGTAAAATAGGCAATGACGGAATTGCAAGATATGTTCTTAAAAACAATATGTATGCAATTTCTGGAAGTATGAGGCTTATGCTTTCTGTTGTGTCAGAAGAAAGCATTTTAACCGAAAGGGTGCTCTGCTTTAACGTAATGCTGGGAAGCGATGCGGCTACAGAACCCGGCGAAGATGTTTTCCCCGCCTTTACCAAGGTGGTAATCGAAGTGGAAAAGCTGAAAAAGCACGAGGAAAACAGGAAAAATCCCCACAACGTAACAAAAGAACAGCTGGGGCTCGGTTATATCGAAAACGCCTTCTCACAAATAATGACAAACAAAGCAAGCGGTGAAAACGAATTAACCTTAACAGATTCCAATGAGTATCTGAAAATCAATTCAATCGGCATTCTGGGCAACTCGGAGCAAAAAGGCGAACCAACCCTTGAAAGTCCTTCAGAGGTTGTGTGTGTGGAAAATCCCGAAATAACTGCAGAGGGAATTAGCGCCAAACTCAACATAAAACTTTACGGAATAAAGAATTCCGACGGAACCTTCATAGCAAGAGACAGAATTTTTGCGGAAAACGGCAAAATGTACATAAGAAGAGAAGTGAAAATTGTAAACAAGCTTTCCGATTTTAATTTTGCCACAGTAAGTCACGGCGAACAAACAAACCTTTTCAGAAACACAATTACCTGCTCAAGCAAATCGGGAACCTACGGCTTCTGTAACCGTTTGCCTTATAGCTACGTTTATAACAGTCAAACAGCAACCGGCATAATGGCAAGCACAAATCTTATGTATCTCAGGCTTCCTGCAAACGAGTTTCCTGATGCACAAACAGTAAATGCAAAAATCAAAGAAATTTTTGATTCCGGGGAAACCTTCGAGGTTTATTATGCCGAAAAAGAACCGTTAACCGAGGAAATTAAAGATACCTCTCTTCTTGAAATGACAAAACTGAAAGGCAACATAACAGCTTCAGTAAAAGCCAACATAGAAGCGGGAATCGAAATAGGCTATAATCAGAAGTTAAACGGGGTAATAGAAGAAATAAAAAATGCAATAATAGCAATGGGAGGAGAAATATAATGAACTTAAGAGATTTTGTCTACAAAGGTGTAGTAAAAATGATAGGCAAAGAGCCCGACTACAAAGTTATAAAGTTCGCTCTTAACTGGTTTGACAAGGGTGTTCTTGAAACGGAGGATTTAGAGAAGATAAACAACCTTCTTGAAGACTAAAACTCCAAAAATAACCGCACCGAAAACCCGCCGTTATGTGTTGTATCCTTAGGGATACAACAACGATGTTTGCAACAAGTTGCAAGTGAAGTACGCTTCGCGTATGATGTTTGTTCTTGCGAACAAATGAAGTATTTGTTACACAAATATTATGGAAAAAAGTCGTCTTTTCAGACGACTTTTTATCATTAACTTCTGATTTATCAGAAACTTCACTTTTTCCACAGAAAAAACTTCACTGCGGAGCAACT
>JAZUPZ010000008.1:0-14158 GCA_045605445.1 Clostridia bacterium | reverse complement strand
TCTTTTCAGACGACTTTTTATCATTAACTTCTGATTTATCAGAAACTTCACTTTTTCCACAGAAAAAACTTCACTGCGGAGCAACTTATCTCGTGCGAAGCACGAACTTCATTGCGGTTATCCTTCAGGAGAACCGCTTTACAAAGTCTTTTTTCGGTGAAGTTCAATTTTTGTGGTCCAAACTTTCTTTACATTCCCTGTTTATTTGGACATACCTTCTATTGCCTTAAGCAAATTACCTGTAAGAGCGTTTACCAGCTCTTCGGTTGATTTAACCTTCCAGCCTTCTTCTGTTTTTTCAACTCTTACAACCACCTCGTTTGTTACTGTTTCAAGGCCTTCCTTGCTTATAGTTTCTTTAAAGATTTCCATTGCCTTTGCGGAAAGCTCCTCTTCGCTTTTATCGGAAGAAAGGGCGTTTGCAAAAGCGTATTGAAGGTAGCTTGCAATAAAGTCTGTAAGAACGGGTTCCATATTTGTTGCGGTTATTTCAACCTTAAGGTTAACATTGCCTTTATCGATTTTTTCCGAAGAGATAACCTTATGTTCAAGGTTTTTGAAAATATAGCCCAGCATTTCGTAAACCTCTTCGCTTTTCTGATCGAGCGAAGCTGTATTTACAAGCTCGGTTATATTCATATATTTTTCTGCCTCTTCAAGGTTGCCTTCTTTAAGCGCCAAAACAAGTCCGCTCATAGTTTTTTCGGCATTTTTAACCTCGCCGCAACCGGTAAGGGAGAGCATAAGTATTAAAGCCGCCATTAAAAGTGATATAGCCTTTGTTAATTTTTTCATTTTAATTCCTCCGTTTCTTTCACTACTTTACACTTTTTTATTCCGTAATATTTAAAATTTTCTATTGCATTTTTATTTATTTTCTCCCCGCAGACTACAATCGGGACTGCCGGCGGGCAGGAAACGGAAAAGCCCGCAAGAACCCTTCCTTCGCATTTTTCAACCTTAAGCTCCTCTTTTTCTGAAAGGAGCGCCTTTCTTGGCGACATTACCCTTTCACAGGGAAGAAGAAGGGGCGGTTTTTCCTTTGTTTGCTCTTTAAAGGGCAGATTAAGAAGAGCCCTTTCAAGAAGAGGGATATCCTCTCCGTTTTCGGGAGTTAGCATAAACACGATAAAGTCGGGGTCTGCAAACTCGCAAACGATATTGTTTTCTTCGTAAAGAAGCTTTGCAAGCTCACAGCCTTTGTAGCCTGCGCTTTTTGTGGCAAGGGTTATTTTAAGAGGCTCGCTTCCTTCAAGCTGAAAGCCCTTTTCCTTAAGCCTTTCCTTAAGGCTTTTTATTTTTTCCGCAACCTCTGAAAGCTTTTCGCAGTAGCCGTCAGAAAGGTATTTATTCACCCTGTCCAGCGACTGAAGAATAAGGTAAGAGGGGCTGGTTGAGCCAAAAAGTTCAAGAGCTTCTCTTGCACAGCAGGAGAAAAGCTTTGGCGCATTTTTCCCTATATGCAGATAAGCTCCCCCGGTAAGCGCCGGCAGGGTTTTGTGAGCCGAATCGCAGCAAAGGTCGGCAAAAAGGTCGATTGGATGAGCCGAGGGGTTTAAAAACTTAAGATACGCCCCGTGGGCATTGTCAACCACAAGAAGAACTCCGTTTTTATGACAAACCTCTGCAATGCCCTTTATATCGGGAATATTTCCCAGATAGTCGGGCGAGGTAAGATAAAAAGCAACGGGCTTTTGCTCCTCCTTTTCAAAAAATACCTCAAGAGCCTTTGGCGTTACTTCAACGTTTAAATAAGACTCCTTGCCGTAAAACCAGTTAATTTCAAAGTTAAGAAGAGCAGCGGCGGTTAAAAAAACCTTGTGGGCATTTCTGCCTGCGGCAATTACGGGAGCTGCTCCCCTTTCCCCTGCATAGAGCATAACAAGATAAAGCATTGCCCTTATGCACTGGGAGGAGCCTTCCGTTGAATAAAAGGTTTCACAGCCGAAAAGCCTTCCCGCATTTTCTTCGCTTTCTTTTATTATTCCCTTCGCCTCGTAAAGGCTGTCTGCCCCCTGAACCTCGGTTATGTCATATTCCTCAAAGCCAAGGAGCCTTTTCCCCTTGTGCCCGGGCATATGCAGGCGGGCAGGCGACTCTTTTATGTATTTTTCAACAAAATCACAAATGGGAGTTTTCATAATTATTCCTCGTTGAGCTCATTTGCGGCGGCAACCATTATTGCACATTCCATTCTCTTTTTAAAGAGCTCACAGCCGTATTTGTAAATGCCCTTTATTGAGCCGGTGGCATGGTAGGCATTTGCGGCGCAACCGCCCGAGCAGTAGAGCCTTGCCCAACAGTCGCGGCATTCTTCACGTTCGTAAACGTTACACTGCATAAATTCAGACTGAATATTACTGTTTGTAACTCCTGTCCATATATCGCCCAGGCGGAACTTTTCGTCGCCCACGAACTGATGGCAGGGATAAAGCTCGCCGCTTGGCGTAACCGCCATATATTCTGTTCCCGAGCCGCAGCCTGAGATTCTTTTATAAATGCAGGGGCCTCCGCTTAAGTCAATCATATAATGATAAAAGGTGAAGGGCTTTCCCTCTTCCTTTCTTTTAAGCATAAGCTGAGCAAGCTTTTCATACTGCTCAAAAATTACGGGCATATCCTCTTTGGTAAGAGCAGAAGGGTCGTCTTCAGCGCAGACTACCGGCTCCATACTTAATTCTGTAAAGCCCAGATTGAGCATTGTTTTTATATCTTCAAGAAAATCGGGATTTGCATGGGTAAAGGTGCCTCGCATATAATAATCCTTATTGCCCCTTGCCTCAACAAACTTCTGAAATTTGGGAACAATTTTATCGAAGCTTCCTTCGCCGTTGTAGTCAACTCTGAAACGGTCGTGAATTTCCTTTCTTCCGTCGAGGCTTAAAACCACATTGCTCATTTCTTTGTTTGAAAATTCGATAACCTCGTCGTCTACCAGCATACCGTTTGTTGTAAGGGTAAATCTGAAGTTTTTATTATGCTCCTTTTCAATGCTTCTGGCATATTCAACAAGCTTTTTCACAACCTCCCAGTTCATAAGAGGCTCGCCGCCGAAGAAGTCAACCTCAAGGTTTTTTCTTGTTCCCGAATTTTCAATAAGAAAATCAAGGGCACGCTTGCCCGTTTCAAAGCTCATTATTCCTCTTTCGCCGTTGTATTTTCCCTGGCCTGCAAAGCAGTAAGAGCAATTAAGGTTGCAGGTGTGAGCAATATGAAGGCAGAGAGCTTTTACAACTCCCGCTGTTTTTTCTTTAAGAACCCCCGCCTTGGGCTCGAAGGTGTCCTCGGCAAAAAGGCTTCCGCTTTCTTTAAGCTGAGCAATTTGCTCATAGCATTCTATAATGTCCTTTTCGGTAATTCCCTCTTTGCCCTCGTATTTTCCCTTCATTTCAGAAAGGATTTCCTCCCTGCTCTGAGAAGAAAATTTTTCTATAATGTCATAGGCAACATCGTCAACCACGTGAACCGCTCCGGAGCATATGTCAAGCACTATGTTGTATCCATTTAATTTGTACTGATGTATCATTTTTTCACCTTTCACGGATTTTGTTCAATCCGAAAAAACTGCCGCAAATGCGGCAGCTCATCATTTTTCTGTAAAAATTATTTGCTTTCAGCTTTGTTTTCGCACTTCTGATTAGCAATACCGCAGCTGGTTTTGCAAGCTGACTGGCAAGATGTCTGACATTCGCCGCATCCGCCGTTTTTAGCGCTGTCACAAAGATTTCTTGTTTTGATAGTTTTAATATGTTTCATATTGGTTTCCTCCATCGATAATTGTCTTAATATAATATACCATTTTTTTCTTGCAAAGTCAATAGACTACGTTTATTCTTTCCATACAAAATTAAACTTTACCGACTCGCCCCCGTCAACCACAATGCTCTGCCCCGTGCAGAAACGGTTGACCACCGTAAGAAAATAAGCCCACTGAGCAATTTCCTCCGGTTCTGCCCATCTTTTAAGGGGCGTTTCCTGCATTATTTCCTTCCACAGCTTTTCGTCGTTTATAACGCAGTCGTTAAGCGGAGTAAGAACTCCGCCGGGGTCAAGGCTGTTACAGGTTGCACCAAGAGATGCAATTCGCATTGCCACGTTTTTGGTATAAGCCACAACGCCGCCCTTGCTTGCGCAGTATTCGGGAAATTCCGCTCCCGTATGCCCGCTGGCAGAGCCAATGTTTAAAACCGACTTTATTTCCTTATTAAAGGCATATTTTTCCGTTACGGCAATAAGCGCTTTAAGGTTTGTTGCAATGTCGTCTTCATTCTGCGTTCCCGCATTGTTTATTAAAATATTTATTCCCTCTATTCCGGGCAGGTCTTCGCTGTTTCGTATGTCGCACACAAAGTGCTTATAATTTTTATCGGAAATTGTTGCTTCGTTTCTGTCAATTCCGAAAACAGTATGGTTTTCCTTTAAGAACAGCTGAGCAATTGCCCTGCCGATTCCCCTTGAGGTTCCCGTTATTAAAACCTTCATAATTTATTTCCTTTCCTTTGAAATAAAATCAAGATATTCCTTCCCTACCGCGTTTTCCCGCCATTTTACCGAAATACGGTAACCGATGGGAGAAAAAACAATTTCCATTATAAGCTCGGCAACGGCTCCCGTAAGGGCACAGGTGGTGCATTGCAGGGGCGACCACATAAAGCCGTTCCAGAAAATCGGGGCAAAAAAGGTGAAAACTATAATTGAAAATATGAAATTGTCGAAAAACTGACCTATAAAGGTGGAAATGTATGACTGCATTGCAAAGGCAAGCTTTCCGTTCGGATTCTTTTTAAAGCCCTTTCCTATCCACCAGTTGAGCATATTGTTGATACACGCCGAGGAGAGAAAGGCAACGGTGCTTCCAAGAAGAATAAACCAGGTTCCGCCGAAAATTCCATCAAAGGCGGAATAGTCCTTTGCGTTTGAAGGAATTGCGCTTGCCACAAAGAAAATGAGGCAGGTGAGCAAATTTATCATTACCGCAAGAAGGGAAATTTTGTTGGAAGCCTTCGGCCCGAAGTGCTTTGTTACCACGTCCATACACATAAAGGAAAGCCAGGAAATTAAAATTCCGCCGTCGAGAGCAATCCAGCTTACCTGCAGAAGGGTTTTGTTTGCAAGAAGGTTCATACATATTACGCTGACAACGAAAAGGGTTACAACCGTTGCGGGGATTGACCTGAGCAAAAGCTGAGTTTCCTTTTTTTCGTTGCTTATAAATTCTTTTAAACGTGACATTCTTCTTCTCCCTTTGACTGTCTTTTAACTTTATAAAGAGAAAGGTCGGCGGTGTTCATAAGCTCGCTTATTGTTGAGCCTCCGTCATAAAGAGCAACGCCCATACTCATTCTTATATCAAAATCGTCACGGAAATCAATAGCCTCCAGCAGATTTTTAAGCTGTTTGCATATGCTTTCCGCAAGACCGTATTCGCAGGTGTCGGTTATAATAACAAACTCATCGCCGCCGATTCGAAACGCCATGGAGTTGTTTTCATCGGCAACCTTTATAAGAACATCGGCAATCATTTTAAGAGCTCTGTCCCCTTCGGCATGGCCCCAGGTGTCGTTTATCTGCTTGAAGTTGTCCATATCGCAGGCAATTATATAGAAAGAGTCGTTTTTGTCTTTTCTGTACTGTTCAAGCTGCTCCTCAATTTCCTCGTCCATTCCGTAACGGTTTGGAAGCTTTGTAAGATTGTCAACAATTATTTTTCTGTACTGGGAATTTATAAACAGCACAAGAAGCGTAAAGAACAGGGAAATTGTCATAAGGGGAAGCCCCTTGGGTACAGCCGTTTGCACAAGAGCAGCAAACGCAACGGGCAGAGCCGCCCTTGCCAGCTGAAAACGTTCCCTTTTGCTTCGTTTTGAAAGGCTTCTTCTTCGTGATAAAAGCGCAGAAGCCAGGGGCAGGGCAACATAGACAAGGTTAACAAGCTCAAATGCCCTGTTTTTTGTAAGCGCAACCAATATTGTTGAAAGCACCGTAGGCAGATATGCCAACGCTCTCAGCCCTTTCGCCTTTTCAAGGGCTCTGTCAAACTTTTTGTCGCAGTAGAAAAGCCAGAGAATTCCCATCGCTCCCGAAAGGACCGGGAAAAGGAACTGAGCTCCTTTTAACGCAGAAATGCTCTCGCCAAAGGCAAGGAAAATCAACGAAAGTGCCGCCATTGCAAGAGCAAAGCCGTAAATTCCCGCAACAAGGCGGTAGCCATTTTGTTTTTTGTTTCTTGAATTGTATTTAAACAGAATTGCCAGCATTATAAAGCTGAGCAGCTCCGCTTCAATTCTTAATAAATTCTGCATTTAATCTCCTTTTTATCAGTAAGCTTCTCTCAAAGCACGGTCGGCTATTATAAGCCCCTTGCCCTGATCAGGGTTATTGAAGGTGTTTCCGTCTTCGTCTATATATCTTACCAGCTTGTCCTCTTTAAAATAAAGCCTGTGCTCCTGACTGCCGTTGTAAACAAAAGCAAAAATCAGGTCGCCGTTACTGTCAAAATAATATTTTCTCGTAAGGTTAAAATCATCGGTTCCCTGAGGAACGTCCATTCTTACAATTCCGTTTTCATTGTAAAAAGAGGTTATATTCCCCGTAATATCTCTTTTGTAGTAGCTCTCGTTCTGGGTTATTTTGTTGTAAATGGGGCGAACGTAGGTTGATACATAGCTTTCAATTGAAGATGCGCTTTCGTAGGCAATAAGGTAGCTGTAATCGCCATAGTATCCGTCGTCTTCAAGCTCCGGCTCGGTTTCGGGAATTTCAACGGGCACCTTGGAAACGTAAGGCTTTTTCTCTTCTTCCTTTTTATCGGAAAGGCAGGCAGATGAAACGTAGCCCGCAACGCCGTTGTGAACCACCTTGGCAAATCCGCCTTCAACAAATTTTTCAAAGCTTACTTCCTCTCCGTTTACCAGCGGATAAATTGACTTGGCACTCTCGGAGGGTTCTTCCTTAAGCTGAGTATATTCTTTTATGTACTTTGTGGTGTAGCTTACTTTTTCTTCTGCCACTTCCTTCTTTTCCCCGCATCCGCAAAGGAAAAGCGCAGAAATAAGCATTATACAAACCAAAACTCTTTTCATTTTCATTCTCCTTGTTTAAACCAAAACATTTTACCTATATTATATCACAATCTCAAAATGTTTCAACCCGCAGGGTAAATCTTTTGGCCTAAGGCTTGGTTTTCGGAGTTTGGGTATCAACTCTAACCATCGTTTATTCTTTTGAAGATAAGTATAAAAGTTAAAGTATCTGTACCAAAGTCCGTATAAAACCCGCATTTCCTCTCTAAGGCTTTATGCAAAAAGAACCCTTGGCTTTGAAGTAAGTGATATAATTAAATTGTAAAAGAACAGCACCTGATTTTATTTGGAATCAGGTGCCGCTTTTATTGCTTTGATTTAACAGTATTCACCGAAGAAATCAGCATTACACGAATGCTCGTACAGGCGGAATCAAGGTTTTTATAGGTTGCTTCATCAATGTAATTTGTTTTATATAAAAGTTCAAGCCAGTATCCCGTTTCGTTGGCTTCCTTGAGTGCTGTTTGGAGTTTAGATACAAAGTCTGCTTTACCGTGTGCATACTGCGCTTCGCGAATATTGGCGCCAATTGAGGTGCCGCTTCTACCGATTTGATTGGAGATTATGTTTTCTTTTTTGAGTTTAAGTTCTTTGACGAGGTTGATGATTGATATGGCGAAGTCTGTAGACTGAACTGATAATTTATCGTCGCGCATAGTAGCACCTACTTTCAATTATAGTATAACATAAACTTTACAGTTTGTAAATGAAGCATTTGCATTGCAAATATGAAGCAGTGGCTTTGCCACTATGATGCAAATTCGCTTTGCGAATTTATGAAGCAAAGCGTTCCGAAATGTTGCGAAGCAACACTTCATTAGCGTAAGCGTCTTCATAGCCGAAGGCTACTTAATGTTCCAAAGGAACGCTTCATTCCACCAAACAAAAAAGACACCCTTCAGGTGTCTTTTTGTTTGGTGGGGAGGGGTGGATTCGAACCACCGAAGCAAGATGCAGCAGATTTACAGTCTGTCCCCTTTGGCCACTCGGGAACCTCCCCATATGGAGCTGGTGATGGGACTCGAACCCGCGACCTGCTGATTACAAATCAGCTGCTCTACCAATTGAGCTACACCAGCTAATATTAACTTTTAAAGTTCAAGTCACAAAATGTATTTTACTACAAAAGACTTTAAAAGTCAATACTTTTTTTAATTTTTTTTATTTTTTTATTTAAACTGCTTCAAAGCCTCCAGAAGCTGAAGGTCTTCGCCCTCGGGAATTGAGAGCACGCTTATGTTATTATACGCCGAAGGATTTAAAATTTTCACATCGGGTGAAACGCCGACCTCGTTTATTGCATTGCCCTTTGGGGAGAAGAATCTGCCCACCGTAAGGTTAATGCCCGTATCGTTACCAAGAGGATAGCTTCTCTGAACGGAGCCCTTGCCGTAGGTTGTTGTTCCCACCGAGATTGCTCTTTCGTTTTCCTTCATTGCCGCCGTAAAGAGCTCGGAGGCGGAGGCACTGTTTTCGTTTGTAAGAATCACTACAGGCATTTTATAAATTTGCTTACCGCTTGCATCGATTGACTCTTCAACCTCGCCGTTTTTATATTTTATAACAATGAATTTTCCTTCGTTTATAAACATATCAAGGGTATTTACCGCTGTTGAAAGAAGTCCGCCGGGGTTATCCCTTAAATCAATCACAAGGCCTTTTATGTCGCCCATTTTGCCGATATGGTTTTTCATTTCAAGATGGGCATCATCGTCGAAGCTGCTCATATGAACATAGCCTATATCTCCGAAGGTTTTCGAGGTTATGCTTGTTGCGCTTATATTATCTCTTACGGGCTTTAAAACAATTTCCCCGCCGTTTCTTGAAACGGTTATTTCAACCTCCTCGCCTCTTTCCCCTTTTACAAGGTTTGAAACGTCTTCTGTTGAAAGACCTTCGGTGCTTTTTCCGTCTACTTTAACAATAAGGTCGCCTGCAAGCATTCCCGCCTTATCGGCAGGAGCATCGGGCACTACATATTTAACAACGATGTCTGAATTTTCGTCAAGAGTTATTGTTATGCCTATTCCGCAATAGTTCCCCGTCGCCTGACCCGTAAAGTTTTCAAAGCCCTCCTCCTCGTCGATATAATAAGTATACTTATCGCCAAGGGCTTCAACCATTCCTTTTCTTGCGGCGCTTTCAAGAGCCTTATCATCGATTTCGCCGTAAAATTCGGATTTTATAAGCTGTTTCAGGTAGATATCGTCGTAATTTTTTACATACATAACGCCGATTGTTGCCGCAACGGAAACCAGGGCAACAGCGATATATTTAACCAGCTGATTTATTTTTTTACCGTCCATTTTTTACCTCTTTTTCAGAAACAAAAAACGGGACAAAGCCCGCTTTTTGCAGAAATTTATATCTATTATAATTTATAGCTTTATTTTAGAAATAATTCCTCGGATTGGTTGTGCTTCCGTTAACCATAACCTCAAAATGACAGTGAGGACCTGTTGAATAGCCCGTGTTTCCCGAGTTTGCAATGTGCTGACCTGCGGAAACGCTCTGACCTGCGGAAACAAGAAGCTTTGAGTTATGAGCATAAAGGGTACTAAGTCCGCTGCCGTGGTCGATTACTATATAATAGCCGTAGGCAACGTTATACTGCGCCTTTATAACCTTTCCCGAAGCCGCCGCAACAATTTTTGAGCCGGAGGGAACTCCGATATCCATACCCGTATGGAGCTTGTAAACCCCGAGGGTGGGATGATGTCTGTAGCCATATTCACTGGTAATGGTGTAATAGCCGGGAGCAGGCCAGGTAAGCTTACCGCCGGTATAATTTGCCGGAGCCCCCGACGGTGTTTCGGGGCCTTTTGAAAGCTCTGCTGAGAGAGATTTTTTAAGAGCCGCTTCTTCCTTTTCCGCCTGAGCGTAAGCCTCTTTATATTTTTCAATATCGTTGTTTATTCCGTCAACAATAACCTGAAGCTCTTCGTTTTTAACGTCCAGCTCGGCTTTTTTCTCCTTCTGAACGTTCTGCTTTGCAACAACCGTTTCCCTGTCTTTTTCAAGGCCTTCCTTTATTGTTGCAATTTTTTCCTTTGTTGCAACAAGGTTGTTATACATATTATTATCATAGCTCAAAAGCTGTTTTATTATTTCTATATAAGAAAGAATATCGTTTATATTTTCATTGCTGAAAATCATTGTTATATAAGAAGTTGAATTGTCTTCATACATAACACGAAGACGGGTTTTCATTGCCCCGTATTGCTTTACGGATTTTTCTTCCGCATCCTTCAGTTCTTTTTCCTTAACGGAAATTTTGCCGTTAAGATCGTCAATTTCAACCTGAATTTTGTCAATTTCGCCCTGAACCCTTGTTATATCTTCTTCGATTTCCTGTTTTTTGGCAAGGGTTATTTCCTTTTCCTCTTCCTTGGCATCGATTTTCTCCTGAAGCTCTTTTTTCTCCTGGGTTTTCTCGTTGATTTTATCCTGGGTTGAGGTTGCCTGAGCTATAAAAGGGCTGAGAAAGGAAAAAGCGAAAACGAACAGGAAGCAAACAAGAAGGATTACCGCCACAAAGGACGTTACTTTTTTACTCATTCCCTTTACCTCCTTACACCTTAAGATGCTTTCTTATTGAAATTATACTTCCTATTGCGCCGATAACCGCACCAACTGCAAGGAAAATGCCTATTATAGTGCCTGCAATTGAGCCGAAGGGAATCATTTCAAAGTTTAAGAAATTAAAGCTTGCATAAACTCTTGCATAAACAATCCATTCGATTACAAAGGTTATAAGAGCCCCGTAAATTCCGATTATTACACCCTCGATTATAAAGGGCCATCTTATGAACCAGTCGGTTGCGCCGATATATTTCATAATATTTATTTCTTTTCTTCTTGAATAAACGGAAACCTTAACGGCGTTTGAAATAATAAAGGCTGAAACGATGCACAAAATAACCAGAAGCCAGAAGCTTACGTTTCTTATAGTGTTTACCATTTTAACCACATAGCCTGCGGCTTCCTGAAAATCGGTTATATTTTCAACGCCCTTTATTTTGGTTATTTTTTCTGCAACCTGAGAGGTTTTGGAAAGGTCGGTAAGAGTAACCTTAAAGGAATTTCTGAAGGGGTTGTCCTCTTCAAGACCTTCAAGAATTTCTGCCTTTTCCTTAAGCTTTACCTTCATTTCTTCGAAAATTTGTTTCTTGGTGTATTTCTCAACGCCTTCAACATACTGAATTTTCTTAATCTGCTCGCCGATTTTATCATAGCCCGCCTCGTCGAGACTGTCGCTTATGAAAACCTGAATTTCGCAGTTTCTTGAAAACTGCTGAGCAAAAGAGTTTATATTAAGGGTTAACGCCATAACAACGCCCAGGATAAGCAGGGTTGCCACCGTTGTTCCCACAGAAGCTATTGTTGTAAGACGGTTTTTCTTTACACACTTGATTGCCTCTTTTATATAATAACGAATTGCATCAAACCTCATAGCCGTACGATCCTTTCTCTTCATCCCTTACGATGGCGCCGTCTTCTATTGCAATAACTCTTTTCTGCATTTTATCAACAATGTCCTTTGCATGAGTTGCCACAACGAGAGTTGTTCCTCTTTTGTTTATGTCTTCGAGAAGGCTCATAATTCCGTTTGCCGTTTCGGGGTCAAGATTTCCCGTAGGCTCGTCGGCAACGAGCATTTTGGGGTTGTTGGCAATTGCTCTTGCAATTGCAACCCTCTGTTTTTCGCCGCCCGAAAGCTGGGAAGGATAAGCCTTTGCCCTTTCGGAAAGCCCTACCTGATTTAAAATTTCGGGAATTCTTTTTCTTCTTGTTTTTGAAGGAATTCCCACTACTATCATTGCAAATTCAACGTTTTCGTAAACGGTTTTGTCCTCTAAAAGTCTGAAATCCTGGAAAACAACGCCCAGATTTCTTCGAAACATCGGAATTTCCCTTCTCTTTAAGGTGCTTATGTCAACATCGTCGACAACAAACTGCCCCTCTGTTGGAACCGTTTCTCTTAAAAACATTTTTATAAGGGTTGATTTACCTGCGCCCGACGCTCCTACCAAAAAGACAAACTCGCCTTTTTCAATCATAAAATTAACGTCGTGGAGAACTCTGTTGCCCTCCTCGTAAACCTTACCTACATTTCTGGCTATTACCATATATGTACCTCATTTCCTATCTTCTTGAAGCCTTCAGGTGTTTCTGGATAAGAAGCGCAATTTTAAACAAAAGCGCATCGTCGAATTTTCTTACATCAAGGCCTGTAAGCGCCTGAACTCTGTCAAGCCTGTAAACAAGCGTGTTTCTGTGAATATAAAGCTCTCTTGCGGCGAGAGAAATATTAAGGTCGTAGTCAAAGAACTTCTGAACCGTGTTAATAGTGTCGTTATCGAGCTCGTGAAGAACATCGTCGCTTAAAACCTCGCTTAAAAAGGTTTTGCACTTGTGAATCGGAATAGCTGTAACCAAACGGCTTATTCCAAGGTTCATATGAGAATAAATTCTGCTTCTCGACTCAAAGGTTTCGCCAACATCTAAAGCCGCCTTTGCGGTTATATACGATTCGCTTACGGTTTCAAGCTTTGTGCTTATACAGCCTATTCCTATGGAGGGCTGCTCCATAAGCTCGTTTGAAAGCCCCGTTGAAATTAAAGAAGCAATTCCCGTAAGCTTTGAGTTTGAGGGCTCTGTTTTACAGTTTCTTACAAAAACAAGCTCTCCCGTTTCATTCGGGAAAAGATGGTCGCCTTCACGAACGGGGGCAACCGCTCTTATTATGGTCATTGCATCTACAATGTTTTTGTTTGTAACCTTTATTACAAAAACAACTCTTAAAACCTCGTCTTCTATTCCCAGGCACTGAGCCTTCCAGGCTCTGTTTTCAACCTTTGCGTTTATAAGCTGCTGAAAGAAATATTCTTCATCGTCAAACTCTCTGTTTGCCGCCTTGAACGCCTTTAACGACGCCATGAATATGCCGGCTGTTTTCCTGTCGGTATCAGCCTCGGTAAACAGAGTATACTTATCGGTTTTATCAAAATCAAGCTCGTAGGACAGATGGCGAAACTCCGCCTTTGCAATTTTTTTGCCTATAAGGTCTTTGTCGGTGCAGGCGGTAATAACTCCGCTTGAATTATAAATTCCCACCAGTTCTTTTAAACTGCCCGATATCTCGTCAAGAAACTTCTGATATAACGAAATTGACATTTTCAATCCTCCCGAATGCCTTTTGCCTGCCCGTTTTTCCAGCCCAAAGCCCTTGAAAAAGGCGCTTTTTACTCCAAATCTGCGGGCAAACATAACAATACATAATAATTGTACCACACTTATTCGTATTTTGCAAAAGAAAAAACAGTAAATTGAATAATTTTCGTCCTTTTTTCACAATTGGCAGAAAAAAGAATAATTCTTTGCCGATTCATCCCAAAGAAAATATCGTCGAATCAGGGGAGTTTTTGCCGAACTGCTTTACAAAAAATATAATTTAACCTTCAAGCTCCTTTGCAAAGGCAATCATTTCATCAAACTTTTGTTTTTCCGCAAGGTCAAGGTCTGAACGTCTTTCCTCAAAGTTTGTAAACCTGGTTGGCTTAACAGGCTTTTTAAAACCGCCTGTTTCTGACATTTGCTTTTCCTTTACATAAATTTCAAACTTGTCACCAAAAAGGGTCTGAGGTCTTAAATACTGAGCAAAATCCGTTCCCTTCCAGTCGGCGCATTTTTTGTCAATTACTTTTTTAAAGTCATCTGTATTATAACCTTCAAGAAATCTTTTCTTGATATAATATAAATAATCTTTGCCCGAAAGGGCGAAATCTGTGCCGGCTTTCTGATTGAGATACTCAATCACCCCGGCACATTCTTTTTCTTTATTTTCTTTACTTTCCTTTATTTCCTTTCTTTCCTTTCTTTCCTTTGGGGGATTATTTTGGGAGTTATCCTCTTTTCTCCCGGAGATATCGCCATTTCTCCCGGAGATTGACTGATTTTGGGTAAATTTAATAAAGGGTTCCGTTTCCTCTTCTCTCAAAACCCAATATTTCTGCTCTACAAAAACCGTGCGGTGAAGCTGTCTTGACCGCATACACATCTGGTAGAGGCTTTGT
>JAZUPZ010000007.1:0-68098 GCA_045605445.1 Clostridia bacterium | reverse complement strand
TTTTTGTCAATTACTTTTTTAAAGTCATCTGTATTATAACCTTCAAGAAATCTTTTCTTGATATAATATAAATAATCTTTGCCCGAAAGGGCGAAATCTGTGCCGGCTTTCTGATTGAGATACTCAATCACCTCGGCACATTCTTTTTCTTTATTTTCTTTACTTTCTTTTATTTCATTTCCTTTACTTTCCTTTTCTTTCCTTTCCTTTGGGGCATAAATCGTCGATTTATCCTGAATTATCGTCGATTTATTTTTTTCTGCCGGCTCTCCAACCTCTGAAGTCAGTTCCATAATGCTTTCTGTTTCCGTTTCGTCAAGCAACCAATATTTTTTATCTGCAGTTATATTTCTGTTCAACCTTCTTGATTTCATACAAAGCTGATATAATCTTTGAATATCAGCCGAAGTGATAACATTTTCATTTTCATAAAGATTTCTGTCTATAAGCGAGAGGTCACACAACACCCCTATAATTTCCTTGAGTTGTTGGAGATTTATATTCCATTCGTCTGCCATTATGCTGAAAAAATGTTTTTCAAGCTTAATGTAATAGTTCTGCGAATATATTTCCGAGAGGATTTGCAAATAAATTATTATCCCTAATGGTCCGCAGGTTGCTTTAAGTGCTTTTATTGAAATCTGATTAAAAAAATCAACGTCAAACGAAAAAAAATTCAGTCCGCTTTTTTGTATTCTTGCCATAATTTCTCCTTTGCTTTTTGTTATGGCAATATATTACTCCATTTCCTTTATGACATTCAATGACATCTTTTTTTAAATGCAAAGACAACTTAAGCCATGCACTTGTCTCTTATCAGTTAAGTTTGCCTTCGGCAAGTGATGTTATCTTCAATAGCGATGTTTCGCCTGTCGGCGAAGTGCAAACTTTACTTCACTTTTGTAAAAAAACTTCACTGCTTTATGCAACTTCACTTTGAACTTTAGTTCAAAACATCACATAAAAACCACCCCATCGGTCAAAGCCGATGAGGTGGAAAATAAATTAAATCAACTCAAGAGTGTGACAAAATGGCACGTTCTGTGTCATACTTATTGTATTTCTGCTATTTTTTTGTTAATTTCTTCTCTTATTTTCAAAACGTATTCTGCGTTCTTTGGCGGAATATCAAATTCGATTTTTGAACAACGTTCGATTATTTTCATTACCTCTTCCCTTCCTGCAAGTCTTTCAAGAAGCTTTGCCGCCATAAAATCCTGCATTCCCTGGTTAAACACCTTTAATCTTATTGAAGGAATTACTCCCTCAAAAACGGGATATACGCTGAAGCCGTCCCCTGCCGGGAATCCGCCCTCTGCATCGTTATTTATATAAGGATTTATAAGCTGAACCGAAAGACGGCTGTAATAGAAATTAAATCCCCAGTGAAGAAAACCCTTTATGTTATACTTATAAAGCTGAAGCCCTGTTATTCTGCTTCTGCAGGAGGGCATTTCGATAAAACGGTTACCGTATTTTTCGTCATAAGGCCAGCTGCAGGTGTATGCCCACATATTTTCAACGCCGTTGTTTACATAATTCATAATCTTTGGGGTAATAACCACGGGAGTATCCATAATTCCCTTTTCATAGAAAACATAGTCGGAAAGAGCGTCCATTTGCTTAAAATTGCCAAGCAGAGGCTTTACAAGCTTATAAAGCTCTCCGTAATGGTCGAGGTGCTCTGTTTCAGGCTCGTCGGTAAGATGGAAATAAACCTTTTCCCTGTCCCATTTTTCTTCAAAAAAGCCTGCAAGAGCGGGAACAAACTGCTTAAGAAATTCTTTATATTCCTTTGTAAGGGCATCTGTATGCCAGCCGAATTTTGCATATTCTCTGCCATTTTCCTTTACAACAACCTTTGGAGTTTTCTTTCCGCCCCACTGGGAAAACAAATGAGCAACCTCTATATATTTAATCTTGTTTTTTCTGCAAAGCTTAAGCCATTTTTCAAGCTTTTCAAACCCAAATGTATATTTGCCTTTATCAAGCGCTATATCCACAAGCTGAACGGTCGGTCTCTCTATACCAATCTGCGTGTCAAGAGCAGGAGTGACTACCGGGGTATACATCATATTAACACCGTGGTCTGATGCCATTTTTATATACTTATCAATAAGCTTCCAATGACGGGCTGAAAAAATTTTGCAGTTATGTATATCTGCAATACAATCGGCATGAATCCAGTTTGTATTGGGAATATCAAGTTCAGGAAGCTCTGCGCCGATAACAGAAAGCTCAAATTCGCTTATTCCCGTTTCTTCGCCGTTGGATTTGAAAATTATTTTTATTCTGTGCTTACCGGGTTTTACCTTTTTGTCAGCCTTTACACTTACCCAGAGGGTTCTGAAAGATATAAGAGAAACGGAAAGGCACTTGTTATAAGGCTCAAGCACATCGGGAATAACCGCAGAAGACACATTTTCAAAAGCCTTGTCTGTTTTTGGCGTATCCCTGAAGGTTACGGGAACCCCCTTTGCCACATATAACTTAATATATTCTGATATATCCGATTCAACCTCAACGGTGTTAATCTGACGGATTATTTCCTCATTTTCCCCTTTATATGCCACCTGATAGGAAAACTCTTCATTTAAAAGGGCACTGCCGCTGTTTACCTCTGTAAAATCACATTCTGCCGCCGGCAACACCTTTTCAAGAGAGGAAATGTTTTTAACTGTTAATTTACTCATTTTAATCACCTTCTTTAATTTTATCACTTAAACCGCTATACATCAATACACTTTCAGAACTCTTTTTTATAAAATCAGGCCTCGGGAGTTCCCGAAGCCTCATTTTGTTCAACTATTGCATCGTTCTGTATATACCAAGTTTGTACGTATTCAGATAACTTTAACACTCCGTAAAGGAGTAAGAAAAATTGTTCAGATTGTGCGAATAAGCGACCGTCGTGTACTTTGTGTACACAAGGGACTTAGCCGTGTAATACAGGCAATTTTAACGCCCGTAAAGGAGTAGGAAAAATTGTCCGGGATGTACAAACTGAACCCGAACGCGTACAAAGGTACGCGGAGTTAGGTGAAGTTTGTGCATATCCAGGCAATTTTAACACCCGCAAAGGAGTAAGAAAAATTGTTCAGATTGTGCGAATAAGCGACCGTCGTGTACTTTGTGTACACAAGGGAGCTTAGTCGTGCAATATGGGCAATTTTAACGCCCGTAAAGGAGTAGGAAAAATTGTCCGGGATGTACAAACTGAACCCGAACGCGTACAAAGGTACGCGGAGTTAGGTGAAGTTTGTGCATATCCGGGCAATTTTAACACTCCTGATTTTAGCCTATTATTGAATCGTTCTGTGTAAACGGCTCGTTGAAAATCATTTGAATGTATACTTCCGTTTTCTGTCCTTCGATTAAGAACTGAACCTTATCAACGTTTTCAAGCTGGGTAAGAGAGTTTACGATTGAGTAAACGGTTATCATTTCGCTGCTTGAACCGCCGATATGCTTTGTTATGAATTCCTGGGAGAGATTTACAAAGCAAACGCCCTCTTTGGTTTCTACCGAGAGGATTCTTGTTTCCTCGGGGATTGTTTTTGAAAGGAAATTCTTTTCGGGGCCTTTTATAAGCTCCTTGAGAATTCTCATTTCTATTGACTCTTTTGGCGAAAGCTCAACCTTTCTTGCCTCGGCTACCAGCTTTCCTGCATCCTTATCGGCAAAATAGAGCCTTACATACCTGTGCTGTTCGTCTTCAAGCTCGGTATCGTAAACAATATCGTTGGCAAAAATTGTGCCAACCTCCATTCCGTTATTGTCGATATATGCTCCGGAGTTTACAAGAATTTTTACTCCCTCTACTCCGGGAATGGAGGTAAGAGTTTTAAGAAGAGAGGTTCTTATTAAAATATTATCTGTTTCTATGCCGCTGTAAATTCCCGCCGTGAAATTAACCTCAACATAATTGTCTTTAATCTTAACGGAAAGAAGCTCGGTATCCTTTGGAATTACCGGCAGATTTGTTTTGTCCAGAGGTCCTTTAAGGAGCTCTTCAACAACCTTTTGTTCAAGCTTTTCTTCAACGGTATATTTAATTTTTCTTGTTTCGGGAACCAGGTCTGTTTTTGCAGCGTTCACGAAATAAAGAGTTGCTTCATAGGTTTCGGCATCCTTTTCGTTTTCACAGCCGAAAAGGCTGACAGAAAGAATAAGCACAAGGCACAAAGCAAGAATTTTTTTCATAAATTCACGTCCTTTCATTAAAGTCGTTTTGGGATTGAGATAATAAATCTTGTCCCTTCACCCACATCGCTTTCAACGCTTATGGTTCCGCCATGGGACTCTACAACGCTTTTAACAATGGCAAGCCCGAGGCCGGTTCCGCCGCTTTCTCTTGCGCGGGCTTTATCTACCCTGTAAAATCTGTCGAATATTTTTTCTGCATCCTCTTTGGGGATTCCGATTCCGTTGTCGGAAATTTCTATACGGCATCTTTCTCCCTCGTTATAAACAAGAAGCTGAACCATTCCTCCCGACGGGGTATATTTAATGGCATTATCGGTAATATTATAAACCGCCTGCCAGAATTTTTCCCTGTCTACCATGGCAAGAACCTCGTTGGTGGTTAAAATTGAAATTGAAATTTCCTTGTCCTTTGCAACGGGGCTGAGGCTTTTTACAACCCTCTGCGCCATTTCGTTTATATCGGTAACCTTTAAGTCGAGAGCATCGTGTTTAACGTCGAGCTTTGTAAGGTCGAGAAGTCTTGAAATAATTTTATTGAGACGGTCAATTTCGCCGTTTATGTCCTCCATAAATTCAAGAACCATTTCCCCGTCAACATTTTCGCCCATTGAAAGAATTGAGTCGGAAAGGAGCTTTATGGAGCTTAAGGGCGTTTTCAGCTCGTGGGAAGCGTTTGAAACAAAGGCACGTCGGTCCTCTTCAAACTCGTTGAGCTTATCAATTAAAGTATTGAAAGCCTCGCCCAGCTGGGAAATTTCATCGTTACCCGTAACCTCAACCTTTTCGTCGAGACGTCCGTCGTCCTGCATTCCCTTTATAACCTTTGTGAGCTTTTCAACGGGGCCTATTATAACGTCTGCCATAACAGAGCTTAAAATTCCGATAAGAACGCACACGATAAGGGAAATAACTATTAAAATCCATTTTATGTCGGCAATAAAATCGTCGGTTGCTTTTGCTACCGTTGAAACGTAAACCACGCCGATGGTGCGGGAATTTGAAATAATTGAAACCGCTCCCTGAACCACAGTGCCCACGTCTTCTTCTGTATAGGTATTGGCAACGTCGGTTCCCTTAATTGCGGAAATTATTTCCTCTTTTACAAGGATTTTTCCCATAATATTACTGTTTAAAGCAGAGTCGTAAACTACCTCTGCCTTGTCGTTGGTTACAACAACACGGGTATTATCGTTAAGATTAAGCTGATTCACCACAAGGGGAATATTGCTTACATCGTTTTCAACATAGCTTCCCACCATATTTGCAATAACGTTTGCATTGGTAACAACCTCTATTTTGTTCTGATTATAAAGATAGCGGCTGATTGAGGCAAGAATATAAGATGCAATGAAAAGCAGGGTAAGTACTATTATTCCCAGATAGGTAACAACCAGTCTTTTTCTTGTTTTTCCGAATTTTTTCTTAAGCTTCTTTGAAGAAATAGCCAACACCCCATTTTGTCATTATATATTTCGGCTGTGCCGGATCGGGCTCAATTTTTTCTCTCAGTCTTCTCATATGAACGTCAACAGTTCTTGCATCGCCCGTTTTCGTATTGCCCCAGATAAGGTCTAAAAGGTCTTCTCTTGAATAAACTCTGCCCGGATTCGAAATGAACAGGTCCATAATGTCATATTCCTTTACGGTAAGGCTTATAACCCTTCCGTCAACGGTTACCTGTCTTGTTCTGAAATCAAGTCTTACGTTTTTCGACTTTTCGCTTTCCTGAGCTTTTCCGCCGTTTTGCTTTCTTCTTAAAATTGCCTTTACCCTTGCTTTAAGCTCTAAAATATTGAAGGGCTTGGTCATATAATCGTCTGCGCCGTAGTCAAGGCCCATTATTTTGTCCATATCGTCACTTTTTGCGGTAAGCATAATAATAGGAACATTGGAAGTTTCCCTTACCTTCTGGCAAACCTGAAGACCGTCCATTTTAGGAAGCATAAGGTCTAAAATTATAAGATCGATATTTCTGTTTTTGGCAAGGCGGACCGCCTCAACCCCGTCGGAGGCGGTTTCAACCTCGTAGCCGTCCTGTTCAAAGTTAAATTTAAGTCCTTTTACAAGGAGTCTTTCATCGTCAACAATCAGTAATTTCATTTTTTTCCTCCGAAAAATTGTTATCTTATTATATTTTAAAACAAAACCCTTGTTTTTGCAATATTTTTTTAAATTTGTTTGTTGTAAAGATTGTCGTTTTATGGTAGACTAATTATATATATTACCCTTGATTATATATTACAGGAGAACAAAATGAGAAAAACCGCTTTATTTCTTGTTGTTTTAATTTTAATATCCTCTCTTCCGGTAAGCGCCGCAAGAGTTGCCCACGTTCAGGCTCCCTCCTACTATCTTGCAACCCTTGACACGGGAGCTGTTCTTGTTGAGGAAAACTGCTCGGCAGCTTTAACCCCGGGGGATTTTTCAAAAATAATGACCGCCCTTATTGCTTCGGAGAAGCTTAAGGAAAAGGATGTTATTGAATTTAAAAAGGAGGATATGGTTTTTACCAACTCCTACGGAAGCATTGCGCCCCTTAAAGCGGGAGATTCCCTTACCTTTAAGGAGCATTTATACAATATGCTTCTTTTATACTCCGATGCCAGCGCAAACGCTGTTGCAAGGCAAATTTCGGGAAGCTGTGAAAAGTTTACGGAAGAAATGAACAAGCGTGCAGAAAAGCTTGGACTTAAAAACACCTTTTTCACCTCTCCTTCGGGAAGCGACCCTTCGGGGAAGTCGAAAATTTCCGTAAAAGACCTTGCCGCTCTTGCAAAAACGGCATATGAAAACGACTTTCTTGCAGACATTTTTTCCACCGTTGAATTTGAATTAAACGGCAAAAGGCACACCAGCAGAAATCACCTTTTAAGCAAATATACCTATTCTGATTTTACATACTCTGCGGCAACGGGTATGATGGTTTGTCAGAGAAAGGATTCCTGCGACCTTGTTGCTACCGCCTCAAGAGGCTCAGCAAGTCTTCTTGCCATTGTAATCGGAAGTCCTAAGTCTGACCTTGGAAGGCACTTTCTTGATTCAATTAACCTTTTTGAACACGGCTTCAACAACTTCACCGTAAGAACAGTTTGCAGGGAAAACACTATTTTAGGACAGGTTGAGGTTTCCTCGGGCGCCGAGGATTCGGTTACCCTGGAGGCTGCGGAAAACTGCACGGCATATACCCCCATAAGCTACAATGAAAGCCTTTTAAGCTACGAGGTTGTTACCGATGAAAAGGTTACCGCCCCCGTTAAAAAGGGCGAGGTTTTAGGCAAGGCAATTTACTACTACGAGGGTTCAGAAATTGCTCAGGTTCCAGTTGTTGCCAGCGAAAACGTAAGCTTTGGACTTGTTTCCCCCATTCTGGGCAAATTAAACACAAAGCTGCTTTTCTTCGTTGTCGTTGCTATTCTTGTTTTAATTCTTTTAAGGTACAACGCCGCAAAGAAGAAAGAGGAGCGCCGAAAAAAAAGAGAGCAGATTAAAAAGAATATGGACTAAAAAAGATTCCTTGATATAGTTAAAATCGCAAGCAGCAACAAAGCTGCCACAAAAGCATAACCAAGTTTTTTCAACATTATCACCTCAGTTAAATGTATGTTGAAAAAAGGGAAAATATATTGTATAATGATTTCATCGAAGATGAAATCAGCGATATAAATTCCTTACGTCATTTGCGATATGCACTTTGTACGCGATATATCTTCGATGCGATATATTACTTCGTAATGAGATTGCAAAAATGACAAAGGAATTTAATACGAGCCTGCGAGTATTAAGGTTCTCCGAAATATAGAAATCTTTGATTTTGTCATATTTCGTGAGGTTCTTATATCATATCGCAACTAAGCAAAGCGAAGTTATATCGCATTTGAACAAAGCGAAAATATATCGCACGAGCAAAGTGAGTATATCGCAGAAAGAGGCTTATATTATGAACAATAAAACTATCAAGGAATTAGCGGTAGAGTTGATTGTTGAAACAACTATGATCTGTGATGAATTAAAGGGCAGAGCAGTATTTACAAATCAACTTTTGCGTTCTTGCTCATCAATTGGTGCAAATTCACACGAAGCAAAATATGCCCAGAGCAGAGCAGATTTTATACACAAGCTTGAAATTGCTCTCAAAGAGTGCTTTGAAACAGAATATTGGTTGGAAATTTTGTTCAAAGTGAATGCAATAGACAAAATAACATATAGTAATTTGAATAACAAATGCGGAACAATTCGAAGGAAGCTTATAGCGTCAATTACAACCGCAAAGAAAAAACCAAAATAATGATTTCATCGAAGATGAAATCAATGAATTGCCTTACGGCACGAATTGAAATCAACACGTAAACTTATTTCTTAAATATATATTAACAATACCAAAGGAGACATTTATGATACTTTCAAAGGATGAAAAATCAGTAAGAGAGCTGGAAGAATTTTTAAAAAGCTGCCCCAAAGGGCATTTCTGCCAGAGCGAAATGTGGGCAAAAATAAAGGACAACTGGAAAAACGAGGTTGTTATAAGCCGTGACGAAAACGGCAGAATAAACGGTGCGCTGAGCATTTTAATAAGAAAGGTGCCCATGTTTAATTCAACCCTTATGTATGCCCCCAGAGGCCCTGTTTGCGACTGTCACGACAAGGAAATTTTAAAAACTCTTTTCGACGGCGCAAAGGAGCTTGCAAAAAAACACAATGCCTACGTTTTAAAGCTTGACCCGGATATTAAAATTGACGATGAAGAGTTTAAAAAGCTTGTTAAGGACTACGGCTTTTCCGTTAAAAAGGCTTCCAAGAACTTTGAGGGAATTCAGCCCCGATTCGTTTTCAGAATGGACGTTGAAGGCAAAACGGAGGACGAGGTTTTTGCCTCCTTCCACAATAAAACAAGATACAACGTTCGTGTTGCGGTTAAAAAAGGCGTTACCGTTACAATGGGCGGACGTGACGACCTTAAAAGATTTCACGAAATTATGGTTGAAACCGGCGCAAGAGACGAATTTGTTGTAAGAACTCTTGAATATTTTGAAAAAATGTACGACGTTATGGCGCCAAGCGACAGCTTAAGACTTTACCTTGCTCACTATGAGGACAAAATTGTTGCAGGTACAATTGCAATTAAATACGGCGACAAGGTATGGTATCTTTACGGCGCAAGCTCAAACGAATACAGAAACGTTATGCCGAACTATCTGCTCCAGTGGGAAATGATAAAATGGGCAATTGAGGAAAAATGCAGAGTGTACGACTTCAGAGGTGTTTCCGGTGACCTTGACCCTTCAAATCCTCTTTACGGCCTTTACAGATTCAAAAAAGGCTTTAACGGAGAATTTACCGAGTTTATCGGCGATATCGATTTAACCTTCAAGCCCCTTATGAAGCTTTTGGTTGAAAAGGGCGAACCAATTTACAGAAACTTGAGAAGAAAGGTTATGCTTCGCAAATAAATGAAAGAATATATTATTGAAAAAGAGCTTTTAAAGCATAATATAAAGGTTTTAAAGGAAAAGGCAAAGGGCGTTCCCCTTTGCGGAATAGTTAAGTGTAACGGTTACGGAATGGACCTTGTTCCCTATGCAAAGCTTCTTCTTGAAAACGGAGTTGATTTGCTGGGAACCTCAACCCTTGAAGAATCGTTACTTTTAAGAAAAAACGGCATTGAGGCGGACATTCTTCTTTTAACCTCTTATGCAGATAAAGAGGATGCCCTTAAAATTGTTGAAAACAATATTGTTGCAACAGTAGGCTCGGTTGAGAGCGCTTTTGCTTTAGATAAAGCAGGAAAAGAGCTTAGCAAAAAACCTCTTGCCCACCTTGAGATAAACACGGGTATGGGCAGATGCGGCTTTGACGTTGACCGTCTTGAGGAAATTCTTTCCTTAAGGGAGCTTGAAATAAGCTTTTGCGGAACCTTTACCCACTTTTCCTTCAGCTTTGCCAAAAAGCCTGATTTTGTTGAAAAACAAAGAGAAAAGTTTGAAAAAGCGGTTGAATACCTTAACGAAAAGGGCTTTGAAACGGGAGTTCTTCACGCGGCGAATTCCTCTGCCTTCTTAAAATATGAAAATACTCATTTTGATATGGTAAGAGCCGGCTCGGCGCTTCTTGGAAGAATTGAGGGCGCAAAGGCATTTGGTCTTAAAAAAGTTGGCTATTTAAAATCGAAGGTAATTGAAACAAACGCTCTTAAAAAGGGCGAAAACATTGGCTATGCCAACACCTTTAAGGTTAAAAGGGACACTCAAACGGCTATAATTCCAATTGGCTATGCCGACGGCTTTATGGTTGAAAAGAAAAACGACGCCTTCAGATTTTTCGATATTTTAAGATATATTTACAATGACCTTAAACCAAAAAAATACTTCGTTGAAATAAACGGCAAAAGGGCTCAGATTCTGGGACGAATTGGAATGTTTAACATTATTGCCGACGTAACGGGACTTAACGTTAAAGCCGGAGACATTGTTATTGCCGATGCAAACCCTATTTTAACCGACAGCGCCGTTGAAAGGAAATATATATGAAAGTAATACTTCAGAGAGTAAGAGAAGCCTCTGTTGAGGTTGAAGGGGAAACCGTTGGTAAAATAGGCCACGGCTACCTTGCCCTCCTTGGCGTTGCAGAAACCGACACCGAGGAAATTTGCGACAAAATGGTTGAAAAAATTCACAAGCTAAGAATTTTTGAAGACGAAAACGGAAAAACAAATCTTGCGGCAGATGATGTGGGAGCGGAAATTCTCGTTGTTTCCCAGTTCACCCTTTATGCTAACTGCAGAAAGGGCAACCGCCCCTCTTTTAACGGCGGTGCAAAGCCCGACCACGCAAATGCCCTTTACGAATACTGCCTTACAAAATTCTCTCAATGCTTCAAAAAGGTTGAGCACGGAATTTTCGGCGCAGATATGAAGGTTTCCCTCTTAAACGACGGACCCTTCACCATCCCCCTTGATTCGGAGGAATTGTTTGTATAAAAAAAGAGCCGAAAGGCTCTTTTTTAGTTAATAGTGAATAATGAATAGTGAATAGTTGATGTAAAAAGTCAGGCAAATCGCCTGACTTTGTTTGATTTTATTTTTCAGTTATATCAATAAGTAATACCAAAGTCGCTCAATTTTATATTACATCCCCAGTCGGATAATTCTTCTTCAAAAAGTGAAATACAAGATTTAAGCAAACCGGACGTAGAGGAGGTATATTGACCTTTTTCAACTTCCATTATTCCGTTATTAAATTCTGCCTGAAAGGCAGTTACATCGTCTATTTTAATAAGAACCCACGGAAGGAGGATTGTTTTATCTTCCTCTATAAAAAAGGTTACTCTGCTGTCACGATCGCCCTTATAAGGGTAAAACGAAAGAGTTATAAAGTTTCCTGCTGTACCTGATGAAGGAAGATACATTAAAGATATTTCAGAGCCGTTGCTGTAAGAACGACTTAAAGCATAAGCTCCTTCGGTAACATATCTTCCTTTTGTGCGTATTGTATTTTTCAAATTATTAAACGATGAAGAATAGGAATTGTAAGAAGGATAAGAAGGTGTCGGAGTTGGTGTTGGTGCGGGAGCCTGACCGTAAGGCGCAACATACTGCATTGTTGAGTTCATTGAAAGTCCGTCTTCTACCCACATTTTGAGAACTCTCTGTTCATCCAGCCATACAAAGCTGCCAAACATTGTGAGCTCTTCAAGAGGAATCATTGTCATTCCGTTGATGTTATAAGAAGTAATTTGTCTTCCGCCTGCATAAACTCTGATATCTGTTTCAAGAACATCTCTGTATTTTGTAGAAGGCTGTCCGGCCTTGGTTACGTTCATCATTTTTACGACGTTGATATAGGTGTCTCTGTAGATCGTAAGAGTTCTCTGGGTTCCGTCCCAGATAACACTAAAGCCGAAGTTTCTTAAATCTTCCGCAATAACAACAACTCTGTCGTTAACAACATAAGTCGGAACCGCATAGTGGTTTATGTATGTAACAATATCTGTGTGCCATGCTGTTCCTACAACATCTCCTACTCTTGCCTGGGCAGGAAGAGCGGCAAAGCAGCTGATAAGCATACTTAAAACCAATACCATTGTAATAAGTTTTTTCATGTTCATTCTCCTTTGTTGAATAAATATCCCGTTTTGGGATATTTTTATTATACCAAAGTGGGATAATAAAGTCAAGAGGTGATTCAATGAGGCTTAAGGCTCTTCGAAAAGAAAAAGGAATTTCACAGTTAAAGCTTGCAATGGATTTGAATATGAATCAGAACAGCATAAGCAGATACGAAAGCGGAGCAAGGGAAGCTGATTATGCCACTCTTATTATGTTTGCAGATTACTTCGATGTTTCGATTGATTACCTTCTCGGAAGAACCGACAATCCGAAAATGAACAAATAAAAAGAGCCGAAAGGCTCTTTTTTAGTGAATAGTTGATGTAAAAAGTCAGGCAAATCGCCTGACTTTGTTTGATTTTATTCATTTTCGTAGAGTTTTTTGCCACAATATTTACAATGAGTTGCGTTATCGAGCCTGCCAAGACTTCTGCCGCAGTGCGGGCATCGCCACATTGCAAAAAACACTATCATAAAAATTGTAACTGAAATTATGGATACCGCCATAAAAAAAGGCTTTATGGCATCGGGTACAAGATAAACAGAAAATGCAATTAAAAGAATTGCAACTATGCAGACTGTAAATATATTTTTCTTTTTCCTCATATTCATAACATCACCTTATTACAGCGTTGCGGAAAATCCTACGATAAGGGGCATTGTTATTATTGACAAAAGGGTTGTTATTGAAACAAGCGAGGCAGATACTGCTGTATCACCGCCGAATTTTTCGGAAAACATAGTTGTGTTTGCCGCAATTGGTGCTGCTGCCGCAATTGTGCAGGCAACCATAATATCTCCGCTGATTTTAAAGAGCCATAAAATGAGCACCATAATTATGGGAGAAACAACAAGTCTTAATATTCCCGAAACATATGCCGACAGTCCTTTAACCTTAAAGCTTGAATTTGCAAGATGATATCCCACTATAACCATAGGAACAGGAGTGTTCAAAGACGCAAAATGCTTTAAGGGCTCAAGTATTACCGTTGGCAGGGAAACTGAGCATACAAAAAGAACTATTCCTATTGTTGTTCCTATTACGCCGGGATTAAGTATGATTTTTTTTATTGAAAAGTTTTTTGAATTACCGCTCATAAGAATAACGCCGTAGGTCCAGATTAAAATCTGGAAAACTGCGATATAGGTTGCGCCGTAAAATACGCCGATATCCCCCAGCATTGCCTTCTGAAGGGGCAGAGACATAAATCCGCAGTTAGAGAACACCGCTCCGAATCTTAAGGTTTTTTCTCTTCTTTTATCGCTGTCTTTAACACAAAGATGTGCAAGTAAAATATTTGCAACGAAAGACAAAAAAGAGGTGAGAAGAGTAAGTCCCAGGCCTATAAGCATTTCCTTGTCAAATTCTCTCTGATAAGAATTTACGATAACGCAGGGGGTTACAATATACAAAACAAAGCTTGTCATATCCTTAATGCCTTTTGCGGACAAAAGCTTTGTTTTATTGCAGATGTATCCCACCGCTATAAGTATAAACAAAATTAAAACGTTACTTCCTACTGTCAGTGCATTTTCAAGCATTTCAAAATCTCCGTTTCTTTAAAGTTTCATAACAAAAGCATTCTCAATTTTACCACAAATGCTCATAATATGCAACAAAAAACGGATAAACTCTTTGCTCTCTCAGCTCTTTTTCAGGCTTTTCAGCTTGTTTTTGTAAATCATTTCCGCCGGCAGGTTACCTGTTAAACCGGCAATTTGCACCAGCTCTTTCAGGATTCCAACAGTTTCCGGGTCGTTTTCGCCAAACACCTCGCAGTGTTTTTCGTAAGCCTTTTTAAGTAACAAAAATGCCTGCTTGCCATCCCCTGAAGCATAAGTATTAAAAGCTATATTATACAAGCTGTCAATTGTATCGGGCGCATTTTCTCCCAACACCTTAGTTCTCAGTTCGTACACCCTTTTATAAATTTTAAGGGCTTTGAAATATTCTTTATTATCGCTGTATGTAATTCCAAGACTGTTCATATATATCAGCACATCGGGATGCTCTTCTCCCAACACCCTTTTGCCGATATCGCATGCCTTTTCTTTAAGCTCTATAGCTTTTTCATATTTTTTAAGACTGCCTAAGGTGTGCGCCAGATTATTCATTGCTGCCAATGTTTTCGGGTGCTCAGCCCCCGAAATTTCGCAGTTCATATCATATGCCTTCTGTTTAAGCTCCAGGGCTTTTTCGTGTTCATTAAGATTTCCGTATGCTAAACCAAGGTTATGAAGATATATCAATGTTTCCCCGTCATTTTCTCCGTGTATTCTGCAGCTCAGCTCATACGCATTTTTCTGTATTTCCAATGCTTTGTTATGCTTGTTGAGTTTAGTATAAATATATCCCAGATTACCCAGAATTTTAAGTGCATCCGAACTTTTTTCTCCCGATATTCTGCGGATTATTTTATACACCTTTTTTTCTAACGTAAGAGCTTTTTCATATTTTCCAAGAAAGATGTATCCCGTTGCCATATTATTTAAGGCCGACAACGTGTCAGGATGTTCCTCACCCAACACACGGCACATTAAATTGTATACATTTTCATTCAGCTCTATTGATTTTCTGTAATCTCCGCAAATGTTGTATGTATATGCAAGCTTGTGAAGCGCATCTAAAGTATCGGGATGCTCATCGCCGTGGCATTTTTTGTTATACTCCACGATTTTTTCCGCCCAGTATACTGCTTTTTTGTAATCAACATTTGTACCTATACCTTCAGAATAAATTGAGCAGAGCCTTTCCATTGCCTCGAGAAGGCCTTCTTCTGCGGAGGAAGTTACAAGCTCAATGCCTTTTTCTCTGTCAACCTCAACGTCGATACCATCAAGGTAAGCAAGTCCTATTAAAAAGTTGTGCTCGGGAGTGTTATTCTCCTTTGTTGCAATTTTTGAGATTGCTTCAATCAGGCGGTTTCTGAATTCCTCATCCTTTGAATTTACACATTCTTTTATATCTATCAAAGAAAGTTCTTCTCTGTTGGTTTCCTCCATTTCAACGGCAAAAATATCTGTTCCATTTTCCTTTTTCTTTTCCCTTGCCAGAGGAAGCTCGGTTGAAACAACATAATTGTCTCTCTCCTCTCCTTTTTCATCAACAACCTTTTCAAGAAGCTGAGGAGTTACAAGAAGGGTAAACAGCTTGCAGTCGTCAAGCATTTTTTCTATTGTCTTTTTAAAGCTTTCCCCGGGAGTTAAAAACTCGTCAAACCATATGGCAATGTCTCGGCATTCGGGATTGCTGTGAATAAGCCTCATAAGCTCGTTGGCATATTTTCTGTCCTTTTTACGGTAGCTTAAAAAAATGTAGGCATCAAAGGCTTTGCGGATTCGCTCTGCCATTTCATTGCTTATTAAAACAGACTCTAAGTATTTTTTAAGCTTTTCCCCGTAGGAAATTTCCGTTAAGTCTGTACTGAAGGGGTTAAGATACTGAAGCTCGCCGAATTTATCGGGCTTTGAATAAACTGCATCAAGCCTCGGCTCCATCATAACGGGAAGGACGGGAATATGCTCCTTTACGGCATAGGGAATTTCCTCGTCCATTGCAGGGTTCGGCTCAGACAAAAGCCTGTATGTAACGGGAACAACAAAAAGGTTGTTTCGACCAAGGTCTGCCTCTTTTTCCTCCTCTTTAATTCTTTCGGTCATATCCTCTTTATAGTAAATGGCGCAATCGTGAGTTTTAAAAATATCGTTGCAGATTTTATCAAAGTACTTTTCAAAATCCTCCGGATGACAGGTAAAGTACACCCTTGGTTTTTTCTCCACTTCGTTTTCATTTTTAACTTTTACTTTGAATGTTGCCATATTATTCTCCTTATATTTTTTCTTTATTGTACCACACAAAAAATTTTTCTTACCAAGAGGGATATTTCATACCAAGATACAATTTTGCCGGGCGTTTTTCGCTACGCCCGGCAAAGGGTTTTATTTTCCTTTTTTGTTGAAGAGAATTAAATTCAGATGTCTCAGTCCGTCGGGGATGCTTCTTAAATGAGGCTTTCTGCCTCTCAAGTCTTTTCTTAAATTGGTGGGCACCTCGCAGATTTTTTCCTTTGCAAGAGCGAATTTGCCTATTATTTCCGTTGCAAATTCCATTCCGCCGCATTCAAGATTAAAAGAAAGCGCCTTTTCTCTGTCAAAGCCTCTTAAACCGCAATGAAAATCTCCGATTTTCGTTCTGTATCTCACTCTGCCGATAAAGGACAGAGCGGGCACGCCGATATATTTATGGGAAAAGGGCATTGCATCCTTTTCAATTCCGCCCTTAAAGCGGTTCCCCATAACAAGAGTATACCCCATGCGGAGCTTTTCAACAAAGCGCATTAAATGGGAAAAGTTATAGCTTCCGTCGCAGTCGCCCATTATTATATATTTTCCCCTTGCTTCCTTTATTCCGCCGATAAGAGCGTTTCCGTAGCCCTTTTTCTCTATATGGGCAACTCTTGCGCCCTCTTTTTCTGCTATTTCAACAGACCCGTCGGTGCTTCCGTTATCGGCAATTAAAACCTCAGCAGAAAGGTTGTTTTCTTTTATACATTCAAGAGCCTCCCTTATACAAAAGGCAAGAGATTCCTTTTCGTTAAGGCAGGGCATTAAAACCGTAAGCTCAGGATTTTGTGTCATAGTTTTTCTCCTTTTTGTTTTTTCCCGGCAGAACTGCAAAATACATACTCACAAAAAGAGCAAACCAGCAGGAAACCAGCGCTCTGTATGTAAAAAAGCAGTGAATATAAGAATGATTACTCAGCAGAAGATATCTTACTATTACCGCTCCGCCGAGAATTGCAAGAAGTGCAAAGGGAGTTTTGTCTTTATTTCTTTTGAAAATGCAAAAATATGCAGTTGCAAGAAGAGCTATTACAAGCATCATTACCACTGCAAACAGCCACAGGCTACGGTCCCCACCGCCGAAAACTGCGCAGACATTTGCAAGAACCCCGTTTACAAGCCTTCTTGCCACAGTAAAATCCTTTACAATAAAGTCATTTCCCCCCGCAACTCTTACAGAGGCGGAAAGTATTGCTTCGGTAAATTTGTTTTCCCCGGTAACCAGGCTTGCAAGGGTCCATTTTGACAAAAACATTCCCACATAGGCAAAGCCCCAGCCGAAAACACATTTTACTATATTTATAAATTCTTCCTTAAAGCTTTTAAGCCTGTCCTCTTTGTATCTTACCGCCACAACTAAAATAAGCGGAAGAATAAAGGTTACGCTTTCGGTTGTAAGAAAGTCGAAAAAGGCGGTTGTAACGCCGCAGGCAACCGAGGCAAGAGAAAGGCATTTGTCCCCCTTTCTTTCAAGAAAAAGAAAGAGGATGCACATTATAAAGCCAATTATAAAGGTTGACTGATATTCCATTGAAAGCCTTAAATTCCATACCTGAACAAGAACAAGGGATGCTCCAAACAAAAGCGCAAGCATTTTTTGCTTCATATCAACTAAAATCATTATTGTTACAAGGGCAAGCATAAGTATAAAAAACAGAGCAATAAGCTTTATGCCGTTTACATTTGTAAAAAGATGTAAAATTCTTACAAAGGCTCCGCTCCCGTGCCAGTAACGGGAATAATCGGTATTAAGCTCCAGGTCGGGCTCGGTAAGCGAACGCACAAAGCCGTATTCAAAGCCGTTGTTCTGGTCCTCGTGATACCAGGTGTCAAGATGGGTAACCTTCGGATTTCTGCCCATTCCCCAGGACACGTCAAGAAGAATAACATCGGCATAATTATCCTGAGTATTACACAGCCTGCCGTTTATATGATGAAAAGCCTCCTTGGGCTCGTAGCTTAAAGCGCTTTCCATCATATTTTCATAAATCATTTCATTGGGAATGCACGCCGAAGCATAGAGAAATCCCCACAGGATAAACAGCGTAAGCAAAAACACTCCCAGATGCTTTAAAAATCCTTTCATCATTTTCTACCCCAGTCTTGCTACAAAGTCTGCCATTGCATCGGCAATTTTTATGTTCTGAGGGCATACCGCCTCGCAGCTTCTGCAACCGATACACGCCGAGGGAAGCTTTTCGCTTTCGAAAGCTTCAAGCGCCATAGGGGCAATAAAGCCGCCTTCAGAAAAGCTGTGTTCATTATAAAGGTCAATAAGAGTTGGGATATCCAGCTCTTTAGGGCAATGAGAGGTACAGTAGCGGCAGGCGGTGCAGGGCAGAATTTTTCTGTCGAGCATTTTGCCTGCAATTTCATAAAGCGCCGAAAGCTCGTTATTTTCAAGAGGCTTTTCCTCTGAAAAGGTTTTTATATTCTCCTTAACCTGCTCCATATTGCTCATTCCCGAAAGAATAACAACCGTTTCCGGAACACTCTGGCAAAATCTGAACGCCCAGGCGGGAATGCTCTCATCAGGTCTTAATTCCTTAAGGGTTTTTTCGTAAGCTTCTTCAAGCTTTGCAAGCTTTCCGCCCCTTACCGGCTCCATTATCCACACGGGAATGTTGTACTTTTTAACAAGCTCAACCTTGGACTTTGCTCCCTGGAAGAACCAGTCGAGCCAGTTTATCTGAAGCTGACAAAATTCCATATGCTTTCCGTAAGCCTCTAAGAACTTTGTCATTGTCTGCATATTTCCGTGAGCAGAAAAGCCAAGATGCTTTATTCTGCCCTTTTCCTTCTGCTTAAGAAGGTATTCAAGAATTCCGTATTTTTCGTCAAGATATTCATTAACGTTCATTTCGCAAACGTTGTGGAACAGGTAAAAATCGAAATAATCAACGCCGCATCTTTCAAGCTGTTTTTCAAAAATTTCCTCAACCTTGTCAATATTTTTAAGGTCGTAGCCGGGAAATTTCGAAGCGAGAAAAAAGCTTTCTCTGGGATATTTTTTGAGAAGCTTTCCCACCACCGGCTCGGAGTTTCCGTTGTGATAACCCCAGGCGGTGTCAAAATAATTAACTCCGTTTTCTATTGCCATGTCAAACATTTCTGCCGTTTTAACTTCGTCTATCTGAGAATCGTTTCCTTCAACCAAAGGAAAGCGCATTGTGCCCATTCCGAGCATTGATATTTTTTTACCCTGAAAATCTCTGTAAATCATATTTTCACCTCTTTTTTATTATACAGTTAAATACTTTAACCGTCAAGAAAAGAGCTGTAAAAACTTACAGCTCTTTTCTTACCACTCTATTTCAAGAACTACAGGTTCTTTTTCAAGCTCCTCTACGGGAATTGAATAAATTCGCAGCAATTTGTCCTGCCCCTTTCCCGTTTCCATATCGAAATATTCGGGAAGAAGGGTTATTTCAAAGGGCAGAGGCATATTAAAATTAACAAGACTTACACTTTTGGGAACAGACGGATATTTTTCAAAAGATACCGAACTTGAAGCAATACCGTCTTTAAAATGGAAATATGATTTGCCATTTTTTGTGTTTACAATATAGTTATATTTAAACACCTTGTATTCATTTTTATCCTCTTTTGTTTCCTCGAGGCAGCCGCCCATTCTGTTGTACCAGTCGCCCACCTTTTTAATTATTTCCCTTGATCTTTCGGGAATAACTCCCTTTTCGTCGGGCCCCACATTCAGAAGATAGCTTCCGCCCATTGCCATAATTTTGTCAATTGAATAAGTAAGATATCTTAAAGAGTGATAGTCTTCATTTTTTCTGAAGCCCCAGCTTTGCTCGCCAACAGAATTGCAGGCTTCTGTCATACTTTCAAATCTAAAGGAGCCTTCAATGGTTTCATATTCTCTCTCGGGCGTTGAAAAATCGCCTTTATCAAAGCCTCTGTTGTTTATCAGAATATCCGGCTGAAGCTTTCTTACAAGCTCGTTTACGCTTTTATCCTCAATGCAGGGAGGAATATCCCAGAACAGAGTGTAAATTTCGCCGTAATTTGTTAAAAGCTCGGTTATCTGATTTTTAACATATTCTATATATTTGCTGAAATCTCCGTGATTTTTATTTACAGACTTCCACTGGTGGGTTGATTTTTTATTGTAGCCGTATTCATAGTGCCAATCGGGGCAGGAGTAGTAAAAGGAAAGCTTCATTCCCTGCGCCCTACACTCTTCGGCAAGCATTTTTATTACGTCCTTTCCGTAGGGCGTGTTCATAATATTATAGTCGGTATATTTTGTATTCCACATACAAAAGCCGTCGTGATGCTTTGTTGTTATGCAGATATACTTCATTCCCGCTTCCTTTGCAAGCTTAACCCACTCTTTGGGATTGTAGTCAACAGGGTTAAACTCTTTTGCAAGAGCCTCATATTCTTCCCTTTTCATATTATATCTTACAAAAGCCTGCTCCTGGAGACCGGTAAGGGCATAAATTCCCCAGTGAATAAACATTCCGAATTTATTTTTAAAATCTGCCATAGTTTTTCTCCCCTTTTTTGAAAAAAGCCGCCTGAAAGACGACTTTTTCAGCTGTTTAAAACCTGCCTCACATTGTTAATTCCCGTACGCCGTGTGTTTGTGAAAACAAGGTGCAATATGAACAAATTTAACCTGTCAAGAACGTGGGAAATTTGCTTCAGATTGTGAATTTGACTGCCTGAAGTGTACTTTGTGTACTCGAGTGGGCAGGCAAAGGTGCAATATGAACAAATATTTAACCTGTCAAGAACGTGGAAAATTTGCTTCAGATTGTGAATTTGTCTGCCCGAAGTGTACTTTGTGTACTCGAGGGGGCAGGCAAAGGTGCAATATGAACAAATTTAACCGTTCTTATATTTGGTAATCTTTAAGATACTTCTTGGTATTTTCAAGCATCTCGTTGAACAACTTTCTTGATTCTTCAAGAGAAAGTGTATTCTGCGGATCTTTACAGAAGGCTTTGAAGGCAAGCTCCAAATCTCTTGCAGCTGCCGCATCTACTACCATATCCTGATTGTCAACTATTGTTGAAAGAAGGCCGTGAACCGCTGTGGGCACGTTGCCTGCCATTACGGGAATTACCGTATCTGCACAGAATCTTGCGTTTGATTCAACTACCGAACCGAAGGGCAGATTAGGAATCTGACCTATATTGGGCACATTTACATTTGTAACAAAATCGTCAAGTCCCAGAAGGGCTTTAATTTGTCTTACTCCCTCTTCGCCGGTTGGCTTGAATTCAAATTCTTTTTCGCCCGACACGAGCTTTGCGCTCTTTTCAAGTCTTTCCTTAAGGTCGTTCTTTCTCCAGTCAACAGTAGTTAAGCCAAAGCCCCACTCTGCAACGTTTTCGGGAGAACCTAAGTACCATTTGTTCGGGCAGAACTCTGCAAGATGTCTGTCGCCGGCAGCGGCAATTACACCATATCTTAAAAACAGGTCCATTTTAACCTTTTCGTTTGTATTGAAGCCGCCGTTCATCCAGTGGTCGTCCTTTTTTTCGGGAACGAAGCCTGTATCTTTATGTGCTTCGCAGAATTCTTTATAAACCGGGAAAATATCGATATTTTTATATTTAGCTTCTGTAATCCAGGTGAAGTGGTTAATACCAACAACGTTTGTTTTTATTTCTGTTCTTTCTATGTCTTTTTCAAAGCCAAGATATCTTGCCATTACCTGACCTAAGAACTTCTGAGTTCCGAAAACCTCGTGACAGCATCCGAAAGCCTTTATTTCGGGGAAAGCCTTGTAAAGAGCTTTGATGCACATTGTCATTGGGTTTGTATAGTTAATAACCCAGGCATTGGGGCAATATTTTTTAATTTCAAGAGCAAATTCTTCAAACATTGGAAGAGTTCTTAATGCTCTTACAATTCCGCCAAGGCCAACCGTGTCACCAACCGACTGATAAATTCCGTATTTTTCGGGAGTGTGAACGTCTGACGCCATTTCGTCGAAGGTTCCGGGAAGAATTGAAATTATAACAAAGTCGGCGCCGGTAAGAGCTTCTTTATAGGTATCAACAGCTTTATATACAAAGTTGTCGGCACCTTTTTTATAGTCTTTTATTTTGTTTCCGATTATTTCGTTATCCTTTGCAGCCTTTTTGTCTATATCATAAAGGCAAACCTCGCCGCTTAACTCCTTTTCCTCTGCAAGGTCTGACATAAGTCCCCATGCCCAGCCTCTTGAGCCGCCGCCGATGTAAGCAATTTTAACATTTTCCGCTCTGTTTTCAACATATTTTACCATTTCTTATATCCCCTTTTAATCAATTTACAAACATATCATAAGGTAAAATATTACAAATTTCTATCACGATATTGACTTATTTAAAGATTTATTGTATTATTTTAACACAGGAGGTGATAAAATGCGGACAAATTCAGTATACAACGAGCAAACTGTTGACCTTTTAATTCTCGTTGAAGGTCAGGAACGGCCTTACGATATGCCCTTTGCCCACCACCATAACTCCTATGAGATTTATATTTTGGAAAGCGGAAACAGAACCTATATTATTGACGATGAGCTTTTTGAAATTTCGGAAATGGATGTTGCCCTTATTAACCCTTATGTGCTTCACAAAACCACGGGCGGACCCTTTAAAAGAACTCTTATAAGCATTCGCCCGGGATATCTTAAAAAGCACTTTTCCGAAGAGGTTATTTCTCACCTTCTTGAGCCCTTTAACCACAGGGTTATTTCTCTTAATGCCAACCTTTATTCAAAGCTCCGCTCAGTTTCCCAGAAGCTTATTTCAACTCCCGAGGAGGACAGATTTGTTTTCGTTTCCGAGCTTCTTGTTCTTCTTAAAAACGCTTCAAAATCCTGCACAACCGACAAAAAAATTATTTCAACCAACGAAAAGCAGGCGGCGGAAATTGTTAAATTTATAAACTTAAACTACCTTGAAATAAAGTCTCTCGACGACATATGCAGTCATTTTTTCATTACCAAGGGTCACCTTTGCAGAATTTTCAAGAAAACCCTTAATATGTCGGTTATTTCTTATCTTAACAACGTTAAGGTTCAGAACGCCTGCGAGCTTCTTGCAAACAGCAACAAAAACATAACCGATGTAGGCTTTGAGTCGGGCTTTAACTCAACGATGTATTTTTGCAAAACCTTTAAAAAATATCTGGGCATCCCGCCGCTGGAGTACCGCAAGAAAATGCAGAATAAACAGTAAGAGGGGATGTTAAAAAAGTCCGGAACGTCAAAAGACTGTTTTTCTCCTATGAAAGACACGATAAACATAAAAATTGTGGGAACTCGGTATACCCGAGTTCCTTCATTTTTTATTAACTATTGACTTTTAACTATTCATTTCAATGGAATCGGAAAAATTGTTCAGATTGTGCATTTGCCCGAACGGGCAGTACTTTGTGTACTTCAGTGAGGGCAAAGGTGCAATATGGGCAATTTTAGCATTCCATTAGACTCCTGAGTAGGCGGAGAAGCCGCCGTCTACCGGTATCGTTACTCCCGTTATAAAGCCTGATTTTTCAGAATCGGTTAAAAACAGAAGTGTGCCTAAGAGCTCTTCTGGTTCGCCGAATCTTTTCATTGGTGTTGCGTTTAAGATTTTGCCGGTTCTTGCTGTTGGTGTTTTGTCTTCATTAAACAGAAGGGCTTTATTCTGATTGGTTACAAAAAAGCCGGGAGCCATTGCGTTTACTCTTATCCCCTGCTCTGCAAAATGAACTGCGAGCCACTGGGTTAAATTCTGAACCCCTGCCTTTGCAGAAGAGTAGGCAGGAATTTTTGTGAGCGGTTTGTAGGCGTTCATTGAAGAAATATTTAAAACGGAACATCCTTTAACGCCCAGCATATCCTTAACAAAAACCTGAGTTGGAAGAATTGTTCCCATTATGTTAAGGTCGAAAACAAAGTTGAAGCCTGCTTTGTCAAGATTAAAGAAGGTGGAAATATCCTCTCTTTCTTCGTCGCCGGGCTGATAGGTTTCGTTAAAGGTGGTGCATTTTGGGCTGTTTCCCCCTGCCCCGTTTATTAAAATTTCGCATTTGCCCAGGTCTTTTACAATTTCATCGTGAACCGCAATAAGATTTTCCTTATCAAGAACATTGGTTTTATAAGCCTTTGCGATTCCACCTTCTTTTACAATTTCTTCGGCAACAGCCTGCGCCGCCTCAAGGTTAAGGTCTAAAACTGCAACCTTATGCCCCTGCTTTGCCATTTCCTTTGCAAAGGAGGAACACAAAATTCCGCCTGCGCCTGTTATTACAACTACTTTTCTCATTATTTTCTTATCTCCTTTTCAAGGGCTTCAAAAAGTCCTGCGATATATGTAGCGCCGAGGGCTCTGTCGAAAAGACCGTAGCCGTATCTGCCCTTTTCTCCCCATATCATTCTGCCGTGGTCGGGACGAACATATCCGTTAAAGCCGTTTTCAACAAGGGCTTTTGCTATGCCGTACATATCAATTGAGCCGCACTCTGTGGGATGTCCAACCTCGTGGAAGCACTTATCCCCTGTAAATTTAATATTTCTCAGATGGAGAAAATGAATTCTGTCGGCATATTTTGCCGCCATTTTAACCAGGTCGTTTTCCTGACCTGCGCCGAGGGAGCCTGTGCAGAAGGTAAGACCGTTATTGGGCGAGTCAACCAGCTTTAAGAAGCGGTCTAAATTCTTTTCCGTTGTTATAATTCTCGGCAGACCGAAAAGTCCCCAGGGCGGATCGTCGGGATGAATTGCCATTTTGATATCGTTTTCCTCTGCAACGGGAATTATTGCCTTTAAAAAGGTTTCAAGATTTTTAAAGAGCTGTTCCTCATCAATTTTACTGTACTGATTAAGAAGATCCTTAAGCTGTTCCTTTGTATAGCTTTCGTCCCAGCCGGGAAGAGAAAGCTCTGAGGTTAAAGGATTCATTTCAAGAACGTTTTTTTCATCGTAGGCAAGGGAATTTGAGCCGTCTTCCGACGGTCTTTCAAGCTCTGAACGAAGCCAGTCGAAAACAGGCATAAAGTTATAGCAGATAACCTTAACCCCCGCCTTGCCAAGCCTTCTTATGTTTTCACAATAATTTTCAATAAGCTGAGGCGCTTTCTCGTTTCCAAGCTTTATGTCTTCGGGAACGGGAACCGATTCTACCACCTCGAAGGCAAGTCCTTTTTCATTTGCTTTTCTTTTTAATCCGGCAATGCTCTCGTTGCTCCAAACGCCCCCTGCGGGAACGTCGTAAACAGCGGAAACGATACCCGTCATTGACGGAATCTGACGAATATGGTCAAGAGTAACGGGCTCGCTTTCGCCATACCATCTGAAGGTTAATTTCATTTTAACTACTCCTTTAAACACATTGTTGACTTTATTATACAATATTTTCAATTGCAATTCTATTGCATTTTAAGGCATTTTATATTGCAAAAAGGCGCATTTTATGTTAAAATCACCTTGAAAAGACCTTTTGATTGAAAATAACAAAGAAAAAGTTGTTTTTACTATTCAACATTGTCTTTTGTTTAATTATAATAAAAACGAGGTAAATATGAGCATTATTTACGAGTATAACGACAATATGCTTGGTTTTCATCACAGCATTGACAAAAAACCCGTTGAGAAAAATTTTCGTATGCACGTTCACGACCAGTACGAGCTTTTATATTTTGTCAGCGGAAGCGGAACCTTTACCATTGAGGGCAGCACCTACAACCTTACAAAAGACTGTCTTATTCTTATGCGTCCCGCAGAGTTTCACAAAATTTCCGTTTCCTGCGACGAGCCTTATGAAAGAATGGTTGTTCATTTCAAAAAGGAAATTCTCTCGGGAATTGACAGTGAGGGAATTCTCACCGGAGTTTTTGACGACCGCCCGATGGGCGAAGGAAATTTTTATGCTCCCGAGGAATTCGGAAAGTTTGACATTAAGCGTCTTTTTGAGGAAATGAAAACAGAGGGTACTGCCGTTGAAAAACAGCTTGCGGTTACCGCTAACCTTATTCCCATTCTGCGCAAGCTGAGCACTCTTTCCCATACTGCAAAAAAACACTCTCCCGGCAAAAGAAAAAACGAGGTTTTCTCCGAGCTTGTTTATTTTATTAACAGGCATATAAGCGACAACCTTTCCCTTGACATTTTAAGCGACCATTTCTTTTTAAGCAAATCTCAGCTGAACAGAATTTTCAAGGATATGACGGGAACATCGCTCTGGGAATACGTTGTAATTAAAAGGCTTATGGGCGCAAGAAACCTTATTCATTCGGGAGTTCCCATTATAAAGGCAAGTCAGCAGTTTGGCTTTGCCGACTATTCGTCCTTTTACAGAGCCTACAAAAAGCATTTTGGCATTTCCCCCAAGGCTGACGGCAAAAGGGCACGAAACGAAATAATTAAAAAGGAGAAAAAACAATGAACAAAATAGAAAGCTTTAAAATTGACCATACCACCTTAAACCCGGGAATTTACGTTTCAAGAATTGACGGGGACATTACTACCTACGATTTAAGATTTATGCATCCCAACAACAAGGAAAATATTTACCTTGACAATCAGCAGATGCACACCTTTGAGCATCTTTTTGCAACCTATATAAGAAACAGTGCCCTTTCCGACAACGTTATTTATTTCGGACCTATGGGCTGTCAGACGGGTTTTTATCTTTTAATAAGAAATGCCGACAACGAAAGGGTTCTTTCTGTGGTTATTGAGGTTTTAAAGCTTATTATAAACCACAAGGGCGAGGTTTTCGGCTGCAGCGAAATTGAATGCGGAAACTACAAAACCTTAAAGCTTGAAAAGGCAGTTGAAATTGCAAAAAATTATCTTGAAATTTTAGAGAACAAAGAAAACGATTTTAAGTATTAAAATTAGAAATTAGAAATGAGGAATGAGAAGTTATGGTAGGCATTATTGGTGCTATGCAGGTTGAGGTTAATGCCCTGCAGAAAATAACGGAAAATGCAAAAAGAGAAACAGTTTCGGGAGTTGAATTTGTTTCGGGGCAGATTTTCGGCAAGGATGTTGTTATTGCCTGCTGCGGAATAGGCAAGGTTTTTGCCGCAATATGCACAGAGGCTATGATTTTAAAATACAACCCCGATGTTATTATTAACACCGGCGTTGGCGGAACTCTTACAGACAAGCTTTCTGTTTGCGACGTTGCGGTAAGCGAAAACGTTGTTCAGCACGATATGGATACAAGTCCGCTGGGCGACCCCAAGGGGCTTCTTTCGGGAATAAACATTGTTAAAATTCCCGCAAGCGAAAAATATTCAGAGCTGGTTATGGAAATTCTTTCCTCCCTTGGAATAAACTCTTACAGGGGCACTATTGCAACCGGGGACCAGTTTATAAACAGCAGAGAAAAGAAGGAATTTCTTGTTAATGAATTCGGCGGAATCTGCTGTGAAATGGAAGGAGGCAGTATAGGCCATGTTTGCTATGTTAACAATACCGACTTTGTTATTATCAGGGCTATCTCAGACAGCGCCGATGATTCCTCTGATATTGATTACCCTACCTTTGTAAAAAAAGCGGCGGAAAATTCTATTAACATCGTAAAGGAGTTTATTAAACGTGTATAAAATTTTCAGGGAATTCCCAATTCCGGAGAAGCCGGAAATTCCCCACAGGGAAATAAATATTATTGACTTGGGCGGAAAAAATGACGGCATTTTTAAAAACACGGAAATTATTGAAAAGGCTATCTGCAAGCTTTCAGAGGCGGGCGGCGGAAGGCTTGTTTTTCCAAAGGGGAAATATCTTACCGGACCTATTGTTTTTAAAGACAATATTGAAGTTCACCTTGAAGAGGGCGCAGAGGTTCTTTTTTCAACCGACTTTAACGACTATATGCCCCCAAGGTATATGCAAAGGGGCGGAGTAAGATGCTTTGCAGTTTCTCCCCTTTTGTATTCTTATAAGGTTAAGAACATTGCGGTAACGGGCAAAGGTACTTTAAACGGCAACGGTCATTTCTGGTGGCCTATGCAGCTTAATCAGCCGGGGATGGATATGCTTGCAGAAATGTGCAGAACAGGAACACCTCTTGATGAAAGGGTTTTTGACAAAATTGAATACGGAATTCGTCCGCCATTTCTTCAGTTTTTAAACAGCGAAAATATTCTTATTGAGGGGGTTACCTTTATTAACAGCCCCTCCTGGACGATTCACCCCGTTTACTGCAAAAATATTATTGTTTCGGGCATTACTTTAAACAGCCCCGTTGAAGCCAAAAATTCCGACGGAATTGACCCCGACTCCTGCGAAAACGTTCTTATTGAAAACTGCAGAATTCATACGGGCGACGATGCCTTTGCATTAAAGGCGGGAAGAAATGAGGACGCCTGGGAGGTTAACATTCCCCTTAAAAACGTTATTGTAAGAAACTGCGATGTAACCATGAGCCGAGGCGGTCTTTCGGTAGGCTCGGAAATGAGCGCAGGGGTTGAAAACGTTCTTTTTGAAAACTGCTCCTTAGACGATACCAACGGCGGAATACGCCTTAAGGCAAACAGAGTACGTGGCGGATATATAAGAAACATTGAGTGCCGCAACATTACCCTTAAGAAAATGAACCAGCAGGCAATTCAGCTTACCTTAAGATATAACGATTGCTACCCGGTTCCCGAATGTGAACAGAAAATTTCTCACCTTGAAAACGTTTACATTGAAAACGTTACCTGCGAAAGCGCTCCCGTTGGCATTGAAATTCTGGGTCTTAAAGAACGCCCCGTTAAAAACGTTACAATTAAAAACGTAAACATAACCGCAGACGTTGAAAGAAACATTGACGACGTTGAAAATGTTGTAATAGAATAAAAAGAATAGAACAAAAACCCTCTCAGATGCTTATTGCAGCACACCTGAGAGGGTTTGTTTTATCTTTCTATTTTTATATATTCATATTTGAATTCTTCGTCAAAACGCTGAGTTTTTTTGTATATCAAATTGTTGTTTTCGTCATACTCATACTTTGTCCAGTATCCGTCGGAATCTTCATAATATATCAGATTTCCACGTTCGTCATAGGTATAGTTTTTTGTCTTTTTATAATAATCTGAATAACTCAGAAGGTTGCCCTTTTCATCATATTCATATTTCTCAAAATATCCGTTTTCATTTTCAAAATATGTTTTATTGCCCGCCTCGTCGTATTCATACTTTTCCCATGGCTTATCGGAGGTATCGAAATAAATAATATTCCCCATTTTGTCATATTCATATTTTTCGAAATATCCGTTTTCTTTTTCAAAATGTATTTTATTTCCTGCCTCGTCATAGATATATTTTTCACCGTTGTTATCGGAAGAGGTCACAGAAAGTAGGTTACCCTTTTCGTCGTATTCGTAAACCTCAACCAGACCAAAGGCGGTTTCCTCTTTTATTATTTTGCCGTTTTCATTATACTTTCTGACTATGTAAGGTCCTTCTGTGCTGTAGGTTCCAAGCGGAGCTCCGTCTCTGCTGTATTTTTTTATTTCATACTTTCCTGCGCTGTGACTTACGATAAGAATGTTACCGTATTTATCCTTGGTACGATAATCGGCTACATCTGATACAAGATCGGCTGAGAGCAAATTGTCGTTTTTGTCGTATTTATTTACCCATTCCTCTCCCCATTTATTTTCAAAATATGTTGTATATCCATCATCGGTGTAAACATATTCCGTTTTTTGTCCCGGGAGCTCCATAGTTTTCAATCTTCCCTGCTCGTCATAAGTTTTTCTCATCCAACCCATTCCGTCTTCATTTTCATAGGTCATATTTCCGTTGGCATCATAAGCATAATTCATCCAGCTTCCTTCATAGCTGAGTACAAAAATACAGTTACCTTCGTGGTCATAATAATATTTTATCCATTCTCCGTCGGAGTTGTCTACCAATATAAGCTTTCCTGCAAGATTGTATTCTTCTTTTTCCCACTCGCCTGTTTTCTTTTCGGAATAAATACATGACCGGGTTCCGTTGGGATTATATTTATATTCCGTAAAGCCGTAATAGTTTTCCTCTCTGCTTATTACCCAGGCTTCCTCTACAAGCTTTATCATATTTGCACCCTCGTACCAGTTAACCTTAAAACCAAAGGCTTCGGCGCAGGCTCTTACGGGAACAAAGGTTCTGCCGTTCTTTTCCATTGCGGGAACATCGATTATTTTTTCTTCGCCGTTTATTTTAATTATATTGCTTCCTATTACAATTTCAACCGTTGTGTTTTCTTTTTTTGCAGTAACCTTCTGAGCTGACTCATCCCATGAAACCTCAGCTCCGATTGCCTCAAAAACAGCTCTTACGGGAAGCATTGTTCTGTCGTTCACCATAAATGGGGCAACGTCGCACTTAATCTTCTCTCCGCCAACAACAACGGTTATATCCTTTACTTCACCCGTCTCCTCTGTTGCAGTTACCGGTTGAACGGAAAAAAGCATACAAAGCACAAGAATAAATATTATTGTTTTTTTCATAAAGCATCCTCCTTATACTTAAAGTTGCTGTAAACACAACGGAAAGAAAAGCTTTTCCCTGTAACTGTGTTTATCTTATTCATATATTATTTTATAATAATAACGGCAAAAAAACAAGACTGCTTTTACAGTCTTATTTTAAAATTTTATATTCGTTATAAATATTTGTAATTTCCTTCAGCCTTCTTTTGGGAATGGTAAGATAAGCGCCGTTATTCATAAAAAAGGTATCGTCTTCAATTTTAACCACATTGTCCATATTAACAAGACAGTTTTTATAGCTTCTTACGAAGCAGTCGTGCTCTAAAAGAATTTCCGCCGCATCGTTAAAGGAAATATTGAACATATTGCTTTGTTCATTTTCTGTATGAATTTCAACGCAGTGGTTACCGTAACCAACGTAAACTATGTCGCATATATTAAAGTTTGCGGCAGTTTTTTTTGTCATAAAGGTTATTGTATTTTCATACACTGTGCACGCTTTAACGGCGCAGTAAACAACCTTATTTTCGCTGTCGGGAGCAAGAAGCAAATCGTATTTTTTGGCAATGTTTGGTCTTGTCAGGGCAGAAAAGCGGTATCTCGTTCTTCCCGAGTTTTTCTCAACCAGTCTTTTAAGCTCGTCTAAGGTTATAAGGCAAACGTTGTTTGTATCAATAACCAGCCTTTTTTCAAGATATTTTATTGCCTGCTCAAAGGTATATTCATTCCCCTTAAAAGCGGGAGTGCTTTTAAAGTGCGCCACATAAAGAATTCCGCTGTAAGGGTCAAGCTTTACGACCGCATCAAACATACAGTTTGAAAAATCTGAATATAAATTTTCACGGTTAATCATTTTTTATTTCTCCGCTGCTTTGTAATTTTCCGCATCGTTATCTCTTATTTCACGACGGCGGATTTTACCGTTAAAGGTTTTTGGAAGTGCCTGAACATATTCAACCACTCTTGGATATTTATAAGGAGCCGTATTGTCTTTAACATATTTCTGAAGCTCTTTTGTAAGCTCTTCGGAAGGCTCGTAGCCTTTGGCAAGAACAATTGTTGCCTTTACCGCAAAGCCTCTCACCTTGTCGGGAACGCCGGTTACGGCAACCTCAACAACGGCAGGATGCTCCACAAGAACGCTTTCAATTTCAAAGGGCCCTATACGGTAACCTGAGGATTTTATAACGTCGTCATTTCTGCCAACATAACGGAACATTCCGGTTTCATCACGGTAAGCTGTGTCGCCGGTATGATAAAAGCCGTCGTGAAGGGAAACGGCGGTGTCCTCTGCACTCATATTATAAGTATCAAGAAGACCGCAGGTTTTTCTTGATTTGCTTAAAACTCTTATGCTTATTTCTCCCGTTGCACCTCTTGGGCAAGACTCGTCGTTTTCATCAAGAATGTGAACATCATAGCCGGGAACGGCATAGCCGATTGCGCCGGGAACAGGCTCTGACCAGGGATAAATTGTTGCAATACAAAGGGTTGTTTCGGTCTGACCGAAGCCCTCATAAATTTTAAGCCCCGTTGCCTCCTTCCATCTGTTGAAGATTTCCGGATTAAGCGCCTCTCCTGCCGTACAGCAGTGAACAAGAGAAGAAAGATTGTAATTTTTAACTTCATTCTGCAGCATCATACGGTACATTGTAGGAGGCGCGCAGAAGGTTGTTATATTATATTTTTCCATTTTTGAAAGAATGTCGGCACCGTCGAACTTTTCAAAGTCGTAAACAAAAACTGCCGATTCTCCGAACCACTGACCGTAAAATTTACCCCAGAGGGATTTAAGCCAGCCGGTATCGGAAATGGTAAAGTGAATTCCGCCATCTACAACTCTGTGCCAGAAAACACCTGTCATTATATGACCTAAAGGATATTTGAAATTATGAGTAATAATTTTAGGATAGCCCGAGGTTCCCGAAGAGAAGGACATAAGCATTGTATCTTCGGCAGTTGTGCCCTGCTTGCCTTTGGGTCTTACCCAGTCGGCATTTGCAAGCTCTATTCCCTCTTCAAAGTCAATCCAGCCTTCCGCCTTTTTGTGACCTATAACAAACTTCTTTTCAACAGTTTCGTAAGAGTCCTGCATTTTGTCGAACTCTTCTGTTTCGTCGGAATCGCCCGTTAAAACAACGGCCTTTATTTTTGCCGCATTGCAACGGTAAACGTAGTCCTTTGCCTTAAGCATATTGGTTGCCTGAACCGCAACGGCTCCGATTTTATGAAGCCCCAGCATACAGAACCAGAAGAAGTAGCTTCTTTTGAGAACAAGAAGAACCGCATCTCCCTTTTTAATTCCCATATAATTAAAGTAGTTTGCCGCTTTGTTTGAATAAACCATAAGGTCTTTAAAGGTAAAGCGTTTTTCTTCTCCGTTTTTAGATACCCAGAGCATTGCAAGCTTGTCGGGCTTTGTTTTTGCCAGCTCGTCAACTACATCGTAGGCAAAGTTGAAATCGTCGGGATATGCAAGTTTAAAGTTTTTCTGAGCATCTTTAAGAGACAAAAACTCGTCTCTTGAAGCGCCCACATATTTTTCATATATAGCCATTGGAATCTCCTCCGCTTAAGTGTTTTATTTAATAACTACGGCGATAAACTGAGCTTCCTTATCGCCGAGGGCTACCTCTGCATGAGGTACGCTTGAATCAAAATAAACACTGTCGCCTTTTGAAAGCTCGTATGAAATGTCGCCTATATAAAGCATCATTTTTCCCGAAATTACATAGTTGAATTCCTGACCCTCGTGCCCGTGCATAACAGGAGGCTTATCGTCGGGAGTTATTGTTACAAGGAAGGGCTCCGCTTTTTTGTTGCGGAAGGTGTACGCCAGATGCTTATAGTCGTATTCGTCTTCTCTTTTAACGGAGTAGCCCTTGCCCTTTTTCACCATACAGCACATTGAAAGGGTTGGCGCGCTTCCGCTGATAAGGTCGAGAACGTCAACGCCTAAAATTTCAGCCGCATTGTAAATAACACTGAAGGAAAAGTCTTTTTCCCCGTTTTCGTAGGCTTTGTAGGTTTCCTCGTCAACGCCTAATTTTTCAGCCATTTCCTTTTCTGAAAATTCAGCCTCCTCACGAAGAAAAGCAAGACGCATACCTATATCTTTAATCTGATTATTCATAACTATAAACCCCTTTACGCTTCGTAGTTATAACCAATTTCTATTGCCTTCATATTAAGGTCGAACAAATTCTGCTTTTTGGCAGGAACAACTTTTTTCATTGCCTTTTCAATATTTTCATAAGGCATAATGTCTGCCTTTTTAATAAGAAGACCAATCATAATCATATTTGCAAGACCTGTAAGTCCTTCATCCGATGCAATTTTTGTTGCGGGGATATAATAAGCCTCAATATCGTTTCTTTCGCATTTCTGGTCGATAAGGGAGCTGTCGATAAATACCTGTCCGCCGGGCTTAACATCGTTAATATATTTATCAAAAGAAGGTGCATTCATTGCAATTAAAATGTCGGGCTGGTCAACGATTGGTGAGCCGATTTTAGCATCGCTTAAAATAATGCTGCAGTTTGCGGTACCGCCTCTCATTTCAGGACCATAAGAAGGAAGCCAGGAAACCTCTTTACCGTCGATAAGGCCTTCATATGCAAGGAATTTTCCTGAGAACAAAATTCCCTGTCCGCCGAAGCCGGCGATTAAAATTTGTTTATTCATTGTTATTATTCCTTTCCGAAAATTAACGAATAGTTAATAGTGAATAACGAATAGTTAATAGTTGACGTGCAAAACCTTCGGATTTGCTTTTATCTCAAAGAAATTCTGCCCGAACTATTATCTATTCGCTTCAGCTTTCAAAGAAAACTGACTGTTTAAGTCGAAATAAATTTGATTCAGATTGTGCATTTGTCTGCCCAAAGTGTACTTTGTGTACTCGAGGGGGCAGGCAAAGGTGCAATATGGACAAATTTAGCCGACATTATTTATCTTTATAGACACCCAAAGGATAATACGGTAACATATTTTCCTCCAGCCAGTTAATAGCCTTGTCGGGAGCCATACCCCAGTTTGTAGGACAGGTTGAAAGAACTTCAACCAAAGAGAAGCCTTTTCCTTCAATCTGGTTCTGGAATGCTTTTTTAATTGCCGCTTTTGCAGCTTTTACATTTTTAACGTTGTTAACTGCAACTCTTTCTAAGTATGTTGCGCCGTCAACCTGAGAAAGCATTTCGCAAACCTTTATAGGATAACCAACCTTTTCAACATCTCTTCCGTAGGGAGAGGTCTGAGTTACCTGACCGGGGAGAGTTGTCGGAGCCATCTGACCGCCTGTCATACCGTAAATTGCGTTGTTTACGAAAATAACTGTAATATTTTCGCCTCTTGCAGCGCTGTGAACTGTTTCAGCTGTTCCGATAGCCGCAAGGTCGCCGTCGCCCTGATAGGTGAAAACGATATTGTTCGGATCGGAACGTTTAACGCCTGTTGCTACAGCCGGAGCTCTACCGTGAGCCGCCTGAACCATATCAACATCAAAATAATTGTATGTAAATACTGAGCATCCTACCGATGCAACACCAATTGTTCTGCCGGCAATTCCAAGCTCGTCAATTGCTTCAGCAACAAGCCTGTGAATAATACCGTGGGTACAACCGGGGCAATAGTGAAGAACTGCATCTGTAAGAGCCTTCGGTTTTTCAAATACTGTCATTATTCAGCACCTCCCATTTTTACTACTTCCTCAATTTTATCCAGAACGTTCTGGGTTGTAGGAATCATACCGCCTGTTCTGCAGCAAAGGTGAACGGGCTTCTTGCAACGAATTGCAAGCTCAACGTCTTCAAGCATTTGTCCCATATTGAGCTCAACTGAAATAAATGCTTTAACCTTGTCAGCAGCTTTGTTAAGAACATCCTTCGGGAACGGCCAGAGGGTAATTGGTCTAATCATACCGATTTTAATGCCCTTCTTTCTTGCTTCGTCAATTGCATTCTGAGCAACTCTTGCCGCAATACCAAATGCTACTACGCAGTATTCTGCATCTTCCATAAGATATTCGTCGTACATTGCTTCGGTTTTTTCGATAATTTCATATCTCTTATATCTTTCAATATTAAGAACCTCAAGCTCTTCGGGTTTGATAAAGAGAGAGTTTACAATGTTGCGTTTTCTTTCGCCCTTTGTTCCTGTAAGTGCCCAGGATTTGTCGTATTCATTTACAACGCCTGAATCGAGAGAAACAGGTTCCATCATCTGGCCCATTGTTCCGTCGGCAAGGAGCATTGCGGGCATTCTGTATTTTTCTGCAAGGTCGAAGCCCTTGAAGGTAAGGTCAACCATTTCCTGAATTGAAGCAGGAGCGAGAACCAGCATATGGAAATCGCCGTGTCCGCCGCCCTTTGTAGCCTGGAAATAGTCTGACTGAGAAGGCTGAATTCCACCAAGTCCGGGGCCGCCTCTCTGAACGTTAACAATAAGAGCAGGAAGGTCGCAGCCTGCAAGATATGAAAGACCTTCACTCTTAAGGGAAATTCCGGGGCTTGAGGAAGAGGTCATTACTCTCTTACCTGTTGAAGCTACACCGATAACCATATTTATTGCCGCAATTTCACTTTCAGCCTGCAGGAATACGCCGCCTTCAATTTTAGGCATTCTTTTTGACATATATGCCGCAACCTCTGTTTGCGGGGTAATGGGGTATCCGAAGTAATGTCTGCAGCCTGCCATAATAGCAGCTTCAGCCATAGCCTCGTTGCCCTTCATCAATACTTTTTCTGACATTTGTTTTTCCTCCTTACTTTTCAACCGTAATTACGCAGTCGGGACACATAGTTGCGCAGAATGCACAGCCAATGCATTCGCTCTGTTTTTCAACGCCTGCAACACGGTAACCCTTTGCATTAAGAGTATCTTTTAATTCCACAATTTTCTTCGGGCAGGCTGTTACGCAAAGTCCGCAGCCTTTACAAAGATTTTCATTAAATGAAACTTTTGCCATTATTTTACCTCTTTTCTCAACCAGGATTGTCTTACATACAAATCGATTGGTTGTAAATTTTTAATTTGCGACTCCAGTTCCCCGAAAAGTCTTCGGTCGACTGTTGTCATTTTCACATCTAAACCGGTAAGCTCTGCAACCTCGTTTGCATAGGCAACGGAATCGAGAACCGTTTTTTTGGTTGTTTCCTCACCGATGTTTGAATTATTTACTATTGCTGTAAACTTAACCCCTGCCGCCTCTTCGATTTCTCTCATTACTTCAACCGTTGATTTTGCATCGGAGGTTAAAAATCTGTGTTTATTTATGACGAAAAACATTTCGTAGTTGTTCTCTTCCACCATTTGGGGAACATATCTTCCCAGGGCAAGAGCGCCTCTGTCGTCGCCGCCCACGTCAACAACCGCATACATTTCCCTGTTTTCAAAAGCAGTATAAGCATCGCCGGGGAGGGCAGGAGTATCTACATTGGTATTTGCATAAGGAGAAGAAATAAGCCTTATTCCCTTTTCCTCAAGAACCTCCTGAGAGTCCTTTGTTCTGAAATAGGGATTTACAATGTCAAGGTCGGTTATTGAAACCTCCTTGCCTTCAGCCTTAAGCATTATTGCGTAATTTACCGCAATATTTGTTTTCCCGCTTCCGTAGTGACCTGCAAAGACAGATATTCTTTTTAAACTTCTACCGTCCATTTGTTTTCATCCTCAATTTTGCCCCACTGAATACCGGTAATGGTATTATAGAGCTTCTGGCTGATTTCGCCGATTTCATTGTTGTTGATAAGCATAACATCGTCTTTATAACGGAGCTTTCCTACAGGAGAAATAACTGCCGCTGTACCTGTTCCGAAGCATTCTTCAAGCTTTCCGCTCTTCTGAGCTTCGATAAGCTCATCAACGCTTACCTTTCTTTCTTCAACTTCAAATCCCCAGTTTTTGCAGAGCTGAATTACAGAGTTTCTTGTAATACCGGGAAGAATACTTCCGTTGAGCATTGGTGTAACGATTTTTCCGTCAATTTTGAAGAAGATGTTCATTGCGCCAACCTCTTCGATATATTTTCTTTCAACGCCGTCGAGCCAGAGAACCTGAGAATAACCGTCGTCGTGAGCCTTAACCTGAGCTGCAAGGCTTGCTGCATAGTTTCCGCCTGTTTTTGCAAAGCCCATTCCGCCTCTTACTGCTCTTACATAGTCGTCTTCAATCCAGATACCAACGGGAGCAAGACCGCTTTCATAGTAAGCTCCGCTTGGTGAAAGAATTATAATAAAGAGATATGTTTTTGAAGGAGCAACTCCTAAAAATTCGTCTGTTGCAATAATGAAAGGTCTGATATAAAGCGATGTTCCGTCTTCTGTGGGAACCCAGTCTTCGTCAACCTTAACTACTGCCTTAACTGCTTCTACGAAATCTTCTTCGGGAAGCTGAGGAATGCAAAGACGTTTGTTAGTATCGTTAGTTCTTTTTGCATTCATATCAGGTCTGAAAAGTCTTACCTTTCCGTCTGCGCCCTTATAAGCCTTAAGACCTTCAAACATTTCCTGACCGTAATGGAAAACCATTGCTGACGGGTCAAGAGTAAGCTTTTCATAAGGTACCACTCTTGCATCGTGCCAGCCTTTACCTTCGGTGTAGTTCATTACGAACATATGGTCAGTAAACACTTTACCGAAGCCTAATTTTCCTGTTGGTTTTGCTTTTGGATTAGTTGTTTTTGTAATTTTAATATCCATTTTTTTCTCTCCTTTATATTAACCGTTTAATTTTAACATTTTAATTGCTTCTTCGCGCATTTTATATTTAAGAATTTTTCCTGCCGCGTTCATTGGGAAGGCATCAACAAAAACAAAGTATCTTGGAACCTTATGACGGGCAATAAACTCGTTTCCGAATTCCTTCATTTCGTTTTCGTCGGCACTTTCACCCTTGTGAAGAATTACCCAGGCACAGCATTCTTCGCCGTATTTCTCATCGGGAACGCCCACAACCTGAACGTCTCTTATTTTCGGATGAGTAAGATAAAATTCTTCAATTTCACGGGGGTAAAGATTCTCGCCGCCTCGTATAATCATATCTTTAAGTCTGCCGGTTACCTTGTAGTAGCCGTCGGGAGTTCTGCAGCAGATATCTCCCGAATGAAGCCAGCCTTCAGAGTCGATTGCCTGAGCGGTTGCCTCGGGCATTTTGTAATAGCCCTTCATTATGTTAAAGCCTCTTGCAACGAATTCGCCGTTTTCACCGTCGGGAACTTCTTCGCCTGTTTCCGGGTCGATTACCTTACATTCAACTCCCGGGAAGGGACTTCCGACTGTTTCAACACGGTGGTCAATATCTTCATTAACCTCGCCCATGGTACAACCGGGAGAAGCCTCTGTCTGACCGTATACGGAAATAATTTCCTTCATATTCATTTCATCTGCCGCGCGGCGCATTAAGTCTGCAGGGCAGTTGGCACCTGCCATAATACCCGTTCTCATATAAGAAAAATCGGTTTTGGCAAAATCAGGATGATTAAACATTGCAATAAACATTGTAGGAACGCCGTTGAAGCAGGTTATTCTCTCGTCGTTTACGCAGGCAAGAGAGGATTTCGGCGAAAAGTACGGAATAGGACAAAGGGTTCCGCCGTGAGTCATCATTGAAGTCATTGAAAGAACCATTCCGAAGCAATGGAACATCGGCACCTGAATCATCATTCTGTCTGCCGTTGAAAGGTCCATTCTGTCGCCTATTGTTTTACCGTTGTTAACAATGTTTCTGTGAGTAAGCATAACCCCTTTGGGGAAGCCCGTGGTTCCCGAGGTGTACTGCATATTGCAGACATCGTCGGGCTTTACAAGAGAGGCTCTTCTTCTCACCTCTTCCCTCGGAACAAGGGCTGAGCGGGAAAGCATCTGCTCCCAGGTAAGACAGCCTTCCATTGAAAAATCTACCGTTACTACGTTTCTTAAGAATGGAAGATTCTTCGAGTAAAGAGGATCGCCCGGATTAAGATTTTCAAGCTCGGGGCAAAGCTCTTTTATGATTTCCTTATAGTTTATATCCTTGCAGTATTCAATCATAACCAGAGTATGAGTATCAGACTGCTTTAAAAGATATTCAATTTCGTGAATTTTATATGCGGTATTTACCGTAACTAAAACGGCACCGATTTTTGTTGTTGCCCAGAAGGTTACATACCACTGGGGAACGTTTGTTGCCCAGATTGCAACGTGGTCGCCCGCCTTTACCCCAAGGGATATAAGGGCTGCGGCACATTCGTCAACATCGCGGCGGAACTGAGCATAGGTTCTTGTATAATCAAGAGTCGGATATTTAAAGGCATACTGGTCGGGATATTTTTCCGCCATTGTATCTAAAACCTCTGAGAAGGTTGCATCGATAACGTCGTATTTTTTCCAGACAAAGGTGCCTGTTTTTGCTCTGTTATAATAAGCGTGTTCAAAGCTCTTCTTTTCTCTGCTTAAGGAAGAGATATAGTTTGTAAAATGAGTAAGAACAATGTCTGCATCGTTAATATCTTCATTCCATGCGGCGCAGATGAATCCGTCAAAGTTAAGAGAGGAAAGAGCATTGATTAAATTTTCAACGGGAAGAGTTCCCTCGCCGATTAAAACTGTTTTTGAATCCTTCATATCTCCCAGACGGACATATTTTATATATGCGCCGAGAGTTTTAATTGTAGCCTCTGCAGTTTCTCCCGCTCCGAAGTAAGTTCCTCTTACGTTCCAGGAAGCGCCGATTGCCGCAGAAGAAAAATAATTGATTATTTTAATTACGTTTTCCGTATCTGCCAGAAAGCCTACCGTTTCAAACAAAATTCCAACGTCGCTTTTCTCTGCACGGGCAATTGCGGCTGAGAGCTTTTCCTTTAAAGCCTCAAAAGGAGTTTCCTCTTCAACTCTTACTATTACATATGAAACGCCGGAGGATGCCGCCATTTCAACATATTTTAAAACCGTTTCCGAAGTTGTATCTGCACTTTCAACAGGATATGGCATACGAAGCGCCGAAACGGAAAGATTTCTGTTAATAAGCTTTCTTTTTGCATCAGCTGTGCGCTCGCGTCGCAATATACTGTCGTGATGCTGATTACGTTCTTTAACAGCATCATATATTTCAAATCCGGAAAATCCGTAATCATAAGCATAGCGGCACAGGTTAATGAAAGATGCACAGTTTACATTTTTTGTCGAAAATACAATTTTCATTTTTTACATTATGCCTCCTCAAACACTATTTTGTTAAGAGCGTTTATATATGCTCTTATGCTTGCGGCAACAATGTCGGTTGAAATTCCGTTGCCCGAGTAAAGCTTTCCGTTGTTGCGGAGCTTTACAACCGCAGAGCCAAGAGCTTCTTTTCCTTCGGTAACCGACTGAACCTGGAAATCGTCAAGCTCGTAGTGGTGACCGATACACTGTTCTATTGCTCTGAAAGCTGAATCGATAGGGCCGTCTCCTGTGCTTACACCGCAGATGATTTCATCGCCGTTCTTTAAGGTAACCTGAGACATTGAGCTTGAAAGGTTACTGCTGTTTGTTGTGTAGCTTTCAAGATGGTAGGTTGAAGGAGCCTGCATAGCGGAGCTTGCAATTAAAGCCTCCAGCTCCTTTGCACCAACGGCATCCTTCTTTTCACAAATGTTAAGAAGGGCTTTGTGAACATTTCCGCAGTCGGAATCGGAAAGGTCGTAGCCTAAAACCTGAGCCGCCTGAGCTACCTGAGCCAGAGTGCTTTCTGAATCAAGAAGAATTTTCTTCTTTTCGCTTACAGTGGGGTCGGTTTCATAATCCTGATGGTTAATGCTTGCCAGCAAATCAGCTGTGCTTGCATGAATTTTCGTATTGTTAAGATTTGTTTCTGCGCCAATTTCAGCGGTGCAGGCGGTCATAGCATCTGAAAGTCTGCCTGTTGAAACAACGTCTTTGCCCGCCATGGCACATTTAAGTCCGTCAACGCCCTTTCTGATTGCCGCAACAGAGGAGGCAACTCCCATGCTGATTTTATCGGAAACCTGAGCATAAACAGGAACGCTTACAGCCTCTTTAACTTTTGAAACAAGCTCTGCAACAGTTTCGGGAAGAAATGCTCCCGCATCGTCGCACACTGTAACAATTCCTGCCCCCTGTGCTTCTGCCTCTTTTGCCGCAGCGATAAGGAAAGCCTCATCGGCTCTTGTTGCATCGAGTGCACAGAATTCCACATCGTCGCAAAGCTCCTTTGCAGCCTTTACAAGCTCTGCAATTTTAAGAAGCATTTTTTCAGCCTTGATATGATATGTATATTCCATCTGAACCGTTGAAACGGGAACCTCTACCTGAAGGCGGGGCTTTGCAGCCTCTTTAACACATTCCCAGGCAACTGCAACCTCTTCTGTTGTAAAACCAACGGGAATTGCAACCGCTGCATTTTTAACCTTCTGGGAAATTGTTTTATAAATAATGGTATCTTCTCTTACATTTTTTACAGGAGCTATTTCAACAGCATCAACTCCCAACGCATCTGCACAAGCGGCAACAGCTGTCTTTTCACGGAAAAGTAGAGAGGTCTCACGTTCCTGTGAAAGCTTCTTAAGAGTAATGTCTGTGATTTTGATTTTTTTCATTTTTTACACTCCTTAATGTTTAATATTTTTTTAGCATTTCTGCTTAAAATCAATTCATTTTCCTCGTCGGTAAGATTCATACTCATAAATCTTTCCAGCTCGGTTTTTCCGTCCCACATGGGGAAGTCGGTTCCATAAACCATTCTTTCGGCGCCGTAAATTCTTATAAGCTCCTTAGCCCTTTGCATTCCCATTACGAAAAAGGAGCTCGATGTGTCGAGATAGCAATTTTCGTCTTTCAGGTATTCAAGAGCAAGGTCGTGCATAGACCATCCGCCGAAGTGCGCCCCTATGGCAACAAGCCCCGGGAAAAGTCTGAGAATTTTTTTAAGTCGTCTCGGATGAGAATAATCGTAACGGTAATCGCCGCAATGAATAAGCAGGGGGATTTTTTCCTCTCTGAGAAAATCGTAAAGCTCAAACATTTTTTTATCATCCATATTGAACATCTGAGTGTCGGGATGAATTTTAACGCCTTTAAGCCCCAGCTCAACCATTCTTTTTGTTTCTTCTATTTTGTTTTCAAAATCGGCATGCATTGTTCCAAACCCGTAAAAATTGCTGTGTTTTTCGCATTCTGATGAAATAAAATCGTTAATTGCCACAACGGTTTTCGGCGCAACCGCAACCGAGTGAACCACAAAAGCAGAAACCTCTTTGTTTTCTTCAATAAGAGTTTTTGCCGTTCCTCTGCCGTCCATTTTAATATTATAAAACTCGCCAACGCTTGAAACTGCCTTTTCTGCTATTTTTTCGGGATATATATGTGCATGAAAATCAATTATTTCCATTTTGTCTCCTTCAATCAAAAACGGTTTTACCCTGAAAAGGCAAAACCGTCAAAATCATAACTCTGCAAAATTAACTTAAACTCTTTGCCTTTTCATATTTGTTTCCTGTAATTATGTTTAGTATAATAATGCCTGTAATTATGCCATAAATGCTAAGGACATTAACAAGGCAAAGGCATAATAAAACAGACATTGCAAGAGCAATGCCTGAAAAAACGCTATTATTCATTGTTTCAGCAGCACAAGAACAAGGTGCAAAAGTTTTTGCATCTTCAGATGAAGTGTTGAAATTTGATTTTACAACTGTCATCTTTTCCGTACCTCCGAAAATAATATACTTTATAATATCACTTTACAGCGTATTTGTCAACCTTTTAACGTCAAAATTCTGTAGATTTTATTACATTTCGGGTGAATTTTACGCAATATTCCCGTTTATTATAAAATTTACCGTTGCCTGTTGCTTTATTGTTCCCTGTTCAGTTCTTTTTTCAGCTTTATAAGCTTTTTAAGAAAGTCGTCAAAGCTTTTATTCGCCGGTTCTATCTGAAGAACATAAGCCGTTCTTCCTATAAGTGAGTCCATATAAGTCTGTATCTCCGGTTCTCCGAAAAACACAAATTCCTTCTTATCCTCTTTTGTGATAACATCAGAAGGACCGTATTTTAAAGTGTAGTAAATTTCCTGACGGAGCTTTCTTTTATACTCCCTTGAAACCCTCACCTTTTCGTTAACGGTAAGTCCCGTTACGCTCTGGCGGCAGGCATTGGTAAAAAATCCGGTTTTATTTTCGTTAACCTCAAAGCCCATTTCCTCAAGCATTGATTTTACTCTTACATAAACGTTGTAAAGAGGCTCATCAGAAGAAAAGGTTAAATCGTCGCAATATCTTGTATAGGAAACCCCTTTTTTTGAACACCATCTTCCTATGGCTCCGTCAAAGTCTGCCATAACTATGTTTGAAAGCTTCGGTGAGGAAGGCGCTCCCTGAGGAAGACAACCCTCGTTACAGCAAAGCTGAGTAAGCAGGGAGCCGATATGCTTTGGGAAATATTTTGTGTTGAACACCTTGTCGTGAACCATATCGGAGGTTATACTGTCAAAAAAATCGGAAATATCCATTTTCAGAAGATATTTTTTGCCCTTGTGAACCACGGCATTTTTATAAAGAGTTGAGCCCCTCTCATACGCCGTTGCATATTCAGAAACATCATAATAAAGCAAAATCTGCCTTAAGATTTTTTTCTGAACATCTTTAAGCTCCTCATCGGGAATTTTAAGGGTTCTGTATTTCCCGTTTTTCTTTATTACTTTTAAAACCTTATAGTGCTCCTCCCTGAAGCGGGAAAGCACAAAAAGCCTTTTTCTGCTTACGTTTATAAAATCAGAAAGCTGATAGGTATCAAAAATAAAAGGATGGGAATTTGTACTGATAAAATTATGAACTATTTCCATTGCCTTTGGGAATGTAAACTTTTCAACAAAATGAGAATCACATTCCTCAAAAATTACAGCTCCGCCTATAATTTTCAACAGTTCCCCCTCCTTTGCTTTTTTACAGTTCACGGCTTTGCGGCACATATTATCCCGGCGAGCGGAGGCGAATTTTGTTAATCATATTATGATTTATTATTCGTCGTAGCGATGCCGGGAGGCGTTTCGCGGATGCGAAACGAAGTTCCCCGGTAACTAACCCAAGGCAGCGACTCGCTGCCCTCTCCGTGTTTTCTAAAAAACGGATGTGCACTGCTGCAAAACCGTGTTTTCTGTTGTAGTATAAGTTTAACACCATGGGATATAAATTTCAATCCCCTATTTTACCAAAGTACCATTTTTTGCACAGAAACACAAAGAAGCTGTTTAAAAACTTAATTTTAAACAGCTTCACCCCGTAAGGGGATAGGAAAAAATGTTTGGAACGAACAAACTGAACCACAAGCTATGCTTGTGGGAACCCGAACGCGCGTCAAAACAAAGCAGACTTGCTACGTTTTGCACAAATGCAAAACTTCGCTTCTTTGCATTGTTTTTCCTTTTCCCCAAAAAGTCAATTGACTTTATGGGGAAAAGGAGCAACCGAGCGTAAACTTTGTGCTTTGCAAAAGCTCAATTAACAGCGAAGGTTGCGACGCTACGCGGAGTTAGGTGAAGTTTGTTCGTAGTCAAAAGGCATAAAAACAAGGAAAAACCTCAAGAAATTGAGGTTTTTCTACATTTGGTTAAATTTTTTTATATTTACTGTGTCTTTCATAGGGAAAACACAGCCTTTTGACGTTCCGGACTTTTTTAACATCCCCCTTAAGCAAAGTAAAATTTTGTTAAAAGCCCTATCAGATAGGTCAGAAGTCCCGCTGCGGTTGGCGAGCTTACCCAGGCTACGGCAATTCGTTTGAATACGCCGAAGTTAACGTGTTTTATGCCTCTTGTAAGTCCTGCTCCGATTACGGCGCCTACTATTGCCTGAGAGTTTGATACGGGAATTCCCATAACCTTACCCATAAGGAGCACCGCTGTTGCCATTGCAATAACCACAAGGAAACCGTCCATCTGACTTATATCGGCAATTCCCGAGCCTACCGTCATCATAACCTTTTTAGAATATGTAAGAACTCCGATGGCAATGGCAATACCGCCGATTGTTGCCGCAATTCTCGGATTTATTATAAGGTTTGAAACAATGCCCGTTTTGTCGTATACCATATCAAAATAAAGAGCGGTAACGTTTGCCGAGCTGTTTATTCCGATACTGAAGGAAGCATAAATTCCCGCGGCAATATATCCGAATTTAATAATAGAATCGTAAAAAGCCAGAGTAGAAAGTCGTTTTCCTATAAAGCGGTTAAACAGGCTTACTATTATAAATGAAATTATTCCTGCCCCCAGGGGATTAAGAATCCAGGTTGAAGCAAATTTCCCTATCTGCGGCAGATTTACCGCTACAATTGCAGGGTTGGAATAATCGGCATAGCAAAGTCCCCAGCCTATTATTGCGCCGGTTATCGCCTGGTTTGCGGAAACGGGAAGCTTGAAAAGCCCCATCACAAAAACGGTAAATCCTGCGCAGGCAAAAATTATTGCCGCCTTAAGGGCTGACTTCAGACGAAGCAAATCAACCTCATTGTTTTCTGCAGCTATCTGCACATCTTCAACAGATGCAATTATCTCGTTGCTTGTTGCAAGCTCCGCAAGCTTGCCTATGTTATTATGTCCTGCTGTAAAAGCACCTATAATTACAAAAATGGAAATGATAACCGTTGCCGTTCTGTATCTTACGACTCGGGTTGCAACTGCCGTGCCGAAAGCGCTGGCAGCGTCCATTGTGCCCAGGGACCATCCCATAAAAACCCCTGCCACAAGTAATAAATATATCATCTTTTTACGCCTTTCTTGTAACGAGCATAATCTGAATTTTGTCTGCTATGTTTTCAATAATGTCGGAAATATCACAGATCATTTCAACAAAGTTTGCAATCTGCATTTGCTTTGCCAGCTCAACATCAAGGTCAAAAATTTTTCCGTAAAGACCTTCCTCAATTACGTCGATCTTAGTTTCCTCTGAACGGATTTCATCAAGAATTGAGTGGTCCTTGAGCATTTTTCCAAAATTTGAGAAAAGCCCACTTATACTTTCTTCAAGAATTTCAAACTGTTTGTGGGTAATTGCAATGATTTCAAGAAGCTCACCTGCGAACTCCTGCGGGAAAGTGAATTTCTGGAAAACGGCTGTTTTTGCCATACTTTCACATTTGTTTGCAATTCTGTCGCAGCTTGTTGCAATTGAAATTATTTCCTCTTTTGTTGAAGGAAGGAAAAGTCCGCCCTCTAAAGAGTCAATCATTCTTCTTAAAGAATTATCCGCAATAGCCTCTGCTTTTCCGATTGCCTGAGCAAGATCATTAAGAGTTTCCGGTGATGTATCGGGAGTACAGTTTGCACGAACAAAGCTGTCAAAATTTATAACGCAGTTTTCAATGTCACTTATCTGTTCCATAATAAGAGTATGAACCAGATTGTTATTCTTTTTTGAGAACATATCTCAAACCCCTTTCTTTTTTCAAGAACAAAGCTTAAACTTTTTTCAACTTTTTTCTTGTTATTCGCCTATTATATAATAACCTTTGCAAAATTTCAATAGTTACAAAATTTTTTGATAATTTATCAACTTTTATCATAAAGAAAAACACAGAAAGTTGTAATTTAAAAATTATTCTTCCCAATAAAGCTTGTCTGAAATATATACGGTGTTGGAAATTTTATTCCCGTATGGGTCAATTTCCTCTTTAACCTCAAACCTTTCAGGATAAAGAAGGCAACAAGCCGCAACATCGTCCCACACATAGCAACCGGCCTCTCCCCTTGTTATGCTGAGCCTCTGGTCGGCTTTTAATATTCTTGAATGAACATCCTCGCCCTTTATTTCAACTCTTCTTACATCGAGTTTTTCCGTACGGCAGGTGTCAAGAGTTATTGCCTTGTGAGGAAATTTCACACAATAAGAAAAAGCTTCTTTGTCAAGACAGTGATTAAATTCATAGCCTTTAAAATTAGGTTCCTCGTTTACACAGCCTCCCATAATTATAAGCTTATGGGGATGTTTTTCCATTATCTCCTTAACCAAAGTCATAGGCCCGAGACTTAAAACGGTTTCACTTCCGTCAAGCTCGTTTTTAAACTCCTCAAAGTCTGTATATCGTACGTTAAGGTTACATTCGATTTCTTCAAAGAAATCTCCCATTCCGTCCTTTCCGTGAATTTCTGCCAGATACTCCGAGGGCTGTTTTATTTTTGTTGTATCAACTATAACAATTTTCTCAAGAGCATCACATCCGATATGAGAAAGAAGCAGAAGACAGTTTTTATATGACATTGTAACGGGAACGTTTCCGCCGATGGGAACGAAATATATTTTTTCAAATTTCTCTGCTTTTTTTAAAATACTTACCGTTGCGGCGGCATCGTCAAGTCCGTAATCTGCAAAAATTATCAGTTTTTCCATAAATTATTCCTCCGGGCAAAGTTTAACAAGTCTTTCAATTTTATTTATGAAATAAGATTTCTCACGGTTAAGCTCCTTAACCCTTTTTATGTATTCCTCACAATCGTATTTGTAATCAAGAAAATCGTCCTCATCGGTTACAAACTCAAGACATTCGCTCAGAGCAAGATAGTATTCAAGCTCGAAATTGTCAAAAAGCTTTGTACTTATATCGTGCATTTCATAATATTCCACAAGCTTTTTCCTTGCTTCAAAGGATTTGTTAAGATATGTGTGAGATTTTTCAGTTCCCTCCGGAAGCTGCTTATATGCCGTAGATAAGTTTCTGTACATATACGCCGTATAAAGCTCTAAGCAAAGGGCATTTGCCTTGTTTTCCTTAAGTTCTTCACAATATTTAAGACATTTTTCTGCATAAGGAATACTGTTGTTTAAAATTTCTTCTTTTTCTTCTTCGGTATGCTCGCTATTGTACGAATAGAGAATATGAGAATAATTTATGGTATCGTTTATAAAAACAAGGAACCACTTGGTAAAATCATCCTTTTCCATAGGCTCAACTTTCTCTTCAATACTCTTAAGCTTACGTTTAAGGGTTCTGAAGTCGTGACGGTCAATAAAAAGACGGTCCTCCTCCTTTTTAACAAAAAGGAAAAGTTCAAGATAGCAAACGGCGAATCTTACAGCACTGTCAAGAGACGGTGCCGGATTGGGAAGACGGTTCATAAGCTCTTTAAGCGCTCTTAAAGCATCCTTTTCATTGCTGTACATATAAGCCGCCTGGGAGAAAAAGAGAATATACTGAGCAAATTCATACTCTGAGCAATGAGGCGCATAGGCATATTTTTTAATTTGCTCCTTCATATGATAATAAGAACCGATTACGCTCATTTTCTCTTCAGGAATTATATTTTTCTGGTTTTCAAGGAACTTGCCAACAATTTCATCTTCTATTTTTTCGTCGCCCTCAGTACTGCAATGGCTTGCCCATATTCCTTTTAAGTCTGAAGGAATTTCCTTGTCCTCGGAATCAATATCAACGTAAACAACATGAATTTTATTTGCATTGAATTTGGCAAGAGCATAACCGAGCTCGAACATAAGATTGTTGCTGATTCTTTCATTTTCTTTTTTCTGCACAACAAACAATGCCTGGTTGCAACCGTCGATTTCATTCAGCACAACAGCACCTACATAAAGCCCGCCATCCTGCCCCGACTGGCCACCTACCACACCCTCGTAGTTTTCCTTTTCAAGGCTTGCTTTAACCTTGTATGCAAGTTTATTTGTACCGCTCCAGCCTATAAAAACTTTTCCTTTCATCCTTGTTCCTCCGAAAAATTTACTTAATTTATTATACATTATTTGTAAATTTGTGTCAATCAGGGCAGACGGATTCTCCGGTGAAAGCCTTCAGCCCGTCGAAAAAACCATTCTGCCGCATGAGAAACATAATAACCCCGAATACACACGGGTCCCCGTCATTTTAAAACGGCAAAAAATAATGTAGAATGAACAATGTTTTTTGGGATAGGAAAAAATAGACCAAAACGGACAAACTGAACCAAAACAAGATTTTTCTTGTTTTGGGATACCCGAAGGCGTACGAAGGTACGTCGAGCGGTGAAGTTTGTTCGTAGTAAAAAAGAACCGTGAAAATCACGGTTCTTTTTGCGATTTGGGCATTTTTTACATCCCAAAAATTATTTGATTGCTTCTACGATTCTCAACGGAGCTGCCGCATCGAGGCTGTTCCAAACGAAATACTTAAGAATTGTATTTGTTGTGTCAACCCCTGTAAGGTCGATTGTTGCTTCAACCTGCTGTGTTCCGTCAACATTAACCGGAGCTCCAATTACGAATTTAATAACCTTTGAAGGGTCGTTAATATCATAAAGACCGAGAACGGGAACTGCTGAACCTGTTGTTGTAACAGGAGCTGTTGCTTTGATTATTCCGCTCTTAAGCTTTGGCATTTCTTCAAAGCTTTCGCCGTCTTCTGAAACTTCAAATACTGTTTCTGTTACATAGTTATAGTTTGCTTTAAGAGTTATATCTGTGTATTCAACCACAAAGCTGTCTCCCGGAGCATATTCTTTTACAACCTTTGTAGGCTTGCCATAGAAATCATAGGTTGTATATTCCTGTGTCCAGCCGTTGAATCTAAATGTTGCATCGGCTTCAACACCCGGAAGAGTTACAACATCGCCATAGTTACCTGTAAGTGTCGCGGGAGCTTCAACATCAAGCCCATCCATATCAAAAATTACGCTGTTGTTTGTTGGCGAATATTTTGAATAGTCATAAACGAGAGTACCGTTTGAGCAGGTTCCGATGAATACTTCTGTTGAAACAGGAGAGAATTCAAGAGTCTGAACGTTCATAACGCCCTTGAAGCCTTTTACCTGATACCAGGTTGTACCGCCGTCTTTTGATTCGATAATACCGTAGGATTTAAGACCTGCGTGAGTTGCCTTACCGCCTGCAACAAAGTGGTTTTTATCTTTCGGATTCTGCTTGATTGCATAAACAGAAACATAGTCATACTGACCGATAAGCGGAATTCCGTTATCAGAGTTTCTTATTCTGTTTGTAGCATTTCCTGTGATAGTACTGAAAGTGGTTTTAACCATATGTCCCGCATATGTTCCGAACCATACTGTGTTTGCATCGAATTCATCGGGATAAACTTCTGTTATCTGACCCGAAATTGAATATGTTCTCCAGGTCTGACCGCCGTCTGTTGAACGTTTGTACTGATTAGAACCAGAAAGACCTGATGTTGAATAAAGAATGTTGTTGTCAACATTGCTCATTGCAAGAACACTGTAGTTATTACCTTCGGCATCTGTATGTCTTACCCAGGTTGCACCGTTATCTGTGCTCTTATAGTTGGTTGACATAATGGTGTTGTCACCGATGTATTTAAGTATTGACCAGCTGCAGGACAGCGAATTGCCGTCAGCATCTTTAACAGTGCTCCATGTTGCACCGCCGTCTGTTGATTCAACTAAAGTCTGAGATGACCAGCCGCCTCTGTTTGTGAAGATATGGTCAGGATTGTTAGGGTCGATTACAACGCTGGCAGCTGTGCCGTTGTAGTCAATCATTTTACCTGTAGGAAGATTTTCACCGTCGTAAACTTCTGAAGTTTCTGCAAGTCCCTTATCTGTAAATGCAAGCCAGAGCTTGTTGTTTTTATCAAAATAGAACTGTCTTACATAGTTACCTGAATAACCTGAGTTTTTCTTTTCAAAGGTAAGACCGCCGTCGGTTGACTTATAAAGAATGTCACCGAAGGAGAAGTAAAGAATGTTAGGATCGCTTTCGCAAACTGCAAAGCCTTCACAGGTGTAACCGCTAGCACCGTAGAGGAATCTGTCAGAAGAATTTACGAAAGTAGGTCTCTTCCAGTCTCCGCCTGTTACTCTTTCTGCAAGATATGCATTAAAGTCGGTTCTTGTACCGTCAAGAGCAAAGGTGAAAGGCTTGTTCATATTTCCGAAGATAACAAACAAGGTTGGAGTTCCGTCTGCTTTGGGAGCACCGAATTTTGCATATGCAGCATAATATTTGCCATTGTTATAAGTTGCTATATTCATTGACTGCCAGGTGTAACCTGCATCAGTTGTTGTATATGCCTTATTACCTGCGTAAATTGCAACCCAGTGGTTTGCATTTGTCGGGTCAACTGCGATTGAGTAACAGTTGATACCTGTTGTATCTCCGCCGCCTCTTACCCATGTAGCACCGCCGTCACGGGAAATATACATACCGCTGTAAAGTGTAACCACGAGAGTCTGTCCGTCAGGAGAAACATAAGTTGAGAAAACAGCTCTTTTTACATCGGGAACAAGGGTTTCATCTGCATTATCGCCCGGAACAAAGCTGTAGGTTGCTGTAGGAACTGAAGATCCGCTACCATCTGCTTCTGTATCTGTATCTGATCCGCCTTCATCGGCATCGGTATTATCTTCTTCAACATCTACGCTTGTATCTGCAACAAGCTTACCAAGGCAAGTCCAGCTTTCGCCATCGTCGGTTGATTTCATAAGACCTGATGAAGAAAGGTAGTAAATATTACCATACTGGTCGAAGTTAATAAGGTTTTCTGCCTGGTTACCGGGAGTAACCGTATCAAGGGTTGAAATCTGTTTCCATGACAAGCCTGCGTCTTCTGATTTATAAAGACCGCCGACTGTTGAAGCATAGGTTTTAACAGAATATCCTCCTCTGTTACCCTGAACCATATAAACTACGTTTTCTTTTGTAGGATGCCATTTGACATCGGGAACTGCCCAGGTGTTAACGTTGTCATCAAGAAGAATCCAGTTTTCACCGCCGTCGTGGCTGAGCCATGCGCCGGAGGTATCTGTACCCATAATTACATAATCGGGGTTAAGTGGCGAAGCTGCAATGCTCATTACAACCTGACCGCCTTCGCCGCCGTATGCGCCTTTTGCATACTTTTCAGGTGTTTCCATGTGGTAGAGTCTGATCCACGGTGTGTATCTTGTAACGTTCAGATCCTCATAGTACTGGTCATATTTTGCAATAGAACCTTCGGGAAGAACATTAGGATTCACGTGGTCGGCAAGTGCCGGTACTGTTGACAACAGCATCATGCATACCACTAAAAATGCTACTAACTTTTTCATAAATATTTCTCCTCTTTTTGTCAGTTTATTTGTATTTCTCCGTTGTTTTCATCAACGGTTATAACGGTTCCAAAAGGTGCGGCGCCGGTAATAATTTTTTCTGCTATTACATTGCCAATTTCTTTCTGAACAGTTCTGCGGAGCTCTCTTGCCCCGTATTTTTCGCTGTATCCTTTATCGGCAAGACAGGAAATTGCCTTGTCCGTAACCACGAGAGTTATTCCCTTTTCGAGAAGGGCATTTTCTGTTTCTCCTGTTATAATTCGACAAATTTTTTCAAAATCCTCTTTTTTCAGCTTGTTGAAAATAATTATTTCATCAATTCTGTTCAACAGCTCAGGCTTGAAGATTTGCTTTAATTTCTGATTTGCCACATTATCAAGAGTTTCCTCTGCTGAAACAAATCCGAGAGAATCTGTTCCAAAGCCGATTCCTGCATTTGATGTTAAAATTATTACCGTGTTTTCAAAGCTTACTACTCTGCCCTGAGAGTCTGTAAGTCTGCCCTCGTCAAGAATCTGCAATAATATATTATACACGCTTGGATGCGCTTTTTCAATCTCATCGAAAAGAACAACACTGTAAGGTCTTCTTCTGACCTTTTCTGTAAGCTGTCCCGCTTCATCGTAGCCCACATAGCCGGGAGGCGAGCCTATCATTTTTGAAACGCTGTGCTGTTCCTGATATTCTGTCATATCAAGCCTTATAAGGTCTTCCGAAGAACCGAAAAGTTCCTGAGCAAGAACCTTTACAAATTCGGTTTTACCTACTCCCGTAGGTCCGACAAAGATAAATGATGTCGGGCGAAGTCTTCCTTCAACCCCTGCTCTTTTTCTCATAATTGCTTTGGAAACGGTTTCTGCCGCTTTATCCTGGCCGATTATTTTGCTCTTTAATGCAGCCTCAAGATCTTTAAGTTTTTCCGTATCCTCCTGAGTAAGCTTTTTAACGGGAACATTGGTCCACATTTCTATTACTCTTGCCACATCATCGGCTTCAATTACCGTTGGTACACACTGAGGTTTTAAAGCTTCAAGCTGGTTTTCAAGAGCACATTCCCTGCTCTTAAGACCTGCTATTTTTTCAAAATTGCCTTCGTTTTCCGTGTTTGCCTCTTCGGCTTCTCTTTCTGCCTTAACCTCTTTAAGCTGTTTTTCAAGAATTGTTATCTGGGTTAAAATTTCATTGTCAAGGTTTGCCGCAGAGCCCGCCTCGTCGATTACGTCAATCGCTTTGTCGGGAAGGAATCTTCCGTGAATGAATCTTTTTGAAAGAACAACCGCCTGCTTTATAATTTCATCCTTTAAAATAATGCTGTGGTGCTTTTCGTAATATTCCTTAATGCCCTTTAAAATTTCAATGGTTTCCTCAACCGAGGGCTCTTCTACCAGAACCGGCTGGAAACGTCGCTCCAAAGCCGCATCCTTTTCGATATACTTTCTGTATTCCGCAAGGGTTGTTGCGCCGATTACCTGAACATCGCCTCTTGCAAGGGCAGGCTTTAAAATATTTGCGGCAGACATTGCGCCGTCGTTGCTTGAACCGCTTACGATGTTATGAATTTCATCGATAACAAGAATTATGTTACCGTCTTTTTTAACCTCTTCGATTATGGTTTTTACCCTTTGCTCAAACTGTCCTCTGAACTGAGTTCCGGCAATAAGCGCGGTAAAGTCAACCAGATAAACCTGTTTTTCAATAAGCTTTGCAGGAACCTGCTTTTCGTAAATACGAAGGGCAAGAGCCTCGGCAATAGCCGTTTTTCCAACGCCCGGTTCACCGATAAGCGCCGGATTGTTTTTCGACCTTCTGTTTAAAATCTGAATAACTCTTGAAAGCTCTTTATCTCTTCCGATTACCCTGTCAATTCCACCCTTTTCGGCTTTTTTGTTAAGGTTAGTCCCAAAGGTGTCGATAAGTCTTTTCTTTTTATTCTGTTTTTTGTCGGCCTTGTCGGATTTTTTGCCTTTTTCCTCAGGCTCCGAGGGGCTTTCCCCGCCGGGCATCTGAAAAGGAAACATTCCCGCAAGTCCCATTTCCTGCAGTTCTTCGGGCATTTCGCCGTTTTCCATCATTTCCATCATAGAATCGAACTGCTCCTGCATCTGGTCCATTTCCTCAGGGGAGATTCCCATTTTCTGAATCATATCATCAAGAGGTCCTATTTTCAACTCTCTTGCACATTTAAGACAATACCCCTCGTTTACGGTTTTCCCCTTTTCCATTCGGTTTACAAAAACCACCGCCGGGTTTTGGTTACATCTTGAACACAACATTTTTTCAATGCCTCACTTTCTGTCATTATACATTCCCGAAAAACATATTTTCAAACACCAGAGTTGCCGCTCCGATAAGCGGGCTCTTGTCGTAGAATCTGGAAATGTATATCTTGTCAAAATCAACTGTTTGAGCAACTCTCTTTTTGATTTTGTCAAGTATTATATCACCGCCAACGGCGATGTCGCTTCCTATTATAATTTTTGTGGGATCATAAATTTTTATAAGATTTATAATTCCTATTGCGATATATCCGCATAATTGGTCAACTGCTTCACCTGAAGCCTTATCCCCTTCCCTTGTCATATTCACAACCTTGTTGAAGTCGAGATTTTTAACGTCGGGGCGTTTTTCTTTTACATATTCAATACATTTATTTATATTTGCATATTTTTCCAGACAGCCTCTGTTTCCGCAAGAGCAGGGCTCGCCCTTGTAGTCAATGGTTATATGACCTATTTCGCAGCAATAGCCGCTCTCGCCGGTTATAAGGGTGTCATTTGCAACAGAGGATGCGCCAACGCCTCCTGAAACACCAATATATGAAAAGTTAGAATCCTCCTTACACAAGCCGTAATATTTTTCGGCAAGTATTGCGCAGTTATTGTTTTTCTGAATGAAAACAGGGAGAGAATAATTGTTTTTAATAGCCTTCACAATGTTGAAATTTTCTATATTGTGAAAATTTGTAGGCTTGTAAATAATTCCGTTTTTAAGGTCAACGGGACCGAAGGTGCTTACTCCTATGCCGATTACATTATGCTTACCCATATTCATAAGGGAGTTTACCAGCTCGGTCATATGATTTTCTATTGCCTCGTTATCATCGTTTTCTTCAATGGCAATTCTTTTAGAGTATACCACACTTCCCTTGATGTCTGCAAGACATCCTTCAACATAATCTCTTGTTAAATTTATTCCTATTGCGCAAAGGCAGTTATCTACAAAATCAAGAAGAACGGGTTTTCTTTTGCCTGTGCCGGTTACGTCTATGCCTATTTCCTTTACCCAGTTGTTTTCGTTGAACTCGGCAATTATGTTTGTTAACGACATTTTTGAAAGCCCTGTTACCCTTGCAAGCTCAATTCTTGAAACGGGCGCATTCTGAGCCATTATTTTAAGTATTATATTTCTGTTCTGAACCTTGTTGTTTTTTGAATTATTCGGTATCATTTTTACATACCACCTCAGTTATTTCCGCCGCCGGTTTCATATTTTTATCAATAAGCTTAACCACAAAGAACCAGAGAACTATTGCAAAAAGCACAAGCAAAAGCCCTTTTATCTGGTCAGAATTAAAAACAGCAATAAGCACAATTCCGAGAATAAGGATAACAAGAGGCATGCCGTAAACAAGAAATGCCGCTTTAAGTCCCGAAGCAGAGTCCATTTCAAGAACAACTCTGTCGCCCTTTACGGCGCCTGCTTTGTTACGGGCAAAAACGAAGGTTTCTCTTTTTCCGCAAAGATTGCAGCTTCCGCAGCTTTCTCCGCACATTGAACCTCTTACTATTTTAACCTTTGAAAGTTCCCCCTTGTTTTCCACAAGGATTCCTTCTGCCTTTTCCATTTAAAAATCCTTTCCCAGAGAAATAAGCTCCCTTGCATTGTTAAGCGCATTTTCTGTTATTACGCTTCCGCTTAAAAGCCTTGCAATTTCGGCCACTCTGCCCTCTTCATTAAGAAGAGTTACCTTTGATGAGGTTTTGCCGCCCGTTGCTTCCTTTTCTATAAGATAGTGGGAGTCGCCAAAAGCTGCCATCTGGGGCAGATGAGTTATAACAAAAACCTGTTTTTCCTTTGAAACAGCCTTTATTTTTTCAGCAATTTTCTGAGCCGCACTCCCGCTTACGCCGGTGTCAACCTCGTCAAAAATCATAGTTGAAACAAAATCGTTCTTACTTAATATAACTTTAAGTGCAAGAATTATTCTTGAAAGCTCACCGCCGGAGGCTACCTTGCTTAAAGGCTTAAGCGCCTCGCCCGCATTTGCGGAAATCATAAATTCAATTTTATCCTTTCCTTTTGAAGAAAGGGGCGCATCTTCAATTTCAACCTTAAAGGTTACGTTTGGCATTTCCAGGTCTTTAAGCTGAACAAGAACCTGCTTTGCCAGCTCCTCTCCCGCCTTTTTTCTTTTCTCTGAAAGCTCATCGGCAAGAGCTGAGGTTTTTTTAAGCTGAATTTTCAGCTCTTTTTCAAGCTTCTTTTTATATTCATCGGAGTTCTCAATTTCAAGAAGCTCCTCTTCAAGCTTTTCCTTTGTTTCAAGAATTTCCTCAACCGTTGAACCGTATTTCTTTTTAAGACGGTTAATAAGGTCGATTCTTTCTTCTATATAGTTTATGTCAACCTCTTCAGAATTGTCGCCATCCTTTAAATCCCTCAGGGTTTCGGAAACGTCGTCAAGAAGATAGTAAATTTCCTCAAGCTTTTTTGAAAGCCCGTCGGCGTCCTCAACCAGGTCGGATAAATCCTGCATTCCCTTGATTGCGGCTTTAATCTGCTGATTTGCGCCAAGGCTTTCCTCGTCGCCCATAAGAGCGCTGTAGGAAGCATTAAGATTAAGAAGAATTTTTTCGCTGTTTAAATATCTTTTTCTTATGTCCGAAAGCTCTTCATCTTCTCCAATCTTAAGCTTTGCCTTTTCAATTTCATCAATCTGGAATTCAAGAAACTCCTTTTTCTGTTCCTTTAAGGAAATGTCTTCATCCTCGGATTCCAGCTCGTTCTTTATTCTTTTATATTCGTTATATTCCCTGCGGTAACCCTTAAGAAGCTCTTCGTTTTTTGCGTAGCTGTCGAGAATCTCCCCATGGCAGGAAACGTCAAGAATTGCCTGGTTATCGTGCTGACCGTGGATATTTATAATTCTTGCGCAAATGCTTTTTAAAAGCCCTGTTGTTGCAGTTCTTGAATTGATTCTTACAACGCTTCTTCCGTCTTTGCTTATTTCTCTTGAAAGAATAAGCGGGTCTCCCTCAAAGTATGAAATTCCCGCCTCGTTGAGCATTTCATAAACCTTTTTGTCAGTTGTATATACCGCGCCTTCAACAAAACCTTTTTCCGCTCCGGTACGAACCAGCTCACGGGAGCTTCTTTCCCCGGTAAGCAGATTTATAGAGTCGATTATAATAGATTTTCCGGCGCCCGTTTGTCCTGTGAGCACCTGAAAGCCATCGGTAAAATCTATATTCACATTATCGATAATTGCGATGTTTTCTATATGCAGATTGCTAAGCATCAGCCTATTACCTCTTCCAGTTTTTCTACAAGGCTTCTTGCCTCGTCCTCGGAGCCGAGAGCGATAAACAGGGTATCGTCACCCGCTATAACCCCGATTATATCCTCAAAGCCTAAGGTTTCTATTGCCATTGCACAGCCCTGAGCAGACCCTGCAATTGTTTTTACTACCACAAGATTCATTGCAACTCTTATGGAAACCGCCCCGTGTTTTAAAACGCCAATGTAACGGCTTCTTACGTCTGCCTCGTCTTTTCTGCCGGGAGTTGCATATCTGTATCTGTCCGCATAGTCTGCGATTTTAACAAGTCTTAATTCCTTTATGTCTCTTGAAACGGTTGCCTGAGTTACATCATAGCCCATTTCAATCAGCTTCTGGGTAAGCTGTCCCTGAGTTTCGATAACCTGCTCATTTATAAGCTTAATTATGGCATTGTGCCTTAATTTTTTGGACATTGTTTTACTTCCTTTCTGAAAGCTTTCTGTAAAGCACGTCGAAAAAGCTTAAGCTGTTGCATCTTATAAGCTTAACCTTTTTGTCTGACTTTGTAACGGTTATTACGTCGCCGTCGCAAAGGGCAATATGGTCTGCTCCGTCACGGCTTAGGCGAACGTCCTCGTTATGATAAAACTTAACGGTTATTTCGGCAGTCTGACTGTCAGAAATTACCATTGGTCTTGAGGTCATCGTATGAGCACAAACGGGAGTTACCACTATTGCATTTATGGCAGGAGCAACAACGGGACCGCCCGCAGAAAGGGAATAAGCCGTTGAGCCCGTAGGCGTTGAAAGAATAAGCCCGTCGGCATAATAATCGTTAACTCCAACCGAGTCGATTTTAAGCTGAAGATTTATCATTTTTGAAAGAACGCCCTTGGAAACAACAATATCGTTAAGAGCATCACAGCGGTAAACCTCTTTGCCGTTTCTTTCAACCCTTGCGGAAAGCATCATTCTCTCTTCGGTTGAATACTCTCCCCTTACAACCTTTTCAAGAAGGGCACCGTCGCCCTTTTCAAGTTCAACAAGAAAGCCCAGCCTGCCTGCATTGAGCCCTAAAAGGGGAACATTGTATTTTGCTCCGTACTGAGCGGCTGAAAGAAGAGTTCCGTCTCCGCCGATAACAACAGCAAGGTCGGCTTCTCTGAACAGAGCATCAGTATCCTTTACAACCGTTGTTCCCTTTATGCCCTCGCTTTCGGTAACAACCTGAACGTTCATTTCTATTAACTTTTCCGCTGTTTTTCTGCTCTCTGCAAGCCCGATATCACGGCTTGGGTTTGAAACAAGAGCAATTTTCATAAAACCACCTACAATAAAGCGTGACTTTCGTCTACCACTTTTTTATAATCTATTTCTATGTTATTTTCCTTTTTGTCAAGATACATTAAATATTCAATATTACCTTCGGGGCCTCTTATGGGCGAAAAGTCAAACGCCTTAGGATAAAGCCCGATCGAAAGGGCAAAGTCTGCAATTGTTTTAACAACCTCGTAATGAACCTTAATGTCCCTTACAACTCCTTTTTTGCCTACGTTTTCCCTGCCCGCCTCAAACTGGGGCTTTATAAGGCAGAGGATTTCGCCGTTTTCCGATAAAAGCTCCTTTGCAACGGGAAGAACCAGCTTAAGGGAAATAAAGGAAACGTCGATTGAAGCAAAATCAAGTTTGTCCCCGATATCTTCAGGGGTAACGTTTCTTATGTTGGTTCTTTCCATATTAACAACTCTTTTGTCCTCGCGAAGCTTCCAGGCAAGCTGACCGTAGCCAACATCTACCGAGAAAACCTTTACTGCGCCGTTTTGCAGCATACAGTCGGTAAATCCGCCGGTAGAGGCGCCTATGTCCATTGCAATCTTCCCCTCAAGGCTTACGCCGAAGTTGTTTATAGCCTTTTCAAGCTTAAGACCGCCGCGGCTTACATAAGGGTTTGTTTTACCGCGAACCTCAACCATGTCCCCTTCCTTTACGGCAAAGCCTGCCTTGTCGGTTTTCTGGTCGTTAACGTAAACATTACCGCTCATTATTATGCTTTTTGCTTTTTCCCTGCTTTCGGCAAGTCCGTTTTCAAACAGGTATATATCAAGTCTTTGCTTCATTTATAAATCCTCTTTTTAATACCCTCTTCATTAAGTCCGTATTTTTCAAGAAGCTCTTCAACGCTTCCGTGCTCCACAAAGCCGTCAAGCCCCACATTTTCAATTTTCCCTTCAAAGCCTTTTGCTCTCAAAAGGTCTGAAAGTGCCTGTCCCATACCGCAGGAAACCATATTGTCCTCAAAGGTGATTACCCTGCCGGTTTTAACAGCCGAGCTGTAAATTGTTTCTGTATCAATCGGCTTTATGCAGTTAAGATGAATATGGTCGCCGTCAAATTCTGTTTCTGACACTACCTCTGTCATTTTCGACATTGTTACAACGGTTACGTTTTTGCCTTCCCTTAAAATTCTTGCCCTGCTTATGTCAACCTCCCGGCTGTCTTTTTTTGCATTTCCCTTGGGATATCTTACAAAAACGGGACAGTTGTCATAAAGCACCGCTGTTTCTATTGCCTTTTCAAGCTCTTTGTCTGTAGAAGGAGTGTAAATTTTAACCCCCGGAATGCTCATTAGCATAGGAACGTCGAAAATGCCCTGATGGGTTTCGCCGTCAGGACCGGAAATTCCGCCTCTGTCCACAAGGAAAACAACGTGCCTTTTTGAAAGAGCCACATCGTGGATTATATTATCATAGCACCTTTGAAGAAAGGTTGAATAAACCGCAAAAACGGGAATTTTCCCCTGCGAGGCAAGCCCTCCGCAGAAGGTTACCGCGTGCTCCTCGCTGATGCCCACATCGAAAAATCTTTCAGGAATTTCCCTGTGGAAACGGTAAAGCCCCGTTCCGTCCTCCATTGCAGCGCAAACCGCCACAATTTTATCGTTTTCCTTGCCAAGACGGGTAAGCTCTCTTCCTGCGATTTCCGAATAGCTGTTTTCATTAACCTTATATTCAATAGGCTTTTTGCTGTTAAAGCTTCCCGTTCCGTGGTAAAGTCCGGGAGTTTTCTCGGCAAAGGAATATCCCTTTCCCTTTTTTGTAACAACGTGAATAAAAACAGGCTGTTCCATTGTTTTCGCTCTTTCGAAAACTGTTGTCATAAGCCCGATGTTGTGACCGTCGATAGGTCCTATATAATTAAAGCCGAAGCCCTCAAAGAGGGTTCCGGGAATAAGCATATGCTTAATTCCGTATTTGGTTTTTTTAAGAAATTTCCCTACCGGTGCTCCGATAAGAGGAATTTTTTCAAGAAACTTTTCCACGTCTGCCTTAAAGCTGTTATACCCCGGCTGAGTTCTTAATTTTGTAAGATAGGTTCTTAAATTACCAACGTTTGGAGAAATTGACATTTCATTGTCGTTCAAAATAACAATGAGCCTTGTGGAGGAACGTCCCGCGTTGTTCATTCCCTCCATTGAAAGCCCGTTTGAAAGAGAAGCATCGCCTACAACCGCAATGGCAAAATCATTATTTTTATCAAGCCTGTTTGCCTCTGCAATTCCGTAGGCAACGGAAATTGCCGTTCCGCTGTGCCCTGTTTCAAAGGTGTCGTATTCGCTTTCGGAAGTCTTCGGGAAGCCCGAAAGTCCGCCAAAGGTTCTTAGGGTTGAAAACCTTTCCTTTCTTCCCGTAAGAATTTTATGTACATAGCTCTGATGACCTACGTCGTAAACAATCTTATCCTTTGGAAGATTGAAAGCCTTAAGAAGAGAAACGGTGAGTTCAACAATACCAAGGTTTGAGGCAAGATGTCCTCCGTTTTTTGAAACGGTTTCAACAAGAAGCTCCCTTATCTCTCCCGAAAGCTGTTCAAGCTGCGAATTATTCAGTTTTTTCAGGTCGTTAGGATAATTAACCGAATCAAGTATTTTCACAGTATTTCCTCTTTTTTATATTATCCTCTTTTAAAAAGAGCAATTATTTTTCCTGCCGCATAAACTATATAGCTGTTATATGAAATAGCTATAAATTTTCCTGCCGCCTTTCCCCCTACGGTAAGCGCTGAAACGCTTCCCGTTATAAGAAGGGAGAGCCAGAGCGCCTCGGTTACGCTTTTGCCCGCTGAAATGGAGGCAATTATCGCCGCGCCGATGCTTCCGCTTATGATTCCGCAAACGTCGCCAATTACGTCGTTTGCAACATTTGAAACCTTTTCCGCATTTTTTATAAGGGAAATGGCCTCCTTCGCGCCTCTTATCCTGTCAGCCGCCATTGAGAAAAACGCCGCATCGTCGGCAGAGGTAACCGCCATACCGATTATGTCAAACACTATACCTATCATTATTACAACGATAAGAAGAATGAAAGCATAGAAAATTGCAATGCTTTCCATAAGAATTTTTGACACCGTCTGGAGAATAAGGGCTATTATAAAGGTAAGAAAGGTTATTCCAAACACATACTTAAGGCTTATTTTTTTCTTACTCGTTTTGAATTTTACTTTTCTTTTCTTTTGTTCCAAGTAATTTCTCCTTTAATTCATATATATAAAACAATGGCAGCGTACAAGGTAAATTTTACGGCTTAGGTCCGGTCGGTTTTCCCGAAGCGTTCCCGGCTCGTCGCCAATCCCGGGGGTTTCCGCTTACAACGCTCCTCAAAGCATTACTGGTCTTTGCTACCTGATTGCCACTTAGTCCGCACTGCAATCCCTTATACGCCTGGTCAGAACAGTCTAGAAGATTTCCTTGGCAGACTCACTCATTCTTAGCCTCTTTTGCAGATATGGTTTCACAGAGCAATAACCGGGGGCGATCGGCCTAACCGCCCGGGGTCTGATCCCTGATTCGCCATAGCCACTCAAGGCAGGCTACTCTGCCCACAGCTTTTTAATTACCGCCAAGCAGGTTTAACCCTGCGTCGTAGCTTTTTTTAGTCTGCTTTACAGCAATCCTGAAAATACGCCACAATCACAGGTCTCCACGAAAAAAGGGTACGTATTCTGCATGCCATTGCAGTACGCCCTTAATTCTTAACTCCCAGCACCAACCCTCGATTGGGCATCGAAAGCCGGCACCAGGAACTTCATCGATATGCCCTTCAACGGATTTTTAGGCCCGTCCTGGAAATGAGCAACTCTGACTAGAATACTGCGCCATTGTATTTATATACAGTTATACGGAATATATTTTACCACAAATTTTCAATTGTGTAAATAGATTTAAAACATTTTTAAATTATTTCAACTTTTGTTATTGACATTTTTAAACTTTAGGTATATAATGTAAAAATCAACCGCTTGTTGATGGGTTTTAAAAAATCAACCGCTGGTTGAAATTAAACAGTAAATCATATTTTGAAAGGAAGTATATATAATGAGTAGAGTTTACAATTTTTCGGCAGGTCCTTCTATGTTACCTATGCCGGTACTCGAACAGTGTGCAAAGGAAATGACAGATTATAACGGAAGCGGAATGTCTGTAATGGAAATGAGTCACCGTTCTCCTGTTTACGATGCAATTATAAAGGAAGCTGAGAAAGACCTCCGTGAGCTTATGAACATTCCGGACAATTACAAGGTTCTCTTTATGCAGGGCGGTGCTTCAACCCAGTTTGCGGCAGTTCCTCTTAACCTTATGAAAAACGGCAAGGCTGACTATGTTGTTTCAGGTCAGTTCTCAAAGAAAGCTTACGAAGAAGCTGCAAAATACGGCGATGCAAAATGTATTGCAAGCTCAAAGGACAGAACCTTTGCTTACATTCCTACAATCACTCCCGATATGGTTCGTGAAGATGCTGACTATGTTCATGTTTGCTACAACAACACCATTTTCGGAACAAAATATCCTGAGGTTCCAAACGTTGGCGACAAGGTTCTTGTTGCAGATATGTCATCCTGCATTATTTCAGAGCCTGTTGACGTTACAAAATTCGGCGTTATTTATGCAGGCGCTCAGAAAAATATGGCTCCTGCTGGTGTTACAATCGTAATTATAAGAGAAGACCTTCTCGGAAATGCACGTCCGGAAACACCAACAATGCTTAACTATCAGGTTATGGCTGATAACGATTCTATGTACAACACTCCTCCCTGCTATGCAATTTACGTTGCAGGACTGGTTTACAAATGGATTTTAGGTCTTGGCGGACTTGAAGCAATGAAGAAAATCAACGAAGAAAAGGCTGCAATCCTTTACGATTATCTCGATTCTTCAGAGCTTTTCAAACCCGGTGCAGACAAAGAATTCCGTTCACTTATGAACGTAACCTTTGTTACAGGCGATGAAGAGCTTGACAAGAAATTCTGCAAGGAAGCAGATGCCGCAGGCTTTAAAAACCTTAAGGGTCACAGATCTGTCGGCGGTATGAGAGCAAGCATTTACAACGCTATGCCAATCGACGGCGTTAAGGCTCTTGTTGAATTTATGAAAAAATTTGAAGCTGAAAACAAATAATTAAGGAGATTTATAAATGTTTAAAATTGCAACATTAAACAAAATTGCCGATATCGGTCTTGAAAAGCTTGGCGACAATTTTGCTGTTACAGAAGATATTAACGAAGCAGACGGTGTTCTGGTAAGAAGTGCATCGATGCACGATATGGAGGTTCCCGCAAATCTTAAGGCAGTTGCAAGAGCAGGCGCGGGCACAAACAATATTCCTCTTGACAAATTTGCAGAAAAGGGAATTGTTGTTTTCAATACTCCCGGTGCCAATGCAAATGCAGTTAAAGAGCTTGCAACCTGCGCTCTTTTCCTTGCTTCAAGAGACATTACCGGCGGTATCAAATGGGCTGAAACCTTAAAAGACGAAGGCGATGCGGCTCCAAAGCTTGTTGAAAAAGGCAAAAGCGCTTATACAGGCCCTGAAATTGCAGGCAAAACCCTTGGCGTTATCGGTCTTGGTGCTATCGGCGTTATGGTAGCAAACGCTGCAAAGAGCCTTGGTATGGAAGTTCTCGGCTACGACCCTTATATTTCAGTTGACGCCGCTTGGGGACTTTCCCGTTCAATTGTTCACGTTAACAACTTAAACGACATTTTCGCAAAAGCTGATTACATTACAATTCATGCACCTTTAAACGACGCTACAAGATATACCGTAAGAAAAGAAACACTTGATCTTATGAAAGACGGTGTAAGAATTCTTAACCTTGCAAGAAACGAACTTGTTAATAACGATGATATCAAAGAAGCAATCAAAGCAGGAAAGGTTGCAAAATATGTAACCGACTTCCCAAGCGCTGACTTAATCGGCGAAGAAAACATTGTTTGTATCCCTCACCTGGGGGCTTCAACTCCCGAATCTGAAGACAACTGCGCTGTTATGGCAGCAAAACAGATAAGAGATTATCTTAACACAGGTAACATTGTTAACTCTGTTAACTTCCCTAACTGCAGTATGGACAGAGAAGGCAAAATCAGAATCTGTATTACTCACAAAAACATTCCGAATATGCTGAGCCAGATTTCAAACGTTTTTGCAGCAGACGGAATTAACATCAATAACCTTACAAACAAATCAAGAGGAGACTTCGCTTACACAATGCTCGACGTTGACGAAAGCAATGATAAGCTCCTTAACGACATTAAAGCAATTGACGGAATTATAAGCGTAAGAGAAATAAGATAATCAAAACCCCCGCAATGCGGGGGTTTTTTTAGTTAATAGTTAATAGAAATAGTTGAAACTCCGATGGACACCATCGGAGTTCCTCTTTTATAATGAATTTCTCTGAAATTCAATTCGTATTGTCCTGCAACAATTCATGGCAAAGCCAATTCATGACAACAACGTTGTCAATTCATTTAATCAGATTTGACACCCCGGCACGTTGCCTGTTACCCTTGCCTGTGCTTTTCGATTTCTTTTTTAAGGGCTCTTTCGTTTACATACTTTAAAATGTGCATTCTGAGAGGCGAGGCTTTTATTTCAAGGGCAGAGCATAGCATTTTATAAACAAGGGTATTTGGATTATATTTGGGATTGTTCCATATTTTTATGTCACTTTCTCCCATATATCTTAAAAATGCCGCCCCAACAGCGCTGCTTCTTGACTGACCGTTGTCACAGCAAACATAAAGGGTTGAAACCTCCTTTGCAATTCCGTTAAACCACTTTTTCATTTCTTCTGCAATTTCCGGTTTAAAGGCAGTTTTAACAGAAGGTATAACAACGTCGTCAAACTCAAAGAGCGCAACCGACTTAAGCTGTGTAAAATCGTTTTTTTCAACGCTGTATGAGGTACAGAGAATTGCCGCCGTTTTCTTTTCATCAAGCTGCGAAAGCTTGCTTTTAAGCATTTTTATTGAACAGATTTTTATTTCCATATTTCTACCCCTTTCTCCTTGTTTTACATTAACATTATATCAGTTAAGTTTGCCTTCGGCAAGTGATGTTATCTTCAACAGTGATGTTTACTCTGTAAGTGATGTTTCGCCTGTCGGCGAAGTGCAAACTTTACTTCACTTTTGTAAAAAAACTTCACTGCAAAAGCAACTTCGCTTTGAACGAATGTTCAAAACTTCACATAAAATACCGCCCCACCGACCGAAGCCGATGGGGCGGAAATATAGTTTAATTCAACACAACAGAATCGTCCCTTGTGTTCTGGCAAAGCCAATTCATGACAACAAAGTTGTCAATTCATTTAATCAGATTTGACACCCCGGCACGTCCCAGCGTGTCCTTAGTCCCCGTGTTCTCGTCTTCCTTGTCTCTGTTTTGGTTGCTATTACCAAATTATAATGTTTATCCCAAATAAAATAGCAAATAAACACACAGTAACTATTGTTAATATTGGTAAGATTAATATATAAATAAGTTTCACTGGTAAAGCTATAGTACTTTTAACCTTAATTTTTTTCTTTAAGTATAATATAGTAATCAAATATATAACGAAAATTACCGGTGTTAAGATAAAGTTAAAAACATCGGCTCCACCCCAAAACCAAAACAAAACAAAATATTCAAATATAACTATTGGCACTGACACAACATATATTATGATGTTAATAGTTTTTTGTTTCATTTAGTATCCCCTTTTAATCAATATGTTTGTTTACTAAATCCGCTACTTTTCCTATGTTGTCTTTATTAAAATAACTTGTGTGACCAATCCAGCCTGCAAATTCTAAATTTATAGAATACCATGAAACATTCCAAGATAATGGATCAAATCCAGCATATATCATAGTTATTTCGCCTGTATTATTTAGTGTAAGTTCTTCCACCGGCGCACCTATTAAAACTGAATTGTCAACTGTTACTTCCCCTTCCAACAATTCACAAACATTCAAAACGATTTGCCCACCACCACTGTATCCAATGAGATTAAGTTCCTCGCCATCTGCCAAAGGATCATTTTTCAGGTCTTCCAAGATCTGATTCGCCACATTTTCTGAATGTTCACCATTATTAACCATTTCCATTGCCACTTGACCTGCGCCGGTAATGATTTCTGTACCATTATATACACCGATTACACGAACATCTTCCACCCCTTTTTCGGTAAGCTCATTCGCAAAATCTATAGAATACTGCGGGGCACCTTCTTCTTGGGAATTATTAATACCATTAATAATGTATGTCCTTAATCCAGAGGGGTCTATTGCATTAACCGGGTTATTTCCGCAGTAAGAATACCAATTAAGTCCGTCCTGTATTGGGTCTTCGGTTATGAAGCGTTGAGTTTCGGGGTTATAGTAACGGTTTCTTAAGTAGATAAGTCCGCTCTCTTCGTCAAAGTATTCACCGCAGTAGCGGAATGGGTTTGATGTATTACCTGTTGTCTGTTTTCCGTATGGGTTATAATCGAGGTACTGATTTACTGTTCCGTTGGTAATAGTATTTGTTACATCACCATGACCGTTTTTCAGCATATATTCAGTGGTGTTTCCGCTTTCTCTTGCGAATACTCCCTGAACACCGATATAATTCTTTGCAGTAAATGCTCCGTTTACGCTTTCTGCGGACATATATCCTCTGTCCCAGTAGAATTTAGTTGTT
>JAZUPZ010000006.1:0-65129 GCA_045605445.1 Clostridia bacterium | reverse complement strand
TTTTCCGAATCCAGATGTTCCGTATCCTTTGATGCGTGATACTCAACAGCAAACTCCGTAGAAATATGATACTGTGATTCATCTCCAACACCGCCCTGTACGCAAGGGTAAACCAACAGACAATTTTTAAGCTGCTTTACCGTAACGTCGGGAAGGGCTCCTTTATTAATGGCTCTTTCGACAACCTCGTCACTGATTATTTCAGCCATATTATATCTTGTTCCGTTTGAATTAAGTGCCTGAGAAGCCTCCGAATAATTGAGGGACACTATTGCATGAACAGATTTTTTCAGTTCGAAATGATTAAAAATTCCGTAAATCATAGTGGTGACAAAACACACAAGAATCACCCATGCATTTAAGTATTCTGCTGTTTTGAATATTTGATTCCGCTCTGCACGATTTACATTTTTCATACGAAGAAATGTTATCGCAGCCGACCAAGCGAACAGCAAACCGACAGCTAAAATTATCAGTTTTTGAATTATATCAGTAAACATAGTTCATATCCCTCCCAACATTAAAATTTGTTAATATCAATAATAACCAGTTCCGGTTGATTGTTTATACGTAAAACACCTGAATTTTCAAGACCCGAGCTTACAATTAAGGGTTTTCCTGCCGCATCGTATCTTCCGTAAACAAAATCTCCGTTTCTTTCAGGGAAAAGTCCGCCTTCTTTGGTAAACATCGGTCCAAGTAACGGAAGTCTGATAACTCCGCCATGAGTATGTCCGCAGACCATAAGATCTCCCCAGAATTCAGGAGAAAAATCTTCGAAAATAAACGGTTCGTGAACAGCAGTGATTTTCAGGTTGTCAGTATTCTCATTGATATATTCAGAAAAAGTCTGTCCCGAATAAGACCAGAATGCTGAAGGATTTGAAGTCAACACACCATATATATCAACATTCATAGTTTTAACCTTTATTGTGTCCTTTTCGTTTTTCAACACTTTAATTCCGACCTTTTCAAGCTTTTGTTCATAAGAATCCGGAATTTTCAGAAGTGCAGTTTCATCTCTGTTACTTTTGTCAAATCCAAACTTTTTATCAAGTTCTTCTTCGTTAAGATTAAAATCATAAATACTTTCAACTTCATTGTTTCCGTAAATATAGTATGAAGGTGCTATTTCAGAAAGTTCCTTTGCCAATGCAACTGAATAATTAACGTCATTCACAGAATCTACCATATCGCCGGTGCAAATTATAATATCAGGTTCCAAAGCTTTAATTCTGCCGATAAGCTTTTCATTGTTTTTCCCGTATAAAGCTCCGTGTGAATCAGACAACTGTATAACACGAACACTGCTGTCTACTTTAATGCTGCTTGTGCTGTAGAAAGTTTCCCTGAAATTTCTGTTACCTATATAATTGCACATAACAACAATAACAGTTGTTGCAAGACATACAAAAACCATACCGACAACAAAGAATTTTACTGCTTTTATATTTTTCTTTGTTTTGGGGCTAAGAGAAGTATATCCGCTTTTTTTGACAATTTTCACTTTTTTGCCTACGCCAACAACGGAATAAATACAGGAAATAAGCATTTCCTTGCATTCCTTTTTGAACTTTTTAATATTCTCTGTACCATAATATGTAACTATAACCTGTTTTTCATCAACACTTTCAATTTCAAATGTATCTGCCCATTCATCGTAAAACTCTTCTGACACCACATCTTTAAAAAGCTCTTTAATTTTTTTCTGATATTCTTCAATTTTTTCAATGTTTCTCATATTATTCATATCAAACAAACCCTTATTTTCATTTTTGATAAAGCTCACAGGTTGACTTTGCAACATCCTGCCAGCTGTATTTATTTAAAATAAATTCATCAACGCCATCACGGAATTTTTCAACAAGACTGCTGTCATTGCACAACATTTCAAGCTTATCCGCCAAATCTTCTATATTTCCTTTTTTAAAATAAACTACTTTATCTTCTGCAACGGCTGAATTTTCAGGAATATCAGAACAGATAAGTGCATTCCCGTAAGCAAGTGATTCCAGAAGGCTTAACGACATACCCTCCAGGTCAGACGGCAAAACATTTATGTATGCATTTGAATATATTTCACTCAGCGTATCCCCTGAAATAAACCCTGTAAATATAATATCCGGGTTTCCTTCTGCTTTTTCTCTGAGCATTTTTACATAATCATCGGTATCACTTGTATCTCCTGCAATAACGAGTTTTTTGTCTGTTTTAATTTTTTTATAAGCATCAATAAGATAATGAATGCCCTTTTCGGCGGTAAGTCTTGAAACTACAGATATATAACCATCCTTTTCAAGTCCGTATTTTTCTATAATAATTTCAGCTTCTTTTCTTTCGGGACGGCTGATACCGTTATGAATCACAGTAGTTTCACGACCGTAGGTTTCTTTAAAATAATCATAAGCTGCCTGACTAAGCACAATAACCTCATCGGCATATTTAGCGAGCATTTTTTCGCCGAATTTAATATATTTAGAAGCCAATCCCTTACCCCATTTTTCTCTTTGCCAGTCAAGTCCGTGAACTGTTGCAACACATTTTTTACCAAAAAGCTTAGGAATCCAAAGTGCTGCACAAGGCCCTTCTGCATGAAAATGAATAACATCATAATCTCCAAAAGATGCTGCTATTGCTGCAGTAAAAGAGGCTATCATCGCGGAAAAGCCACGAACATCAAGCGTCCACGCATTTTTTATTTTTACACCCTTATACTTTTTATTTTCAACTGTTCCTACATATTCATTTTCCACCTTATCCGATGAACGGTTGTAACAGGTAACTTCAAGCCCCATTTCAACCAACATCGGGCAAAGCGTTGTAAGAACATTTTCTATTCCGCCTCGTCTTGAGGGAACAACTTTGTGACCAATCATGGCAACTTTCATTATTTTCACTCCAGTTTCATCGTCCGGTAGCCGTAAGCATAACTATCGGAGTTTTAAGCATAATTTTCAGATCGTTAAGATAAGTTCTTGTCTGTATATATTCGATATCCATTTCAACCCATTCTTCAAAGGGAATGTCGTTTCTGTTTTTGGAAATCTGCCAGGTACAGGTAAGCCCCGGAGTTACAAGAAGTCTGAGTCTTTGATAATCGGTATAATACTTAACCTCTCTTGGAAGGGGCGGTCTTGGTCCTACCAGCGTCATATCGCCTTTAAGAACATTAAAAAACTGCATAAGCTCGTCAAGAGAAAGTTTTCTTAAGTATTTACCAACCCTTGTTATACGCGGATCTTCCTTCATTTTAAATACCGGACCATCCATTTCATTTTGTTTAGCAAGCTCATCAATCATTTTATCGGCATTTGCCTTCATTGTTCTGAACTTATACATATAAAATTCTTTTCCGTGACGTCCTACCCTTATTTGCTTATAAAAAGGACCGGCGCTGGGATCGTCAATAACAATAACTATAGCTATTACAATCATTAGCGGAAGGAAAAACATCAAAATCAATGTAGCAAAAAATATATCAAAAAGTCTTTTCTGTTTCCAGAAGGTGGAATAAGATTTTTCGATAATTGCTTCCAGTTTCTCTCTTGTTTTTGAATCTACTTTTTCCTGATCAATATAAGGCATTATTCTCCACTTCTTTCTTATATGTTAATTACAGAATCAAATTCCGTTTTTCTGTTTTCTGACAAATAGAATTTATCAAAAACAATATTTTCACAGTTAAGCTCATTTTTTCCGGTATATCCCGGATGAAACAAAACTTCAATATCGCTACCGTTTTTTTCTGCCAGCTTTTCATATTTCGGGAGTATTTTTTTTACTCTTTTTTCATCCATCTTTCCTGAAAAAAGAATTCCGAAAAAATATGACGTTTGAATCTTATAGCCCTCAGTATATTTTTTATCTATCCCCCACAGCGCTTTAAGAAGCCATTGCTTAATAATGTTTACCGCACTATATGTAAAATACAAAGACGGTGTTTTAAGAAAAGGAGTAAGCGGTTCTGCGGGAATTCGTATATATTCAGGGTTCACGTTTTCTTCTTTTAAAACCTTAATCAAAGATTTGAATACAGACGGTATCATATGGGTATGCTGATGACTGTCAATACAAAGTGGCACATTTTCAGGCAGTATACTTTTCCAGAATGTAATCTGTGCTTTGATTTCCTTATAAAGCTGAGTTTCAAACTCTTTGCTGTTAAACATAGCGGATTTAAACAAGCCTCCGAACCTGTATTTAAAATTTCCGTTTTCATCAGCAAGAAGGCTTACTTCTGCGGGGGTTGCCATACATTTACCTTCAACAAGGTTTATATGAAGGGAAATTCTGATTTTTTTATTCTTTGATATTTTACTCAAATCAACCTTATTGAGGTTTGGGAAAACACTGACTTTATTAAGAACACCCTCTTCTACACCTTGTTGTATGTGTAAAGATGCGCTTTCGCAAAGTCCGTAATCGTCGGCACAAAAATATATCACTGATTTTCACCTTCTGTTCCAAGACGGATAACTATTGTATCGTCTACAACCGTAATACAATTTTCATAAGGCCATTTATTCAGGGATTTTATTTCTTCTCTTTTGAGGAATTTTTCCTTTTCTTCTCCCTTTGCAAACTCGTAGTCTTTTCCGCAATAATCATTAAGAGCAGCTGTCAGCACGCTCTGATTTACCGTTTCATCATCTGCACGGATTATAAATCCGTCTGTTATCCCGGTAATATACGGAGTAAGATTAACACTATACGCTTCACTGTCATCAAGGGCGCCAATCACAAGTATTTTACTGCAACCATCGCTTCCCGGTGTCTGCTCAATTCTGTCTGCTATACGCATCAGAACACCATATGATTTTTCATAAGCAATCTGAGCTTTATGATAGCTCACATTTGCTATTACAATCTGATTTGATATAACAGCTGTTGCCATTAAAAGAACAATCCAGCATTTTACGGAAGCAAGCTTTTCATTTTTTTCTGTTCCCCTTTCGTAAATAAGAAGGAAGAACAAATAAAACACCGAATACCCCATAAGCATAAGGTTATGGTAATCAACTCCCGGATTTGCAAAAGCAAGAATTCCTGCACCAAACACAAGCATAACTCCAAGTATTACAATCATAATTACATTTAAAGGATTTTTGTAAATCATATTTGTAACTATGTTTTTAGCATAATAACCTGCTGTGAAAATAAAAACAAATATATTAAGAACAACAAATACATTAACTCCCGCTGACAAATCGAAGAAGCATTTCAAAAAAGTTTCTTTTACAACGTAAAGCGAAGCAGACAAATTTATAGTTGACAAAGTTGCCGTATCACCCATTCCCTGATAGTCAAGTAACTCAACAGAAAAAATACTGAGAAGTATTTTTAGTACAATACCGTATAATGCAACCCCGAAGGCTCCGGATAACAGCATACGAAAAGCTTTCAACCATATACTTTTGAAAGTTTCTTTGTGAAAAACTATACTATCAATCATTTTAAGTAAAATCAACATTATCGTAACTGTTATGTAGGCTTGATAGATTGCCGTTGACAAAGCAATAAGCACTGCCGAAAGAATATATTTCGGTTTTACTTTTGTCATATAATAAGCCGCAAGAGTTGAAAGAAAGAATGCAATGCTATAACCATCTGCCACATAATTATACATCATAACCGATGTAACAGTCGGAAATGAAACAATTAAAGCTCCGATTAAACCCGCAGGAATCTTTTTTTCTATATTAAAGATTCTGCATATGCACACAGCTCCCAATCCATGAAACACAATTGCCGCAATTCCGTTTAAGAACGGCAAATCATAAAATGAACTGAAGGAACAAACAACCGGCAAAAACCATCTTCCGAGAGCAATCATATTCTGAGAATCGTATCTGAAAACGAGGGAATCCCAATTAGGGAGCCAATTTGTTATCTTATACAGGTGTGCCAACAATCCCACAAAAATTGCCGCAAAAAAGCAGGCCTTCCAAGCGGGTAAAATATATGTATTAAGTTTTTTAAATACTTTTTCAGGCAAAATTACCACTCCAGCCATTTGAATTTGTGTAAAAATTTTCCGTACAGCTTTTCGTACAGTTTAACACCAATAATACGTTTTAAAATTAAAGTTCGCTTAGCAGTTTTTGACGTCCATGAAGCACAAAAATGATGAATTGAATATGTATTCTTTGTTATTATTTTTCTACCAGTATAATATTTCATCGGACAAAGGTAATCTTCAGGAAGCATTCTGATTCCCATAAAAACCTGGTCCTTTATACTTAAATCCATACCGAGTTTTTCCATAGTTTTCGTATTTCTGTCCGGGCATGGGGTCATATCATAGTTGCCGTCGGAAAGTTTAAAGGATATGTTATCATAATCTGCAAGAAGAGCAGCAATAAGTTCATTTCCTTTTTCGCAGGCAAATCCAAGACCGGTTGAAATAACACCGTTATCATCAAAACCCATATAGCCGTTTTCTTCTACCAAATCATCAATAGGTTTAATAATCTCAACATCTGTATCAAGATAAATTCCGCCTTCGTCATATAACACCTTAAGTCTTACATAATCGCTGACAAAAGCCCACTTACCTGCTTCATAAGCTTCTGAGGCATATTTATTCTGACTTATATCGAAGTTTTCCTCACTGTGGCAAATAATTTTATAGTCGGGGCAGTATTTTCCCCAACTTTTTATACACTTTTCCGCAAGTGCGGGCATTTTACCTTTCCCGAACCAGCAATAGTGAATCACCTTTGGAATACTCATTGGTTTTTCTTCCTCCCAAACAATTCAAAAACAGTCGTAAATGCAGACCTGTTGAATGCAAAATTTACAGCTATATACAACCCTGCAATCCATATTGAGTGGATTATTCCCTTAACCAAAAGTTTTAAGAAAGAAAGCTTGCTGAATGAATCAACAAAAAATACCGCCATAATAACAATAAATACAATCGTGTTTATAACAATATTTTTATATGTACACATTTGGCTTCTTTCAAGAACTTTTCTGTTTGAAAAATAAACGGTCATTATACCGCGGTATAGCAGAGCGGCAATTGTTCCGAGTATTGCTCCGCAAATTCCGAAATATACAATTGCAACAACAGAAACCGTAATGTTTATAATCATTTCCCACACTGCATAAGAACGGGTTTTCTCAAAATCGCCTGAATATTCAATAACTCCGTTTGAAGGCAGTTTGAAATTAGCGATTAAATTCATTACAACGAAAAGTAACAAAAGAACAACATTTGTATACTCCGCATCGTTGATTCCACTTGTATATATTTGTATAAGCGGCAGTAAAAATACCGCCATAAGAGTATAAATTATACAAGTCACCATTATGTAAAAAGTTTCATAGGCATTAAACAGTCTGTAAAACTTTTCTTTGTCTGTATGAAACATCTGCCCTAAAGCAAAAGTAAAAGAGGAAACTATGCTTGTTATAAAATTCTGAACCTGCGAGAAAAAGATATTATATATAGCATAAATACTTACTGCCTTGAAATCGCAAAGAATGGATATGAGTATTACGTCGGTATTATTAAACACCATACCTGAAAGCTGATGTACAAGAACCGAATTTTTCTGTGCTATTGCGTTAAAATCGGGCTTGGCTTTCAGATCAAGCCATTTGTATCTGCGTTTTGCATAAAAGTATAAGTATATAAGCTGTATAAGTGCAATTACACAATAAACCAGCTGAATAAGAATAAGGCTGTCTGTCAAAAGCAAAACAAGAATTTTTCCTACATTTGAGGCAAACTGAAGTATTGTTTCAGAATTGTTTATTACGTATTTTCGTCCGTCAACCTCCATAAGGATTCTGTATTTTGCCTGAACAAAATAACTGAATAACGACGGTACAGCATTTAATATAACTATAAAAAACAATACGTGATTATTTATTGATGTCGGTATCAAATAAGCATATACCAAAGCAATAATAAGAACAATTGCAGAATATATTACACCTGTTTTTTTGTAATAAGAGTTAGTGGCAGACAAAACTTCACTGGCACTTTCAAAGTCATTTTCTCCGATTCTTTTATAAAGAGCCTGAGTTGTAGCAAGTCCGACTCCTGCCTCCAGAAGACACATATATGTAAAAATTTGTTTTATGGTTGAAAGTACTCCATTGACCTCTGACCCGAAATTTTCCAGATAAAGTCTTGGTAAAAGGAAACTAAGAGATATAAGAACAAGCTGGTATACAAGTGAAGATATCAGGTTATGCTTTATTCTTGAATCTTTATCAGTCATTTATTACCTCCTCTTTAATCAACAAAAACCGTATACGACAAAACCGCAATAACTTTAAGCGGCGTCATATACAGTTACAAATGTAATCTGCAGTAGCATTTTCTTTTGGAATTATTCTTCCCGGATTTCCGATAACAACGCTATGATCAGGAACATCGAAATTCACATATGTAAGCGGAGCGATAAGTACATCGCTTCCGATTTTAACATTTCCGACTATAACGGCATTTGTTCCAATCCAGCAATTATCTGAAATTACGGGAGTTCCTTTTCTTTCCCCCCTGTTTTCCATTCCTATCGTAACACCTGTACCGATATTTATGTTTTTACCGAGCTTTACATCAGGATGAATTATGACACGGCCAAGATGACCGATATAAAAGCCCTCTCCTATTTTTGTTCTTGCAGGAATCTGAATCTGAGTTTTATGGGACAACCACATAAGACGTAACATAAAAAAAAGCTTTAAGGGTAAAAATTTACACAAATTTGCTTTTCTGAAAACAGATATATATTTTATTTCAAGAGGACGAAAAACCCTTTTTAAAAAGGGCTCTCCGCTCTCGCCGTAATATCTGTATAAGTCTTTTTTAAAAACTCTGTTCATTTTTCCCATCCTTTGATTCAAGAAATATTTTTCTTGTTATAAAATTATAAACCGGAACTATTACCATAGCAAGCAATTTCACTACCAGATAATATACGGAAGTAAACCTTACTCCAATCCATAAAATAAGCTGGTTTAAGCCTAAACCGCCAACGCCGAGGAGAACAAATATTACAAACTCCCTAAGCTTACTTTGGTTTTTACTTTTGAATACAAAGGACATACTCAAAAGATAGTTTACGGTAACCGAAACACAAAAGGATATTGCTGAAGCAAACAACACATCCATATATACCAGTTCTTTCAAGGCTACAAGAACGCCAACATCAACCGTGGCGGCAATAACACCTACTATACCAAACTTAATCAGTTGCAGAATCATTTATGTTTCCCCCGTCAGCCTCTGGCAAATACCCAGAGAGTATCTCCGGTTTCATCGTTGTTTTCAGCAAGATTATACACGCTGAGTATTACCGTTTCGCCATTAACTTTGTTATATGTAATTGACGGTGTTTTCCCCTCTGATATTTGTCTTTTAATTGCTTCATAATTAAGGAAGCTTGTTACTGCCCTATGAAAATCCGGATGAACAATGTCATTGATATATTTTATAAGTAACTTTGAAAAGTTTGCTTCATCCTCTTTGTAGCCAAGGTATGCAGGCATAAGAATTCTGTGGGCATTATCAGTTTCAAGAGATACTCTGTATATGCCGTTATAATGCTCTTTCAGGACAGATATCATTGCATCAATTTCCCTGATTCCTGTTTTCACCTGACTGTATTTTTTATCAGCATCTTCAGAAACGCCTATTTGTTCTTTGTTCTGATAATACTGAGCTTTTGCTTCGTACATTTTTATTTCAGCCTCACGAACCAGCTCTTCACATTTTACGTTTTGCGTTCCGTGAGATGTACCGATTGCCACTTTGTAATCTTTTGGCTTCAATTGTTCAACAAAGATTTCTATGTTGCGTTTAACATTCTCATAAGAGATATCCTTTGTAAATACCAAAAACTCGTCACCGCCCATACGGTATATACTGTGTCCGAAAAACACCTCTTTCAATGAATTAGCGATATAAACAAGCATTTCATCGCCTGCCGCGTGACCGTATTTGTTATTTCTAATATGAAGCTCATTGACATCAATATAAATACAGGAAAAATCTTTCGGCATTTCTTTGTCAAATATACAAATATCTTTCTTGTATGCAACACGGTTCAAAGCTCCTGTAAGAGAGTCAGTTGTTGCAGCAAGTTCGGTTTTATTAAGATGCTTTTTATTATATAGTGCAATTGTAAAACAAACCGAAACATCTTCGATGAGTTTTCGTATAAATGAACTCTTTTTCGGGTTAATAGTTCCCAGAACACTCACATGATTATTCTTATCTGCAATAATTGCAAAGGACACATCCTTAATTCCGTGTTCTGACAAAAAGTGGTACAACTCAGAATTAGTTTTCAAAAGATGAACATTGGGAATAATCTGCATAAATCCGATAGAGGACTTATTTGTGTTAACATTTGCAGCGTATCTGAAAATTTCACTATGAAAATATTTTCTGTCATCACCGATTAAAAGTTTTTCCTTAAGAGATGGTTTGATATAACAAAAATCCTCACCGTCTGTATCCGCGAAAAATGCAGAACGTGAACCTGAAAATTCTTTAATTCTTTTTAGTGCAGCAGTTATATTTTCGTTCTGCTGATTTATGTCAAGAAGGAGCTTTCTTATGGAAGAAGACTCTGAATTCAATTTTGCTCTGTTTCTTTCACTTCTCATTATCAATTCAAGATAAATTGATATAATCAAAATCATAATTGCAAAAATTATAATCAGAGTCTTTGATATTTCGTGTGTTACCTCGAACACCTGAGTTTCATAACGTGCAAGCATAATACCCCAGTCAAAATCTTCAAGGGTAGAATAATGAACATATAAATCTTCCCCTGTTATTATTGACTTAAACGAAGAAAAGCCTTTATCTGTCGTTACCAGAGAAGCATAGGAATAATTATCATTGTATTCCCTGTCTTTGAAATTTGACAGTTCTCCCGGTTCTTCGTCGATTGTGTCTATAACAAATTTCCAGCTTTCTTTATCGTAAACAAAAAGCTGAGCATCCAGTTCTTTTGCCATATTGACATACTTCTCACCTATGACATCCAGCGGAATTACACCATATAAAACCCCAACGGTTTCACCGTTGACTTTAATCGGAACTGCACTTCTTATAATTTCTTTGCCACCACCCGTAAGATCGGGAATTCTTCCGCTTATGTACTCTCCATATGCAGCTTCTTTTTCAAAAGAAATTTTTCCGTTTAAATCAATTGTTCCCATCTTGGTAACAAAGGTGTTATCACGGTTCAAAATACCAATATTAGAAATCAAACCGATTGGTTTGAACGATTCAAACATAAGATTATAGCTTTCTCCGTCAGAATAAAGCTTTGCTGCAAAGTTTGCCATAGTAACAAGATTTTCTCTGTCTGATTTCAACTGCAAAGTAAGATCGTCCTTAATCTGCTTGGTCTGAATATGAAGCATTTCATAGGCATCATCCTCTGCACGCTGATAAAAAGACGTAACCATAGCAAGAAAAACCGCGCATATTAAAATAGCAGTAACAATAGTATATATAATATTATTTTGTTTTCTTTTTTTTCGTTCGTATGTTGATGCCATCAACTACATCTTCTTTCATAAAAAATATATTTGCTCAGACTGTTTAAATATATAAAACACACATTTTAACATATAAATTTATTATATCATAATAGTACGTAAAAAGCAAGGATTTAAGCCATTTCTTTCTTTTTTGTGTTTCTGAAGAATTCCAGCAAAAAAGAGAACACCTGGTGTTCTCTTTTTTTATATGTGTACCCGTTTGATTCAAATACGTATAACGGATCTACACCTCTTTAATGTTTGTAAGAATTCTGTGATAACCTTCAAGAACAAACATACCGTCGGTATCTTTGGTTCTTCTTCCGTTGCTGCGCACAATCACCTCTCCCAGTTGCGGATGTTGCCAGGGATATTGCAACTGAACAACCTTATCAATAGACGCCATAACCTGTATGTTTTTATCAACATAATCACGGTACTCTTCGTTTACACGACTATACCAGAAGTTATAGCATTCGCTGGGAGTATACTTTTTATCAATACCCATTATCCGCTCCATTGTTTCGTCGGCATGCATTTCGTAATGCTGTTCTTTTTCATTTATACGAACAACCCACAGCCCTACATTTGTTTCTCTTAAAATATCCTTTGCACTGAAATGAATTGTGTTCATTTCATTTTTGTACTGATAAAGTTCTTTAATAAACTTGACGCGCTCAAGGTATTTTTTGTTTTTCGGATATAAATATTTTTCTTTGAATTCTTCTTCATCACAAGGCTTATCAAAAAGATATCCCTGCATAATATCAGGAAAAAGACTTTCCAATACAACAAGTTCTTTTATTGTTTCAACACCTTCACAACATATGCGGATTGAATTCATTTTAGCAAAATCAAGAGTGTTACTTACAACTCTGTAATTATATGAATTTTCTTCTATCCCCTTCACAAACATTCTGTCTATCTTTATTTCATCTACATTAAGCTGTTTTAAATATGCAATATTTGAATACCCGGTACCAAAATCATCAATCGCAATTTTAATTCCGTGCTTCTTCAACTCCTTGATTATGTTTTTGAAATGTTCAATTTCCTCAACAGGAATTGATTCTGTCAGTTCAATAGTAAGAGCTTCGCCCGGCATTCCGGTTTTTTCAAGAACCCCAAGAACATCGCTTACAATAAGCTCATCCCTGAACTGAACCATTGAAAAATTCACACTTATATGCATATCTTTTATTGTGCGACGCCATTCACGGCACTGAATCAAAGCCTGTTCAAGGACCCACTTTCCAACATTTACAATAAGTTTTGTCTGCTCAAGCAGGGATATAAATTCATCCGGAAAAATCCTCTCACCTGTTCTTGATTTATAGCGAACAAGCGCCTCGGCAGAAAACAGTTCATAACTTCCCGATTTAACCTGAGGCTGGTAGTTAATAAAAAAGCCCTCAAAATTGTTGTTTATACTTTCCTGGAGTTCCTCCAGCAATTCAACGGATGAAATTTTCTGTTTGATTTTTTCTTTTGAAAAAAATTCAATAGTATTCTGACCTTTGTTTTTAGCTTTCCTGAGTATTATTTTCGCAGAATCAAAAAGAGCATTTTCATCATCAAACGCCCCTTTATCAAAAGGTACCACACTTGCAGAAACCGTGCACTTGTCACCCATCAAAGTCTGAAGTCGGGCAAATACGTCGACAGCAGCTTCATCATCACCCGAATCAAGACACGCCGCAAAACAATTTCTTTCGGTATGATAAACCTTTCCAACCTCTAACAAGCTTTCAAGAGCAGCAGCAAGCCCCTTAAGAAGTTCATCCCCGTATTTTCTTCCATGGGTTAAGTTTATGGCGGACAAATCATCTATATCAACCAAAAGCATAACTCCACCATCTGTTCCTTCAAGCTTTCTCTTTAATTCGGGCAACAATCTGAACTGATTGAACAAGCCTGTCAATGGATTAAAAAGATACTTTAATGCTTCTCTTGACACTCTTCCAACCATCAAAGCGGGTTTTCCGACATCATCCTTTATAGCATTTCCACGGCAACTTACCCAGACAGATTCACCTTTTTTGTTAATTAATCGGCATTCAACATTAAGAACTTCTTTAATACCGTCAGTAATTTCCTTAAGCTTGTTTTCAACCATATCGCAATCTGCAGGATGTACAATTTCCAGCATTTCCGATATTGTATTTGTTGTTTCACCTTTTCTGTTGACAGCATATTCCTCATCAATTGCACCGAAAAATCTGTTTTTGTCATTTTTTATGTCAAGCAAAAACAAAAAATCATCTGTACTGCCGCAGAGCACTTCCAGCATATCTGAATAGTTTTTTATTATTTCCTCAATGTTTTTGCCGTTAATTGTAGCCGTTGAGGAATCTTTTTTCGATTCATCCTTTGTTAAATTTTCTCCCATAGGAGCACCTCTTTTTTTATTTTTTTATTTTCCAAAGTTAACTCAACGAGGTCATTTTTATATAAAAAAGACTGCAACAACAGACACCCCCCTAAAAGGGAATGTATGAAATTGCAGCCGATCGAGCATATGATAAACACTTAGCCATCAAGCTTTGCGTCTCCGTTTTTCAGCGGATTTGCCAAATATTCAACTAAATTTTCATAAATTGTACCACATTTAGTTTTCTTTGTCAATATTTCAAAATCATTTTATGGTGTGCCGTTTAAATATTTACTGTATACTTTCAGCATATCTTACAGTTTCCATTGCATCTTTGGCATATTTATCTGCACCTATATTTTGGGAATACTCTTTTGTCAGAACTGCTCCGCCTACTACTATTTTACACCAAGGAGCCTCTTTTCTTAACAGTTTTATTGTTTCTTCCATTGCCGGAACGGTTGTTGTCATAAGAGCGCTTAACCCAACCAAGGGAGCATGAAGATTTACAACCCTCTCAACTACAGTTTCAGGTGCAACATCTTTTCCAAGATCATAAACATTAAACCCGTAATTTTCAAGAAGCAATTTGACTATATTTTTGCCTATATCGTGAATATCCCCTTTTACGGTAGCAATTACAAAATCGCACTTACCTCCTGCAGCTTCTTTCCCTTTATCCATTACTTCCTTAATTTTTCCGAAGGCGCTTTTTGCAGCCTCTGCGCTCATAAGAAGCTGAGGAAGATATGCTTTTCCGCTTTCGTAATCAGCTCCGACGGAATCAAGGGCAGGGACAATTTCATTCTGAACAATTTCAAGAGGTTCTGTGTTTTTAAGCATTTCACTGCAGATTTCTCCCGCCTGTTCTTTAAGTCCTTTAACAATACTTTCTTTTAAAGTAATATTAACATCAGATTTTAAAACATTTTTTTCTTCTGTATTCTCCTGCATATATGAAATATATTCAGAACAATTTTCATCAAAGCTATTGAGAACACGATAAGCATAATAAACCTTCATCATATCCTTTGAATAAGGATTCATTATAGCTGCCGAAAGCCCTCTTTCTAAAGCAGAAGCAAAAAATGTACTGTTAACCGCATCCCTCGTCGGGAGTCCAAAGGACACGTTTGATACCCCAAGAGAAGTGTGACACTTAAGCTCATTTTTTATTATTTCAAGCGCCTTTATTGTATTTACCGCCGCCATAGGATCGGCACTTACGGTCATTGCAAGAGTGTCAAAAATAATATCTTTTTTGCCGATACCGTATTTTTCTGCCGTTTTAAGGATTTTTCTTGCTATTTCAACTCTTCCTTCTGCATCTGAAGGAATTCCGTTTTCATCAAGTGTAAGCGCAACAATAAGACCGCCGTATTTTTTGGCAAGTGGAAAAATTGCCTCCATACTCTCTTTTTTACCATTAACGGAATTTATCATTGCTTTTCCGTTATAACGTCTTAAGGCATCTTCCATTGCTTTCGGGTCAGATGTATCAATCTGAAGTGGCAGATCGGTTACCGTCTGCAGTTCACAAACTACCTTTTTAAGCATTTGAACTTCATCAACATCCGGCGTTCCGGTATTGACATCAAGAATATGCACACCGGCTTCCTGCTGATTTATGCCCTCGCGAAGAACATAATCCATATCATTATTTTTCAGAGCTTCCTTAAGAAGTTTTTTACCCGTAGGATTTATTCTTTCCCCTATAAGAACAGGCTCTTTGTCGAAAGTTACCGTTTTTGAATAAGAACACACAGATGTTATGTTTTTTTGAGTTATTTCAACCGGCTTCAAATCTGCAATTTTCTCCGAAACAAGTTTTATATATTCGGGAGTAGTACCGCAGCATCCGCCAACAACTCTGATGCCTTTTTTCACAAGATTCTCTATTTCATCTGCAAATTCTTCTGTTGTTACATCATATACAGTTTTTCCTTCCACACTTTTCGGAAGTCCTGCATTTGGTTTTAAAATTACCGGGAGAGACGAAACCTCAATGAGTTTTTCCATTACGCACCTTAATTGTTTTGGCCCAAAAGAGCAATTTGCTCCTATAGCATCTACATTAAGCCCTTCAAGGATTGTACACATTACCTCCGGAGAAGCGCCTGTCATAAGACGTCCGTCACTTCCGTAAGCATTTGAAACAAAAACAGGAAGATTGCTGTTTTCCTTTGCTGCCAAAACAGCCGCCTTTGTTTCGTAGCAATCATTCATCGTTTCTATAATAATGAGGTCTGCTCCATATTTTACTCCAAGTTTAACGGTTTCCGCAAAAAGCGAAACCGCATCTTCAAAATCAAAATCGCCGTAAGGTTTTAAAAGTCTTCCGCAAGGACCAATATCGAGAGCAACAAACTTTTCCTTTTGTGAAACGGAATGCTCCTTCGCATATATTGCATTTTCAAAGGCTGTTTTTATTATTTCCTCAAGCTCTTCACCGGAAAATTTCAAAAGATTGGCACCAAAAGTATTTGTACTTACCACATTGCTTCCCGCGTCAAAATATTTTTTATGGATTTCCTTTATGATTTCCGGATGTGTAACATTCCATTTTTCGGGATATTCACCGGGAGCAAGTCCTTTTTCCTGAAGAAGAGTTCCCATTCCGCCATCAAGGCAGATTATATTATTTTTCATAAAGTCAAGTATATTCATAACTATGTTCTCCTAAAAACACAATCTTCTTTTTTACAATTTTTGCAATTATGCTTTTCCGCTTCTCTGCAATCATCAAAAATTCCCACTATTGCCGTAACAGACTTTGTTGGCGACATCAGCAGGCTTTCATTAAGAGTTAACCCTATTTTTCTTGCACAGTCGAGTGTTTTGAAAACTATTTTCTGGCTGTCAAGAGGCAAATCCCCATATCCCGGGCTGAATCTTTGCTTCACCCACCCGATCGTTTCCTTGGAAAGATATGCACAAAGCTCATCACAAAAGCTTTCTATTCTTTCTGTTCCTATAGCCTGAAACATTAACCCTTTAACAGGAGAAATTCTTCCGTATTTGCCCACAAGAAAATCAATTCCGGTACCAAGAGTTGCTCCGAAGATTACAGCTTCGCTGCACCCATTGAGATTTTTTGATAAGCCTTCGCTTATAAGTGAAAATTCCGGAAAGCAGACAGCAGAGTTTTCACACTTTACCGGAAGCTTTATCCAGCAAGCCTTATAAGCTATTTTTCCTCTGCACTCCAAAAGACAATCCTCAAGAATTTTTTCAGTTTCAACAGTCCATTCCTTAGCTCCGAAATACCTTAAGATTTCTTCTCTGTTAATGGCAGATATTTCAAATTCTTTTACGAAAACTTTGTTATTATCCATTTACTTCCCCAGTATATCCGAAAGATTACTTTGAATTTTTTCTGCAACTTCAGGTTTGTTCATAGAATAAACATGAACATTTGTAATATTATTTGCAAATAAATCTATAACCTGGTCGGTTGCATAAGCTATTCCCGCCTGCTTCATAGCAGCAGGATCGGAACCGAATTTGTCAACAAGACTTTTAAACCTCTGCGGCATAAAAGACCCTGAAAGTTTAATTGCCCTTTCAATCTGATTCGCATTTGTAATAGGCATTATTCCCGCTACAACAGGAACAGTTATTCCGGCTTCTCTTATTTTATAAAGAAAATTATAAAGAAGGTTGTTGTCAAAAAACATTTGTGTTGTTAAGAATTCACAGCCGGCATCTACCTTTTCCCTCAGATGCTTTATATCGTCCTTCTGATTTTCACTTTCCGGATGCACTTCAGGATAACAAGCCCCTCCGATACAAAAATCGGCTCCGCTTTGTTTTAATTCGTAAACCAATTCGGCAGCATGCCTGTAACTCCATTTACTTCTGTCTTCATTTTCCATTTCAGGCGTAAGATCTCCTCTTAACGCCATTACATTCTGAATTCCTGCTTTTTTCAGTTCTTCTATTCTTGCTTTAACAGTTTCTTTTGTGGATGAAACACAGGTAAGATGAGCAAGAGTGGATACTCCGTATGTTTTTTTTATATTTTCTGCAATATCAAGAGTATATTTACTTGTGCCTCCTCCGGCGCCGTAAGTGACACTCATAAAAGAGGGCTTTAACTTTGCTATTTCTTCCGTAGCTTTTTTTACACTGTCAAAAGAAGAATCTGTTTTCGGCGGAAACACTTCAAAGGACAATGACAGTTTTTCATTTTTAAGTACATCAATTATTTTCATAAATACACTTCTTTTCAAATTTTCTGATATAGTAATTATACATTACAAAAAAACAAAATACAAGTTTTTTCAAAAAATGCCTTCTTTTTATATGTTTTTGTATCACATAATTTATTTAATACCTTTTTTAATATGTCTGCAAAAAACAGAGCGGCATGAAAACCACTCTGTTTACTGTTAATTTAAATTATATTCTTGCTACGCCTGTTTCTTTAGCAGTTTTGATTACTGCTTCTGCAACAACTTGAGCTACTCTTTTATCAAGAGCAGGTGCAATAATATTTTCTTCTGTTATCTCATCATCAGGAATAAGAGATGCGAGTGCAAAAGAAGTTGCAACCTTCATTTCTTCATTTATGCAGGTTGCTCTGCAATCGAGAGCTCCACGGAAAATTCCCGGAAATGCAAGAACGTTGTTTATCTGATTCGGGAAGTCTGAACGTCCTGTTCCTACAACTCTTGCGCCGGCTGCTTTTGCAACATCAGGCATAATTTCAGGAGTTGGGTTAGCCATTGGGAACAAAATAGCATCTGATGCCATTGATTTAACCATTTCAGGAGTTACAAGGTTTGGCGCTGAAACACCGATAAATACGTCTGCACCGTTAAGAGCATCAGCAAGTGTTCCTTTTTTGTGTTCAAGGTTAGTAACCTTTGAAACTTCTTCCTGTGCAGGGTTATTGTTTTCGTCGCCTTCACAGATAATACCGAAGCGGTCACAGAATGTGAGGTTCTTAACACCCATATTCATAAGATGCTTACCGATAGCAATACCTGCAGAGCCTGCGCCGTTGATAACAACTCTTACTTCTCCGATTTCTTTTTTGACAAGCTTAAGAGCGTTAATAAGAGCTGCTGCAACAACTATTGCAGTACCGTGCTGGTCATCATGAAAAATCGGAATATCGCAGATTTCCTTAAGTTTCTTTTCAATTTCAAAACAACGTGGTGCTGAGATATCTTCAAGATTGATTCCGCCGAAGCTTCCTGAAAGAAGATAAATTGTTCTTACGATTTCATCAACATCCTTTGATTTGATACAAAGCGGAAATGCGTCAACATCGGCAAAAGCCTTAAAGAGCGCACACTTACCTTCCATAACAGGCATACCTGCTTCAGGTCCGATATCACCAAGACCAAGAATTGCTGTACCGTCTGTTACAACAGCAACAAGATTTGAACGGCGTGTAAGCTCGTATGATTTATTTACATCTTTATGTATTTCAAGACAAGGCTCTGCAACACCGGGAGTGTATGCGAGTGAAAGATCTTCTCTTGAATTGATAGGAGCACGGGAAATAACTTCGATTTTACCGTTCCATTCATAATGTTTTTTTAAAGATTCCTGTCTGATATCCATTGATTAGTCCTCCCATGGGAATTTGTACTGTGTAAGTCCGAGTTCATCACGGATTGTGATGATTTCTTTCTGTACTGATTCATTGATCGGAACACCGTCTTTACGAGCAAGACGAACAAGGTGTTCTTTTTCTCCTGCAGAATAAATTCTTTCAGCATCAGGAGCTTTTTTAGCACCGCGAACTTCACGGATGATTTCTCCTGCTTTCTTTCTGCAAACATCTTCACCTAAGAAATGATCTGTATCAATAGCAATAAAGAAGTGTCCAAGATGATAAGGAACTTTGTTTCCTTCTGCATCTTTACCTGTAAGAGCTTTACCGTAGCTACCGTCCTGAAGTGCTGCAGAGAGCAATTCTACAAACATAGCATAGCCGTAGCCCTTATAGCCACAACCTTCTTCACCTGGTCCACCAAGTGTACAAAGAGCAGCTTCTCCGCGAGCCATAGCTTTAAGAGCTTCATCAGCAGTACCTTCATAAGCTTTTCCTTCAGGAGTAACAAGTGCGCCTGCAGGAGCATCCTTGCCGATACGTGCATAATATTCGAGCTTACCGTTCTGATAAGTAGAGCTTGCTGCATCAAAGTTAAAGTCGAAAGGTTCGTCTGTCGGAACACCAAGTGTAAGAGGGTTAGTACCAAACATTCCTTCAACACCAAAGGTAGGCGCAACGGTTGGACGTGCATTTGTACCTGTAATTCCAACGCAGCCTGCTTTTGCAGCCATTGAAGTATAGTAACCCGCAATACCGTAGTGACATGAATTACGAACAACTACCATACCCATACCATATTCTTTAGCTTTGTCTATAGCCATTTTCATAGCCTTATAGCCAATTACCTGACCCATACCGTCGTGACCGTCAACAACAGCAGTTGTGGGTGTTTCTTTGATTATTTCAAAGTTTGTAACAGGGTTCTGAATTCCGTCTCTGATTCTGTCAAGATAAACCGGTTTGAAACGGTTAACACCGTGTGACTCAATACCTCTCTTGTCAGATTCAAGAAGAACGTCTGCGCAAATTTCAGCATCCTCTCTCGGGATTCCGTAACCTACAAATGAATCGACTACGAAATCTGTAATAGTTTTCCAATCTACTACGTTAGCTTTTGCCATTTTATATACCTCCAAAGTTTAATATTTTTCAAAAAAAGAGTACACCTATCCCCGTTAAGAAAATAAGTGCACTCCAAAATCTCCACACAAGGCTATTATAGTTCAATTTTTCGGCATTGTCAATACCAATTTTGTAAATACTTTCTTATTAAATATTTGTTTGGAATAAGATATTATTTTCTAACCTGACACCTTATAAGTTTTTATATTCATTTGCAAGCTTTTCAAATGACGGAAGAGATTTTTCAATCATCTGAGTTGAAACACAGTAGGAAATTCTTACATAGCCCGGGTAACCGAAGCTGTCCCCCGGAACAAGAAGCAATTCATACTTTTTAGCTTTTTCGCAGAATGCACCGGCATTATCCTCCAGAGCCTTCACGAACAGATAAAATGCTCCGTCGGGCTGAGCAACTTTATAGCCATACTTTGAAAGTGCATTGCAAAGTATATCACGGTTTTTCTTATAAATTGAAATGTCTGCTGTTTTCCCTATACATTTCGGTACAATTTTCTGAAACAGGCTTGGCGCACAAACAAATCCAAGAGATCTTCCCGCTCCGCAAACTGCAAAATATACGGTTTTCCAGTCATTAACTGTGTTTGGTACAAGTACATAGCCGATTCTTTCACCGGGAAGCGAAAGAGATTTACTGAAAGAGTAGCAAACAATTGTATTATTATAATAGTTAGGAATGAAAGGCACAACTGTTTCAGCATCGTAAACAAGTTCTCTGTATGGTTCATCGGCAATCACATAAATATCTTTATTATATTTTTTCTGAGCTTCATCAAGAACCTTTGCAAGTTTTTCAATTGTATCTGGAGCAAGTACAACGCCTGACGGATTGTTGGGTGAATTTATTATAATTGCCTTTGTGTTTTCGTTTATAGCCGATTTAAGCAGTTCAAAATCAACCTGAAAATCCTCTTCGCGGCACTTTACCATAACAGGAGTCATTCCCGCCTGATTGATGAATACTGTATATTCTGGAAAGAACGGAGCAAGAACGATTACTTCTCCTTTTTCTTCTGAAATTGCAGAAAGAGAAATTGTCAGCGATGCTGCCGCTCCTACTGTCATATAAAAATTATCTGCAGTATAGTTTGTACCATAATTTAAATTTACATAGTCTGCACAGCTTTTGCGTACATCAGGAGCGCCTTGGGCAGAAGTATAGCCGTGAAGTGCAACGGGATCTGTGTTTAAAACAAGCTCAGCCAGAGCTTCCTTTACACATTCCGGAGCAGGAACGCTTGGATTTCCAAGGCTGAAATCAAACACATTTTCAGCACCTATTTCTGTTTTTCTCTTCAATCCGTATTCAAACAACTCACGAATTTCGCTTCTTTTACTTCCAAGTTCATACATTTTTTGTGATACCATATTTTTACCTCCGGTAATTATTTCTGTTTTTTCATTTGTTTTTCAAAGCGGAAGAACATTACTCCTCCCGGCATATCCTCATCATCAGGTTCAGGATGTGCAGGATTGAAAAATTCAACTATATGAAACCCACACTTATTAACGTAAAAATGAATATTACTCACATTAAAATATGGAGTATGAGTCTCCCAGGTAACAGTTTCAGGATACAATTTTTCAATCATATCCCAGACTTTTGCACCTATCCCTTTACCTCTCAATTCAGTTTCAACAAACACAGCTTCAAGACTGTTAAGGTTTGTTTCATTGTTAATCCTTACCAGTATTCCACCGATAATTTTATTGTTACAGACAATATTATACGCTTTTGCATCCGGGTGGTCAAGCGGTCTTTTTACATCTTCATCAGAAACAGGGTCAAAATCCTGCTCACCAAATTCCTCCGTTATCATTTCCACAAAAGCTCTTTTATTTCTTATTGCAAAATCTTCTTTTTCTTCTTCAATAAGAGGTTTTAGTTCTATATTCACATTTCACCTCAACACATCTCTTTAAAAGGATAAAACTTATCGTTAATCATCCTTACACGAAGTGTATTTTTCTATACGGTTCTTATACCAATATGCCGAATCCTTGGGGATTCTTTTCTGAGTGGTATAATCCACATACACAATTCCAAAACGTTCTGTATACCCCTTTGCCCATTCGTAATTATCCATAAATGACCACAGGAAATATCCGGCTATATCTGTGCCGTCATCTGCCGCTTTTTCAAGTTCAAGCAAATATCTTTCAATAAAGTCGATACGGTTTGGGTCGTGCACTTTTCCGTCAAGGGAAACAACATCGTGAGCTGACATTCCGTTTTCAGTTATATATATGGGCAAATTATATCTTTCATAAAGAAATTTTGGTCCCCAGTAAAGTGCCTTGGGAGTGATTGGCCAGTTGATGGCGGTTCTCGGGAAGCCTGCATACCTTTTTTCAGTTTCCGGATTTCCGTCTTCACCCATTTTTACCGCAACTCCGTTATAGATATTCTGTGCATAAAAATCAAGAGGCTGACTGATAAGCTTCATATCCTCATCGGTAATTTCAGGAAGGAATTCTTTGTACATACGAAGTCCGTCCTCAGGATATTTACCGAATATAACAGGGTCACTCCACCAGGACACGTTCCACATAACGTTACTTCCAATTGGCGGGCAGCTGAAATACTGCTTTCTTGCCGCTTCAATATCTTCTTTCTTTTCTGTTGCAGGATAGCTTACACCGCAAGTAGGCGCATAACCTACTTTAATCGGTTTTTTAGCATTTTCACGAAGTGCAATAACCGCCGCACCATGTGCTTTTAGCACATGGTGACACATCTGAAAAATATCTTTATAACCAACCTTCAGTCCCGGAGCATGTACACCTATAAAATGCCCGTGACCGATAAAGCATTGGGGTTCGTTAAGAGTGATAAAATACTTAACGCGATCGGAATAAAGCTCACTTACTTTTGCAGCATAATCAGAAAACCACTTTACACAGTCTCCATTCAGCCAACCGCCTTTTTTATGCAGTTCATAAGGTAAATCCCAGTGAAAAAGAGTTATGTAGGGTTCAATTCCGTTTGCTATAAGTTCATCAATAAGATCAGAATAAAATTTTACTCCTTTTTCATTCACCTTACCAGTGCCGCCGGGGAAAATACGCGACCAGCTTAAAGAAAAACGGTATGCCTTAATACCAAGCTCACGCATAAGGGAAACGTCTTCTTTAAATCTGTGATAATGGTCGCAGGCAATATCTCCCGTATGACCTTCGTCAACCTTTCCGGGCTCGTGAGAAAAAACGTCCCACACACTCAGACCTCTTCCGTCTTCGTTGTATGCCCCCTCTATTTGATATGAAGCCGTGGCAACACCCCACGCAAAATCTTTTTTTAAACTCATAGCAACCTCCTGCTTTTGGTTTCACTTTATTTTAACATATGATTTTGTCAAGTTAGGAGAACAGTAAATAATAGGCCCCACTAAATTCACCCGAACATTTTTCATCAGAACTCGCAGGAATAATACATTTTCCTGCCCGATATGTAAATATTTATTATCGGCAAACTAATGTCTCAAATTTTATAAACTTGACACAAATAAATTCAATAGAATTATACCTTCTTTTAAGCATAGTCTCCGTCAAACAATACTCTTTCGTTATTAATAATGATTTCATTTATATCCTTTTTTGTAAATCTGTTGGAAATATATACACCAATTTCTTTTTTTAAAGTCACGCCACATAACTCTATACTCATTTTAGTTGGTTGGAAGGTATCATGATGAATTACTCTATTTTATTAAAAACAGATCTTCCCCGGATTTAATATATTTTTAGGGTCAAAAACACTTTTAATCCCTTTCATCAATTCAATTTGTGATGTGCCGTACTGTTTTTTTAGATATCCTTTTTTCGCATAACCTATGCCGTGCTCACCAGAAACAAGCCCTCCCATTTCCTCTGCCTTTTTATACATAAGGTCAAAGCAGGCATTGAGAACTTCTTCCCATTTTTGATCATCCATGCCATCACGGCAGATATAGATGTGAAGATTTCCATCACCTGCGTGTCCGAAACTTGGAATTCTCACATTCATTTCAGCGGAAAGCTGATGGGTGAACTTGATGAAAGCATCGATTTTGTTTACCGGCACAACCACATCGCACTCATCCATTTCGGTTGTAGACGCCTTAATTGCCTCCAAAAATGCGCCACGGGCAGACCAAACCGCCTTTTTGCGTTCTTCTGTATCAACAATATATACATCAAGAGCACCGATCTCAAGACACAAATCTGCAACTACCTTCATGTCATCATCAACTTGCTCGTCTGTATTCCCGTCAAATGTAAGGAGAATATATGCGTCGTTTTTTGTATCGGGAAATTTCTTACCAAGATAGTCCTCCGAAAAAAGTATTGTATCCCTTGACATATATTCAATTGCTGTTGGCGTTATCTTTGAACCAAAAATCTTTGGTACGGCTTCAATGGCACTTTTCATATCGGGAAAAGGAACCAAAAGGCTTACAGACACTTTCGGCAAGGGAACAAGTTTTAAGATTGCTTCTGTTATGATGCAAAGCGTTCCTTCTGAACCTATAACGAGGTCTTTTAAGCTATACCCCGAGCTGTTCTTTGCAATTTTTCCGCCAAGCTTCATGATTTCTCCGTTTGGTGTAACAACAGTAAGACCTCTGACATAATCTCTTGTAACGCCGTATTTTACTGCTCTCATACCACCCGCATTCGTTGAGATATTTCCACCGATTGTAGCAGACTTTTCCCCTGGATCGGGCGGATAAAGAAAATCATTTTCTTCGCAGAAGGTCGCAAGTTCCATCAAAAGGACGCCCGGCTGAACCGTTACGGTTAAGGTGTCTGCATCAAGTTCTAAAATTTTATTCATTTGTGTCGTTTCAAGAAGAATTCCACCCTCAACCGGTACTGCCGCACCAACTAACCCTGTACCGCTTCCGCGAACTGTAACAGGGATTGTACGTTCATATGCATACTTCATAATTTCAGAAATTTCTTCTGTTGTATGTACTCTTATAAGAACCTCAGGCACCCTTTCAACACCACCGAGTTCGTCGTGTGCATAGTCGAGGTTTATATCATCACCAAATATCACATTATGCTCACCTGCTATGTCCTTTAGTTTTATTAAATCTTCAGAATTAACCTTGTTATACATTTGCCTTTACCTCCTTTATTCTATCAATAAGATCAGGTACTATTTCATTTGCATCTCCAACAATGGCGTAATGTGCCACATCAAATATAGGTGCCGTTTTGTCTGTGTTTATTGCCACTATGCAATCAGAGGCTTTCATACCTGCAGCAAACTGAACTGCACCCGAAATGCCAAGGCATATTAGGAATTTCGGTTTAACAGTTCTGCCTGACAAGCCAATCTGATGCTTTGCATCGTATATATTTCCCTCAACAAGGGGTCTTGTACAGGCAACAACACCTCCCAAAAGGTCAGCAAGTTCTTTTGCATACCCACGCATACTTTCACTCATTGCACCTCTTCCGACAGCAACAATTACATCTGCTTCGGATATATCGATGTCCTTAGGTTTGTTTTCCGAAGATATAATTTCTATATCGGATTTAAGATTTACATCTGTTATATCCATCTTTACAATTTCACCGCTTGCGTGCTCAGAAGGTTTTGGCTCATTGAAAACCTTATAGCGTGCCGTACAGAACTGCGGTCTTGTATCAGTAGATATTATTTGTGCCATTATGTTTCCGCCAAATGCAGGTCTTATCTGCACAAGGTCAGTATTTTCTTTCATTTCAAGCACAGTACAATCGGCCGTAAGACCTGCTCTTCGGCGTGCCGCCACCCTTGGGGCAAGTTGTCTGCCCAGATTAGTAGCCCCAACAAGTATTGAAGAAGGTTTAACTTTGTCTATAAAATCACAAAAAGCTGCTGTATATGGTTCGATTTTGAAATTCTCAAATGCAGGATTATCATAAACAAACACCTTGTCAACTCCATAATGCAATAGTTTTTCGGTGCTGTCTCCGATGTTATTGCCAATAACCAAAGCATATACAGGATGACCCGTAACCTCTGCAAGTTCCTGTGCTTTTCCGCAAAGTTCATATGTAACGCGGTGTATCCTATCGCCACAATGGTCTACATACACACATATACCATTCCAGAGAGATTTATCGACAGATGCTTTAACTTCTTCGACATAGTTGATAGCACCGTCACTGTTTTTCACACACATCTTACACATTTTACACGCCGATGAAATATCAAGTTTACTGCTTGAATATGAAATTGCTCCAAACGGGCAAAGTTTTACAAGAGTTTCTGCTTTTTCGGCATTAATTTTATCTTGGTTTATAACAAGTTTTCCCATTAGAAAATCCCTCCTATATTAGTTTGCGATCACATATCAAGCCAAAGAGTTCTTTAGCCTGCTCTGTTGAATCGCCATCAATTGTATGCTTTTCTGTATTCTTTTCGGGAGGAAATATCCGTTCAACCTGAGTCGCCGAACCGGGAAGTCCGTAATTGTCAGAATTCTGGTCATCAAAATCCGCAAACGACAAAAATTCTACCATTTCATCCGTTACGCTCTGCTTTACCTTATATGAAGGAAGTCTTGGCGAATTAATATCACCATCTACCGAGATAAGGCAGGGTGTTTTGACCGACATCTTCACAATCTTGTTATCAAGTGATGCTGTGAGATATACCTTTCCATCAGAGATTTCATCGACCGATATAACATTTGCAACATTCGGAATATCAAGAAATTCCGAAACCTCGGCACCGACCTGTGCAGTGTCACCGTCGGTGGTCTGCTTTCCGCAGATGATAATGTCAAAGTTACCGCATTTTTTTATACCCTGCGAAATGGTGTATGCAGTCGCAAGTACATCAGCTCCCGCAAACTTGCGGTCAGAAATTACCGTTCCACCTTTTGCACCCATACAGATTGATTCTATAATCACACTTTTAGCCTGCGGAGGCCCCATAGTAATTGTTGTAACCTCGCCGTTATACTTCTCCGCCAGAGTCAGTGCCATTTCAATTCCATACAGATCATACGGATTCATTTTGCTTTGTACTCCATCCCTTTTCAGTACACCTGTAACCGGGTCAACTTCAACATTGCTCGAACCAGGAACTTGTTTTACACAAACAATAATTTTCATACTCTTACTCCTTTTCTCTAATTTACTGTAATTTTTTCTCAACAATTACACCTACGCTATCCGGCATAACTGTTATTGTTACTTTTTTTAAAAACTTCTTTTGCTTTTTATTGTGACGTTAATAGCACGAAACAGAATCACATGATTTTCAAAAATATTTTGTCATAATTCTTACTCGTGTCAAGTCGGGGACAAAATTTTGTCAATATGCAAACTTCGTTTGCCTCTATATTTTTATTCCGAAAATCGGTATATTCCCCCTTCGGTCAAACTCGATATTAATTCTCGTCACATCAGCGGCATATCAAGTGCGAAACACATATGAATTCAATCGCCGTGGTGCCTTGCACCGAATATGATTTTGTCGAATAAGGAGTAAAAATCTTTCCTTATACATATTACCATATTTTTTCACATATATCAACTATACAATTATAAAAGAATCCGACAAATCTTATGTAAGATTTATCGGATTCTTTTATAAAGCAGACTGTGTATCGTTGGGGTCTCCGTTAATTGCAAGGTCGTATTCGTGGGACCAGTCAAGACCACGGTATGCAATTGCTCTGTCATCTTTTTCAATCCAGTCAAGAAGAAGATCAAGCATTTCCTTTGACCAGGTGTTCTTGTCTATCTGTGCAGTTGTGAATTTGTTAAGACTTATCATCTCAAAGCCAAACATATCTTTCACCTGGGTTTTGGCTGCACCTCCGACTACCTCTTCAACAAGGTGTGCAGGAATAAAGAGTACTCCGCCGCCGGCGCCGAAAACAACGTCACCAGGAAGACAGATTGCATTTCCGATTTTTGTGGGCGTGTTGTATGCTGTCATAATAAAATCACGGATTGGTGTAGGGTCAATACCACGGTAGTAAACCTGTGTATTTTCAACCTTTTTCATCTGCTCGGTATCTCGTATGCCGCCCCAGATTACTGCACCGCCGTTTTCATTCTTTGTTTTGTTTTTTAAAGCTGTAGTAAGATTTCCGCCAAGGTATGTTCCTTTATAAATTTTGTCGTACATATCTATTACGGGAACATCATATTCCATAAGATTGTCAATAACCCATTGATTATATGTACCGGTTCTGCCTTCGCTTTTTCCAATATCTTTTACAACCTCGTCAAGGTCGGGACGGAAAGGACAGTATGTTGCGGTAACCGCGCGTCCTATAAGCTTTCTTCCGTCATCGTGAAGAGTATGCAGTCTTCCCTCAAACTGACTTTCGTAGCCTTTTACAAAAATTGGCTTCCATACTTCTTCCAGGGTAAGTGTTTTAAGTGCCTTTAAATATTTTTCGTCAACTTTCGGTCTTCCGTCGGGAAGCCTTTCGCCCTTCCACTGAGGGGTTAAGGCAATTATTTCATCTTTATTATTAAAATGCATATTATTTAACCTCCACTAAGTATACGCAATTTGAGGTTAGCTTCAAGCTGATTTTTTCTTTTGCGTCAAATTCTGCTACAGGTTTTATATTTCCTTCCTCGCGGAGCAATGCTATTTCTTTTTCGCCGATTTCAGGGAATCCCATTTTTTCATACAGTCTGTATGGGTTCGTTGTGTTTTTGTCGATGCAATATACTGTCACTTTTTTATCTTGTATGTCATCATCAAAGGTCAGTTCTTCCGTTATCTCGGGAAGATCATCCTCAAGGTATTCACTGCTGTATGTTAAGAGAACTGAGTAGTTTCCTTTTTCGTTTTTTGTAGGGATTACAAAAAGATTTTCATTTTGCTTTTCGTATTTGAGAATATTTTCATACAATTTACCCGCGAGAATATATGCATTGTAAATAGGCTTTGCGAAAAAATTCATTGTAAAGAAATTTCTGAAACCGGAAAAGTCCTCAACCATCTCGTGCTGTCCCGAAAGGCAGATACACAGCATCTCCATCTTGAAATCAGAATTAATAAACTCATGAATCATCTTGGTAAAATATGCCGAGAACATTTCTGTTTCACGTCCCATCAATGCAGGACATTCTTCGCGGTTTCTGAATCCTGAAGCCGAAAAGCCCCACTCGTCTGCAAGAAGCGGCACATTGCCAAATCCATGCTCGGTGACTACGTCAACATATTCCTGATGCTTTTCTATATTGTTTAATACTCTTGCAGGCCTACTTCCATCATTAAGTTGTGTTATGCCGGTTCCGTAGTTATGTATCGAAATGAAATCCAGTTTAAGATCGTTTTCTTTTACGTAGTCAAGCCAGCCGCCAAGAAAATCCAGTCGATGTGACAGAGCCGGTCCGCCTATTTTAATGCTGTCAGATACACGGCGTATACCGTGCTCAAAAGCTTTGTACATCTCACAATACGCAGGCAAACGGTACTTCATAACACTTTCATCGCTAAGCGGAAGCTCGGAAAGGAAAAATTGCGGAATATCCGGTTCATTGAAACATTGGCAGCTCCACTTGGATACGGTTTCAAGTCCGTAACGCTCTACGATATGCCTGGTATATTCATAGCAAATCTCCTCCCACAGAGCATAGTCCTTCGGGGGTGCTGAATTCCACATTTTACCTTTGTATCGTGTTTTGTTTTTTGAAACACTGGTTTTATTGGCTGTAGTTGAGGAAATGCAATCCGGCATTCCTCCGTATGCAAGTAAAAGATTGTAACCCTTTTCAACCATATAGTCAAGGCGCAAATCATTTAAACGAAAGTCATAGCAAAGAATGCCGTTTCCGTCGTAATACACAATATCCTCGAACATGGTATAGATACGAATGGTTTCTATTGCGCCGTCAGAGGCAATTCTGTCAAGAATTCGCTTTCCCCAAGGATCTTCTACTGCATCTGTGGGATGGAACAAGCATTGGTTCCAGAAGTTCTTCTGTTGTTTTTTTATTTCATTTTTAATTGTAATCATATTTTCCCTCCTGATTATTCTCAAGTAGTCCCTTTAAATAGCCTATTGCAAAAAGTCTACCCAGAGCGGCATAGCCTGCAACTTCCGTGTCCTCACCTTTAAGCGTCGGAACATGGTCAACACGGACGGGTACATCTATTCCGAGCTTTTTGTACAGCCTTATGAGATGTGCCATGTCAAGGTCGCCGTTATCGTGGAAGGTTTCACGAAATTTATTAATATTTCCGGTAGTATTCCTGAAGTGTACAAAGAATATCTTTTTTGCAAAGTCAGTTATAACCTTATCCACGTCCTCGCCCATAATATAGTAGTTCGCCTGGCACATAGTTATTCCGAGCATTTCGCTTGGATAAATATCGTAAATTGCTTTTTTTATATTTTCTGCCGAAATCATAATCCTTGACACATCTCCAAGCTTTGGAATCGGTGGATCATCAGGATGCAGTGCTAATTTTATTTCGTATTTTTCCGCTTCAGGAATAACTGCTTTCAGAAAATATTCATAATTATCCCAAAGCTCCTGATGCGTTATTTTTTTATCAACAGGATTAAAATCATTTGGGTCAAAGCCGGTAACAAGAGCACCACCACGTTCTTCAATATTACTTGATGTTCTCAGCCAGCCGATATGTGCCATCCAGTTAAAGCATATCTGATTTATATTAAAATCACGCATAATCGGAAGCATTTTAATTACTTTTTCTATACACTCATCACGTTTTTCATCACCTGCTTTAATATGGTCATGAAGTTCGTTCGGCATAGGTTCAATAATGACAGGCGTTATTCCGTAATTCATAAATCCGTCATAGACTTTCTGCCAATGAGATTTGTTGTTTAAATCAAAAGCATTTGTTTCAGGTAATCTGATTACCCCGTGATTTACCCCGCACTGCTTCGCAAGGTCCCATGTGAGGTCTTTTTCACTTCTCAGATAATCTGTTAAAAGCATTATCACACACCACCTAAAGTTAAGAATCCGCCGTCTACAGGAATAGTAACACCTGTAACAAACGCCGACACATCGTCGTCAAGAATCCACTTAACATAACCTAATAAGTCTTCCGCTTCGCCAAATCTGCCCATAGGAGTATGATTAATAACAGCTTCACCTCTTGCGGTCAGTCCGTCCTCTACGGTTCCAAGGTAATTTTTGCTTCTTTCATTTACCATGAATCCGGGAGCAACTGCGTTTATACGTATCTTTGCAGGGGCATAATATGCTGCAAAAGACTGTGTTAAATTGGTTATAGCTGCCTTGCTCATAGCATAGGCAAAGCATCTGGTAAGGGGACAATAACTATTCATGGATGCAAAGTTAAGCACGCTGCCTCCTCCAAGCTTCACCATATGTTTTGCAAAATATATGGTAGGAAGAACCGTTCCCATAGTATTCAGATTAAGTACGCCTTTAAATGCTTCAAGGTCGATATCATACAGACCTCTTTCACCCTCAGGTAATTCTCCGGTAAGCTCACGAGGGTCAAACTTGGTAATTGTGGGCATTGCCTTTATGCTGTTTCCTCCGGCACCATTAACCAGATAATTGCACAGGCCCAGGTCTTTTTCCACCTTCTCGGCAAGCTGTGCCACCATTTCTTCATTGGTAACATCACAGGCATAACCATGGAACACCCCGCCGATTTCCTTGATTTTTGCAGAAACAGCATCAAGTCTCTCCTCTGTTAATTCTACAAGTGCCACCTTTACACCGCATTTTGCGAGCTCAATGGCAATCTTGGAACAAAGTGTTCCGCCTGCACCTGTTACTACTGCTACTTTGTCTTTTAAACTCATAATTTTACTCCTTTCATTTATAAAATTAAAATAAAAATCTTAAAAATACGCCTTTTTAACCTTGCACCTGTTCTTTGGCGTTTTTATAACACATTTTGTGAATCACACTTTTCAGTGCATCGGGATCATTGGGAAAATCTCCACATTCCACCTTTTTTCCTATCCAATCGCACAATATTTTCCTGAAATAATCGTGCCTTACAAACGAAAGAAAACTTCTTGAATCGGTAGTCATACCAATAAAATTGGATAAAACTCCAAATGCCGCGGTATTTTCAAGCACATCGGTAATACCAAGCTTATGATCACACCACCACCATGCAGGACCTTGTGTTATAAGGCCTGCTGCACCTTCTTTTGAATATGAGCCCGAAAGCACAGAAACAAGTGCATTATCAGCCGGATTTAATGTGAAAACTACTACTTTTGGCAGTCCGTTCTCTCCCTGCTCCAGACTATCTAAAAAAGTGGTTAAAGAATTCACATCAACGCTGTTGCCAATCCCCGCAAAGCCTCCTGCGGGGCCTGCAATTTCACGTAATCTTGTACTTGTAAAACGCTGTGCACCTATATGTAACTGCATTGTAAAACAAAGCTTTGCGTATTGCGAACCAAGAAACTCAAGAATGTATGAAGCAAGTCGTTCTTTTTCGCATTTTTCTAAATTATTATCTTGCAATTTTTTGAATCGTTCTTCATTTTTTTCGTCATCTGAGTAAAATTTGAAGCCGTTATCAAGTGCGTGGTCCGAAAAAGAACAGCCGCATTTTTTAAAATCACTAAGACGCATTGATACAGCACTGATATAATCAGAAAGCGAATTTATTTCATGCCCCGTTATATCCCCAAGTGTTCTTATGAAATCTTTTGTCGGACTTATAATATCATCACCGCGAAGCGACGGAGCAAAGCGTGTACTATCACAAAAACAGGATATATCATCGGTAAGTGACGCACACGGACAAGCGTATTCAACATTGAATTTATCAAGAAGTGTGCCGACTGTTATCTTATTTTCTGCAAGAAATGTATTGCATCTGTTATAGATGAATTCTGCATTTTCACCGGTAATTTTTTCATCTATGCCAAAAATAAATGAAAGCTCCATATGAGACCAGGTCCAGAGCGGGTTTCCGATAAGCTTCGGAACGGTTTCGCACCATTTAAAAAATTTTTCCTCGTTTGAAGCATCCCCTGTTATGTAATTTTCCGCTACACCACACATACGCATAGCACGATGCTTATACGGATCCGGGCTTATCCATAAATCATATATATCGGTATATCTTTTATTTTCTGATATGTCTTTAAGCGACAAATGATTATGGTAATCAATTACAGGTAATGATTTTGAATATTCATATAAGCTTTCTTCGATTTGCAGATTAAATCCCACTGTTTATTCTCCTTTTGTTGACTTTTTTACAGTCAAAGTATATAATAAAAAACAGCATAACACAATTTACTAATCAACGAAAATGTATGGTATTCGATTATTTTCAGGAGGATATTATGGATGATATACGTTTGGAGGGAACTCTCAACTATACGGTAAACCATATTGGATTTGTCAAGGTTTTGAGAAATACCAACCATAAATTCACTTACAAAGACGGGAAAAGAAAACATACGCTGATTCTTGTAAGGCACGGAGAAATTAACTATCATTTTATCAATACCGGAAAATCAATAAAACTTGCAAAGGGAGAGGTGCTGTTTATTCCACGGAATTATCCGTACATGGCAACATATACGCAGGATAATACCGTGGCAAAAATTTTCAATTTTGATATGTTCTCCGAAGATATGCCAAAACTGTTTTGTGAGCCATTACATAATGAATCTCCGGAATTTTCAGAAATTTGCGAATCGGTATCGGGAAGCAAATTAAACAATATAACCTTTCTCGCATCAAAAATATATGAATTGCTTTATATTTTAGAAAAAGAAAACAATCAAACTCCCAATAAGTTCAGAAAAATTATGCCGGCTTTAAATGAACTGAGACAGAATTATTTTGAAAACCAAAAAGTTTCCTATTATTCTGATATGTGTTATATGAGCGAATCCAATTTCAGAACGCTTTTCAGGGAATATACAGGCTTTTCTCCGATAGAATACAGAAATCTTATACGGATTTCAAAAGCAAAAGAAATGATTGAAAGTGGTGAGTATAAAGTAGCGGAAGCGGCATATATTGTTGGATTCAATAATATGTCATTTTTCTACGATGTTTTTAATAAATATCTGAAAAAATAACCATTTGCCGCAAAGCAGTCGCAGACGAGTGAACAAAAATGAAATCCTATAAAATCAGATAAAGATCGTTATATAGCTGAGTATGTTTTACAACAGAACGCCGGGGCGGCGTTCCCTGCTATGTGTTTTTGTAGAAAATGTATGAATACAATTCAAAAATCAGTTCAGCAATCAAACATATAGAAGAAAACTACCTTAAGAAAGATTTTTCTCTTCAGGTAGTAGCAAAAAAGTCATATATCAACGATACATATTTCAGAAAACTTTTCAAACAGGAATGTGGCATTTCACCCAAGCAGTATGTCATACAACGCAGAATAAAATATGCCGCCTCGCTGATAATTGCAGGTTATTACACTCTGCAGGAAATATCTGAACTTTGCGTATACAATGACTACAAGCATTTTTCGGTCGAATTCAAAAAAAATATAGGCGTATCTCCATCTAAATACACCTATAATTTTAAAGACTAGTTTTGCATAAAGTGATACTTGCAGAAATTTTATCTAGATTTCGGAGCACACTTCATCCCCGATATTTCCGTTTTTCTATACTTGTCCCTATTATAGTACAATGATATAAAGACTGTATAATCCGGATGAGAATGTTTTTTAGCAGTATTTCATGTTAAATCAAAAACAATGGATTTTATATTCTGCTTCTTGTTCCAATTCATTTAAAGCATCTTCAAAAGAAGAAAATAGAGATATATTTTTATTGTCCGCTTCCTGCCAAAATCCCGGTATAATATCAAAGTTGCTACTATAACTCCATTCTTCTTCGGTATATTGATATATTTTTTGAAAACGATAGTTAAAAAAACCTTTGTCACTTTTTAAAACAACATATCTTTTTGACTTATCTTTTGAATATATAACCTTTTCTACTGTTGAATCTAAAAATTCCAGATTCTTGTTATAAAGCATTTCAACAAGCTCGTTCCATTCAGGCATTTTGGGAACTACTCTTTTCTCTTTTCTAAACCTTTTAAAAAGTTTTTTCATGCTATCGCCTCCTTTAGATAAATTTTAACATCTTTTATAGACTCAAGTAAAGTCACAAATAAAAAGTTACTGATTTTATATTTAATAAAAACATTGTACCATAGAAAAAATTTTTTACAATAATTAATAAAGAAATATGTCAAATTTATTGATTAAAATCATTGACAATTATTTGCTGTTGTGATATCATGTTTTACAAAGAAATCTTTAAAGACGATACAGAGATATCGGCAAGATTGGAATAACATTTACGGATACGGTTATGCCGCATCTGCTTCTTTGTGTAACCATGACCTGCCGATGCAGGCTTTTTTTATAACAAAAAAATTACTCGCACGGAAAGGAGATACAAAATGTCATTACTAAAAGCAGTTACAACAACCAATACAACTGAAGAATTCAAAACTTTCGTTGCTGACTGTCTTAAGTCCTGCGGACTTTCTGTTTTCAATTCCGAAAATTATGCTGTTTTTCCCGGTTTTTGCGATGTGCATGTGCATTTTCGTGAACCGGGTTTTTCTTATAAAGAAACAATATTGACCGGAAGCAAAGCGGCAGCAAGAGGAGGATATACTGCAGTTTGTACAATGCCGAACCTGTCCCCTGTTCCCGACACTGCTGAAAATCTCAAGGTTCAGACAGACATTATAAAAAAAGATGCAGTTATTGACGTTTATCCTTACGGTTCCATTACCAAAGGACAAAACGGCAATGAGCTTTCAGATATGGAAGATATGCAAAAAGATGTTAAAGGATATTCTGACGACGGCAGAGGCGTTCAGAATCCGGAAATGATGAAAGAGGCAATGCTTAAAGCAAAATCTCTCGGGAAGATTATAGTAGCTCACTGTGAAGACAATGCGCTTTTATTCTCAGGATATATCCACGACGGAGAATATGCCAAAAAGCACGGTCACAGAGGAATTTGCTCTGAAAGCGAATACGGACAGATTAAAAGAGACCTTGAGCTTGTTAAAGAAACAGGTTGCTCTTACCACGTTTGCCACATTTCAACAAAAGAAAGCGTTGCGCTTATAAGAGAGGCTAAAAAGCAAGGGCTTGATGTTACCTGCGAAACAGGTCCTCACTATCTTGTTCTTGACGAAAACGACCTTCAGGAGGAAGGCAGATTCAAAATGAACCCTCCTTTAAGAAGCACGGAAGACAAAGAAGCGTTAATAGAGGGAATAAAGGACGGAACAATTGATATGATTGCAACCGACCACGCACCTCATTCTGCCGAAGAAAAATCAAAAGGTCTTGAAAAAAGTGCTTTTGGAATTACAGGTATTGAAACCGCATTCCCTGTTCTTTACACCAAGCTTGTTAAAGAAGGAATTATTACCCTTGAAAAGTTGATTGAGCTTCTGGTCACCAACCCGAGAGAAAGGTTTGACCTTCCGTTGAACAATAGCTTTACTGTATGGGATTTAAACAAAATGACAACAATAAACTCCGACGAATTCATTTCAATGGGACATGCAACCCCATTTGAAGGATTTGAGGTTTTCGGAGAATGTATGGCAACAATATGCGGCAAAAAAGCCGTTTACACTAAACAGGAGGAATTTTAAAATGGCAAAACGAACAGATATTAAAAAAATCTTAATCATCGGCTCCGGACCTATCGTAATCGGTCAGGCAGCTGAATTTGACTATGCAGGCACACAGGCTTGTCTTGCTCTTAAAGAAGAAGGCTACGAGGTTGTTCTTTGTAACTCAAACCCTGCAACAATTATGACAGATACAACTATCGCGGACAAGGTTTATATGGAACCTCTTACACTTGAATATATTGCAAAAATTTTAAGATATGAAAGACCTGATGCGATTGTTCCCGGTATCGGCGGACAGACAGGTCTTAACCTTGCAATGCAGCTGGAAAAGAAAGGCATTTTAAAGGAATGCGGTGTTCAGCTCCTCGGTACAAGCAGCAAGAGTATTGAAAGAGCTGAAGACAGAGAACTCTTTAAAGAGCTTTGTCAGTCAATCGGCGAACCTACAATTCCGTCCGTTATCACCTATAACCTTGAAGAAGCCAAAAAAGCGGCTAAGGAAATCGGCTACCCTGTTGTTCTTCGTCCTGCATTCACTCTCGGCGGTACCGGCGGTGGATTTGCATACAACGAAGAAGAACTCATTGAAGTTGGTCTTAATGCTTTCAAGCTTTCTCCTGTTCATCAGGTTCTTATTGAAAAGAGCGTTAAAGGTTATAAAGAAATTGAATTTGTGGTTATGCGTGATTCAAACGACCATGCAATAACAATCTGCGGTATGGAAAACATTGACCCTGTTGGTGTTCACACCGGTGACTCAATTGTTGTTGCTCCTATTATGACTTTAAACGATCACGACCTTAAGATGCTTAACGACAGTGCTATCAAACTTATCCGTGAACTCAAAATTGAAGGCGGCTGCAACGTTCAGTTTGCTCTCAACCCCGAAACAAGCGAATACTACCTCATTGAAGTGAATCCGAGAGTTTCGCGTTCATCTGCTCTCGCTTCAAAAGCAAGCGGATATCCTATTGCAAGAGTTACAGCTAAAATTGCTGTTGGTATGTCTCTTGAAGACATTGCTATTGCAAATACAAATGCAGCGTTTGAACCAAGACTTGACTACGTTATTGCCAAGCTTCCACGTTTCCCATTTGATAAATTTGCAAGTGCTCCGAATACACTGGGCACACAGATGAAGGCTACCGGTGAGGTTATGGGCATTGGTTCAAACCTTGAAGAATGCTTACTTAAGTCAGTTCGCTCTCTTGAAATCGGAGCTTACCACTTCCATCTTCCGAAATTTGACTCGATGACAGAAGACGAACTCAAAGAATATATTAAAGAATTCAAAGATGACAATATTTTTGCAGTTACAGAGCTTATGAGAAGAGGAATTACTGTTGAAGAACTTCACGAAAGAACTGCAATCACATCATACTTCCTTGAATCCATCAAAAGAATTGTTGAAATGGAAGAAACACTTAAATCAAATGTTGACAGCATTGAAGCTCTTAAAGCCGCAAAGAAAATCGGTTTCTCTGACAAATTCATTGCAAAGCTCTGGAATAAAGAAGAAATTGATATTTATAATTTAAGGAAAGAAAAAAATATATTCCCTGTTTACAAAATGGTTGACACATGCCATACAAATGCGTATATTCCTTATTTCTATTCTTCTTATACAGACGAAAACAAATCAATTCTTACAGATAAAAAGAAAATTGTTGTTTTAGGTGCAGGTCCTATCAGAATCGGTCAGGGCGTTGAGTTTGACTATTCAACTGTTCACGCTGTTACAACAATTAAGAATTCAGGTTATGAAGCAATTATTATCAACAACAATCCTGAAACGGTTTCAACTGACTATACTACAGCGGACAAGCTTTACTTTGAACCGCTTACAACAGAAGATGTTATGAACATCATTGAATTTGAAAAGCCCGAAGGTGTTGTTGCATCCCTTGGCGGACAGACAGCAATCAACCTTGCCGAACCGCTTATGAAACGCGGAGTTAAAATTATAGGCACAGACTGTCAGGCTATTGAAAGAGCTGAAAACAGAGACAGCTTTGAAAAGCTTCTTCAGTCACTTAACATTCCTCAGCCAAAAGGAAAAGCTGTTACAAAAATTGAAGACGGAATTAATGCCGCAGCTGAAATCGGCTACCCTGTTCTTGTAAGACCAAGCTTTGTTCTCGGCGGAAGAGCAATGCAGATTGTGGCAAATGAAGAACAGCTCCGTCATTATCTTAAAACTGCCGTTGAAATCGACGAAGACAAGCCTGTTCTTGTTGACAAATACATTCAGGGTAAAGAAGTTGAAATTGACGCTATCTGTGACGGAAAAGACGTTTTCGTTCCCGGTATTATGGAACTTGTTGAAAGAACCGGTATTCACAGCGGTGACTCAATCAGCGTATATCCTACATTCAGCGTTTCTGACAAAGTTAAAGGTATTATTCTTGAATATGCCAAAAAGCTTGGTCTTGGAATCGGAATCGTAGGTCTTTACAACATTCAGTTTATTGTTGATGAAAACGACGATGTATTCATCATTGAAGTTAACCCACGTTCTTCAAGAACTGTTCCTTTCCTTTCAAAGGCTACAGGATACAGTCTTGCTGACATTGCAACAGAAGTAATTATGGGTAAATCATTAAAAGAGCAGGGCATCTTTGAAATATATCCAAAAGAAAAAGAACGCTGGTATGTTAAAGTTCCTGTATTCTCATTCAACAAAATCAGAGGTCTTGATGCTTACCTTTCACCTGAAATGAAATCAACAGGGGAAGCTATCGGCTATGACAACAAGCTCAACAGAGCTCTTTACAAGGCTCTTCAGGCTTCAGGAATGAAGGTTCAGAACTATGGCACTATTTTAGCTACAATCTCAGACAAGGACAAGGAAGAAGCTCTTCCTCTTATCAGAAGATTCTATAACCTCGGCTTTAACATTGAAGCAACAGAGGGTACTGCTAAATTCCTTAAAGAAAACGGAATCAGAACTCATGCTCTTAAGAAAATCAGTGACGGCAGTGATGAAATTATTGATGCAATCAGACAGGGACACATCGCCTACATCATCAACACAAGAGACATCGGTTCTGCCGGACAGAGTGACGGTTATGAAATCAGACGTCACGCAACCGAAAACAATGCAACAATTTTCACAGCGCTTGACACTGTAAAGGTTGTTCTTGACGTCCTTGAAGAAACTACTCTTACAATTTCAACAATTGATGCTTAAAAGGATAAAGATATGAAACAGAGTGTATTTAAAATAGAAGAAAATATAAAACTTACCGAGTCTGTTTACAAAATGATTCTTTCCGGTGACACAAGTGAAATAAAATGCGGACAGTTTGTAAACATTCTCCTTGACGGTCTTTATTTAAGACGTCCAATCTCCGTTTGTGACTGCGAAGACGGTCTTCTTACAATCGTTTACAAGGTTGTGGGAAAAGGCACAGAGAAAATGGCTCAGATGACAAAAGGTGAACTTGATGTTCTCACACAACTTGGAAACGGTTATGATACTTCACTTTCAGGTGATACTCCCCTGCTTATTGGCGGCGGAGTTGGCGTTCCTCCTCTTTATAAGCTTGCAAAGGAGCTTATCGCTCAGGGTAAAAAGGTTTCTGTGATTTTAGGATTTAATACCAAAGATGAAATTTTCTATGAAGAGGAATTCAAAGCACTAGGATCTGGTGTTACAATTACAACTGTTGACGGAAGCTATGGAGTTAAAGGCTTTGTAACAGATGCCTTACCTGAAAATTATTCTTATGTATATACCTGCGGACCTGAACCGATGCTTAAGGCAGTATATAAAAACATTTCGACAAGCGGACAGTTTAGCTTTGAAGAAAGAATGGGCTGTGGCTTTGGTGCCTGTATGGGCTGTTCATGCAAAACTATCACAGGATACAAAAGAATCTGCAAAGACGGTCCTGTTCTTAAGAAGGAGGAAATATTATGGGAAAATTAAGTGTTAATCTTTGCGGAATTGAGCTTGACAACCCGATTATTCCCGCCAGCGGAACATTTGGATTTGGTTACGAATTTGCAGAGCTTTACGACATAAACGTACTTGGTACTTTTTCATTTAAAGGTACCACCAAGGATCCTCGTTTTGGAAACCCTACTCCGAGAATTGCAGAATGTACTGCCGGAATGATAAATGCAGTAGGCTTACAGAACCCCGGAGTTGAAGCGGTTATTTCAGACGAGCTTCCGAAGCTTAAGAAATGTTTTTCCAAAAAAGTAATGGCAAATGTTTCGGGATTTTCCATTGAAGATTATGCTTACACCTGTGAAAAGCTCGACAAATGCGATCAGGTTGGCTGGTTAGAAGTTAATGTAAGCTGTCCTAATGTTCACGGCGGCGGAATGAGCTTCGGCACATCGCCAGATGCCGCTGCAGAAGTTACAAAGGCAGTTAAGAAAGTAACCACAAAGCCGGTTATAATAAAGCTTTCCCCCAATGTTACCGACATTGTTTCAATTGCAAAAGCCTGTGAAGATGCCGGAGCTGACGGAATCAGCCTTATAAATACACTTCTCGGTATGAGAATTGACCTTAAAACAAGAAAACCGGTTATTAAAAATACAATGGGAGGTTTTTCAGGAAGTGCCATCCTCCCCGTTGCGGTAAGAATGGTTTACCAGGTTGCAAATGCAGTTAAAATACCTGTTATTGGTATGGGCGGCATAAGCTGTGCTGAAGATGTAATTGAAATGATGCTTGCGGGTGCAACTGCAGTTGAAATCGGCGCGGCTAACCTTGTAAACCCCTACATTTGTAAGGATATTATTGAACAGTTGCCCGAAACTATGGCAAAATATAAAATTGATAATTTAAAAGATATAACAGGAGGAGTTATAAATGGGTAAAGATGTAATTATTGCTTGTGATTTTTCCGATGCAAAACAGGTTTTTAATTTCCTTGATAAATTTGAAGGCAAAAAACCTTTTGTAAAAATCGGAATGGAACTTTTCTATGCAGAAGGTCCGGAAATTGTTCGTGAAATTAAAAAAAGAGGACACAAGATTTTCTTAGACCTTAAGCTTCACGACATTCCGAACACAGTGAAAAAATCAATGTCGGTTTTATCAAGACTTGATGTTGACCTTTGTAACCTTCACGCTGCAGGCACAATCAATATGATGAAAGCCGCAATTGAAGGTCTTACAAGAGAAGACGGAACCCGTCCCCTTCTTATTGCTGTTACACAGCTTACATCTACTGACCAGGAGAGCATGGAAAACGACCTTCTTATTAAAGAACCCATTGACAAGGTTGTTATGCACTATGCATCAAACGCTAAAAAAGCAGGTCTTGACGGTGTTGTTTGTTCACCCCTTGAAGCAGGTAAAGTTCACGAGATCTGCGGAAATGACTTTATTACAGTTACTCCGGGTGTCCGTTTTGCTGACGGTGACATTGGCGACCAGAAGAGAGTTATGACTCCTGCAGAAGCTAAAAAAATTGGTTCAGACTACATAGTTGTAGGAAGACCTATTACTGCAGCCGACGATCCTGTTGCAGCATATAACAGATGTTTAGAAGAATTTTTAGATTAAGGAGAATATGAATTATGGAAAAACTTATTGCAAAAGATTTACTTTCAATTAAAGCTGTTTTCTTCAGACCTGAAGAACCATTTACATGGGCAAGCGGAATTAAAAGCCCTGTTTACTGCGATAACCGTTTAACTCTTACAGCACCAAATGTTCGCACAGATGTTGAAAACGGCCTTGCTGAAATCATTAAAAAGAATTACCCCGACGTTGAGGTTCTTATGGGAACCTCTACTGCAGGTATTGCGCACGCGGCAATCACAGGTCACATTATGGGTCTCCCAATGGGATACGTTCGTTCAGGTGCAAAAGATCATGGCAGACAGAACCAGATTGAAGGAAAGCTTGAAAAAGGTCAGAAGGTTGTTGTTATTGAAGACCTTATTTCAACAGGCGGAAGCGTTATTGAAGTTGTTAATGTGCTTCGTGAAGCAGGTGCAGAAGTTTTAGGTATTGCCAGCATTTTCACCTACGGAATGAAAAAAGGTCTTGAAAGACTTGAAGCTGCAAACATTAAAAACATTTCACTCACGAACTTTGATGTAATTGCAGAAGTTGCCGCTGAAGAAGGTTACATCAAAACCGAAGATATCAAAAAGCTCATTTCATTCAGAAATAATCCTTCAGATGAAAGCTGGATAAATGCGGAGGACAAATAATGAGACACCTTATTGATATACTTGATTTTACAACAGATGAAATAGACAGTCTTATCAATACAGCAAACGACATTATTGACAATCCGAAGAAATATTCTGAAAAGTGCAGAGGAAAGAAACTTGCAACACTTTTCTTTGAACCTTCCACAAGAACAAGACTCAGCTTCGAGTCGGCTATGTACGAACTTGGCGGAAATGTTATCGGCTTTTCGGAAGCGAACAGTTCTTCTGCGGCAAAAGGTGAAAGTGTTTCGGACACTGCCAAAACAATAAGTTGTTATGCAGATATCATTGCGATGCGTCATCCTAAAGAGGGAGCTCCCCTTGTAGCGGCAAAGAATGCATCTATTCCCGTTATCAATGCAGGTGACGGCGGACACAACCATCCTACTCAGACACTTACCGACCTACTTACAATTGCAAGAGAAAAGGGCAGCTTTGAAAACCTTACCGTAGGGTTCTGCGGTGACCTTAAATTCGGAAGAACTGTTCATTCCCTTATAACGGCTCTTACCAGATACAAAGGTCTTAAAATTGTTCTTATCTCCCCTGAGGAATTAAAGCTTCCAAGCTACATTAAAAAGGACGTTCTTAAAAAGAACAACATTCCTTATGAACAGACCACATCACTTGATGAGGTTATGCCAAAGCTTGACATATTGTATATGACAAGAGTACAGAGAGAAAGATTTTTCAACGAGGAAGACTATTTAAGACTTAAAGACAGCTATGTTCTCGTTCCGGAGAAGCTCAAAACAGCAAAGAAGGATCTTTGCATTATGCATCCGCTTCCAAGGGTTAACGAAATAAGCATAGCAGTTGACAACGATGAAAGAGCCTGCTATTTCAAACAGGTGCTTTACGGAAAATATATAAGAATGGCACTCATTTTAAAACTTCTTGAGGAGGCGGAAAAATGAACATAGACTCAATTACCAACGGTTTTGTTATTGACCACATTACCCAAGGAAGAGGCGTAAAGCTTTATGAACTTTTGGACCTTGGAAGTCTTGACTGCTCTGTTGCATTCATAAGAAATGTAAACAGCTCAAAAATGGGCAAAAAAGATATTATAAAAGTTGATGCAGACATTGATATTAATTTTGATGTTATCGGATACGTCGATCCGGGTATTACCGTAAACATTATTAAAGACGGCAAACTCATTGAAAAACGCAAAATAAGTGTTCCCGAAACACTTACAAACGTAATAAAATGTAAGAACCCTAGATGTATTACTACAGTAGAGCAGGAAATCGACCATATTTTCAGGCTCTGCGATAAAGAAAACAACGTTTACCGTTGTATATACTGCGAGGTAAAAGCACAGTTATAATCTCACGGCAAACACAGGTGTTTTAACTTGACACCACAGGCTTAATATGTTATAATTTTTCTATAATTTAACTATTCTTTGTGACTGACGGATTCAAGTGGGGTGTACCACAGAGGAGCAAGGAATATATTAGTTTTACAGCCGACCGTCTGGGTGCATTTACTCGCCTTGAGTAAGTGTACCCTTTTTGTTTTTTAGAACTTAAAATAAGGAGAAAAATATGAAAAAAGTTGGAATTGTAATGGGCAGCGACAGCGATTTGCCTATCATAAAAAAAGGAACAGATATGCTTAAAGCTCTGGAAATTCCTTTTGAAGTACACATTTATTCTGCACACAGAACCCCTGAAGAAGCAAAAGATTTTGCTGTTAATGCCAGAAAAAACGGTTTTGGAGTTATCATCGCAGCAGCAGGAATGGCCGCTCATCTTGCAGGAGCCATTGCTGCAAACACAACTCTTCCGGTAATCGGTATCCCCTGCAAATCTACTGTTCTTGACGGAATGGATGCTCTTCTTTCAACAGTTCAGATGCCCACAGGAATTCCTGTGGCAACAGTTGCAATCAACGGCGGAGCAAACGCTGCTCTTCTTGCTGCACAGATCCTTGCTGTTGAAGACAAAGCACTTGCAGACAAACTTGACGCTAAAAGAGCATCAGATTCCAAAGCTGTTCTCGAAAAAGACGCAGCTGTAATGACGCAGATTTAATGGAGGTTTAAAATGGGAGGATTTTTTGGAACAGTAAGCAGACATGATGCCATTTCCGATGTTTTCTTTGGTACAGACTACCATTCCCACCTTGGAACAAAACGTGGTGGTATGGCGGCTTACGACAAAGAAAAAGGTCTGCAGAGAGACATACATAATATTGAAAATTCGCCGTTTCGAACAAAATTCGAACACATTTTTGAAGAAATGCAGGGAACTTCTGCAATAGGATGTATAAGTGATTCCGACCCACAGCCTTTGCTTATCCGCTCTTCTATCGGAACATATGCAATCTGCACAGTAGGTCTTATTAATAATGCAGAAGAACTTATAAAAAAATATCTTTCCGATAACGGTTGTCATTTTAACGCAATGACAGGAGGAAAGATAAATTCAACAGAGCTTACTGCGGCACTTATAAGTCAGAAGAGCTCCTTTGCGGAAGGAATTAAATTTACACAAGAAGTTATTGACGGTTCTTCCACCATTCTTATTTTAAAGGATAACGGATCTCTTATAGTTTCAAGAGACAAAATGGGAAGACTTCCCGTTCATATAGGTAAAAGCGAAGACGGTTTTGCCGTATCACTTGAGTCATTTGCCTATCAGAAGCTTGGCTATGACGATGAAAAAGAGCTTGGCCCCGGAGAAATAGTTGAAATTACCACAGATAAAATAATTCAACTTGCTCCTCCCGGGAACAAAATGAAGATCTGTTCTTTTCTCTGGACTTATTACGGATACTCAAATTCAAATTACGAAGGTGTTAATGTTGAAACAATGAGATATCGTAACGGAGAAATAATGGCAGAGGCTGATATGCTTTCGAAAAACGCGGAAGACCTTGATTATGTGGGCGGTGTGCCCGACTCGGGAACACCTCACGCAATAGGATATGCCAACAAAAGAGGAGTTCACTTTGCAAGACCGTTTATAAAATACACTCCTACCTGGGCAAGAAGCTTTACTCCTGCCCGTCAGACAGACAGAAACAAAATTGCAAAAATGAAACAGATTCCCGTACACGAACTGATTCGGGATAAAAATCTTCTGTTTGTAGACGATTCCATTGTTCGAGGAACTCAGCTTCGTGAAACAGTTGAATTTCTTTATGCCAACGGTGCAAAATCGGTTCATATGCGTTCTGCATGTCCCCCGATTATGTACGGATGTAAATATTTAAACTTTTCAAGATCAAAAGATGAAATGGAGCTTATTGCGAGAAAGGTTATTATGGAACTTGAAGGTGAAGAAGGCTTCAACTATATTGAAGAATACAGTGACCCTTCAACCGAAAGAGGAAAATCTTTAAGAAAAACCATAAGTGAAAAATTCAAATTTGCTTCACTTGAATTCCAGTCATTAGAAGGTACAATCAAAGCAATCGGACTTGACAGATGCAAATTGTGTACCTATTGCTGGGACGGAAAAGAAGAATAAAAAATTAAACCACGAAAGGAACGGTTATTGATATGAATTTAAAATCCAAATCTGACAGCTATGCAGCAGCAGGCGTGGACATTACAGCAGGCTACAAAGCAGTTGAACTTATGAAACATCACATTGCTAAAACTATAACTAAAGGTGTTTGCTCAGATGTAGGCGGTTTCGGCGGTCTTTTTGAACTTGACCTTGAAGGCATTTCAAAACCTGTACTCGTTAGCGGTACAGACGGTGTTGGCACAAAGCTTAAGCTTGCTTTCCTTATGGACAAGCACGACACAGTTGGTATTGACTGTGTTGCTATGTGTGTAAACGACATCATCTGCAGCGGTGCGAAACCACTTTTCTTTCTTGACTATATTGCCTGTGGAAAAAACGTTCCTGAACGTATTGCAGACATTGTTAAGGGTGTTGCGGAAGGTTGTGTTCAGTCAGGTGCCGCATTAATCGGCGGTGAAACTGCAGAAATGCCCGGTTTCTACCCGATTGACGAATACGACCTTGCAGGCTACAGCACAGGTATTGTGGACAAAGACAAAATCATTGATAACAAAACAATGTGCGAAGGAGACGTTGTTATTGCTCTTCCTTCAAGCGGCGTTCACTCAAACGGCTTTTCTCTCGTTCGTAAAGTATTCGACGTTGAAAATGCCGACATTAAGACACCCGTTGAAGAGCTTGGCGGAAAATCTGTAGGCGAAACACTTCTTACACCTACAAAGATTTACGTTAAACCTGTACTTGCACTTCTTGAACAGGTTAAAGTGAAAGGTATTTCTCACATCACCGGCGGCGGCTTCTACGAAAATATTCCAAGAAGCATTCCTGACGGACTTGGTGCTAAAATTGACAAGGCTTCAGTTAAAATTCTTCCTATTTTCGAACTTATTGCAAAAACAGGTAATATAAGCGAACACGATATGTTCAATACCTTTAATATGGGCGTTGGCATGAGCATTGTTGTTGCTAAGGAAGATGCGGAAAAAGCTCTTTCAATTTTAAAGGATAACGGCGAAGACGCTTATATTATCGGCGAAATCGTTAAGTCTGACGACAAGGTGATTTTATGAGAAAAGCTAAAATAGCAGTTCTTGTTTCCGGAGGCGGAACCAACCTCCAGGCATTGATTGATGCACAAAACAGCGGTATTATTACAAACGGGGAAATTGTACTTGTTATTTCCAACAAAGAGGGTGCTTATGCTTTAGAGCGTGCACAAAAGGCAGGTATTCATACAGAAACTGTTTTAAAATCAACTCTTGGCTCAGCAGATGCCTTTGAGCAGAAAATAAAGGATCTGCTTTCTGAGCACCAAATAGACATTATTGTTCTTGCCGGATTTATGGCAATATTAAGCGAAAGCTTCACAAGTGCTTATCCTGAAAGAATTATAAACGTACATCCGTCACTTATTCCCTCTTTCAGCGGAAAAGGCTTTTACGGCCTTAAGGTTCACGAAGCGGCACTTTCCTACGGAGTTAAGGTTACGGGTGCTACCGTTCATTTTGTAAATGAAATTCCCGATGGCGGAAAAATAATTATGCAGAAAGCGGTAGAAATTATGCCAGGCGATACCCCTGAGATTCTTCAGAAAAGAGTTATGGAACAGGCAGAATGGATAATTCTTCCTCAGGCAGTAGAAAAAGTAAGTAAGGAGTATACAAAATGAAAAAAATTAACATTTATGATGAACTTAAAAATAATGACTATCCCGGCAGAGGAATAGTTATTGGTAAATCCGCTGACGGCAAATCTGCTGTAACCGCTTATTTTATTATGGGCAGAAGCGTGAACAGCAGAAACAGAGTTTTTGTTGAAGACGGTGATGGAATACGTACTCAGGCTTTTGATCCTTCAAAACTTGAAGATCCGCATCTTATTATATATGCACCTGTCAGAGTACTCGGCAATAAAACCATTGTTACCAACGGTGACCAGACTGATACAATATATGAACTTATGAATCAGCAGATGACATTTGAACAGTCACTTCGTACCCGTGAATTCGAGGATGATGCACCAAACTATACTCCAAGAATTTCGGGAATTATGAAGGTTGACGAAAGCGGATACAACTATGCTATGTCAATTTTAAAAAGTGCAAACGGAAATCCCGAGTCATGCCAGAGATTTACATACAGCTATAAAACACCTATTAACGGCGAAGGACATTTTATTCACACATATATGGGTGACGGCAATCCACTTCCTTCTTTTGAAGGTGAACCAAAGCTTGTTGAAATTCCTGATGATATTAACGAATTCACAAATAATCTCTGGGAAAGTCTTAATGAAGACAACAAGGTTTCACTTTTCGTAAGATACATTGACATTAAAACAGGTAATGTAACATCAAAGATTATAAATAAAAATAAATAAGGAGCAAAAAAATGAAAGATTTTGAACTTAAATACGGTTGTAATCCTAACCAGAAGCCTGCAAAAATCTTTATGGCTGACGGAAGTGACTTACCGATTGAAATACTTTGCGGAAGACCGGGATACATTAATTTTCTCGATGCTTTCAACAGCTGGCAGCTTGTAAAAGAGCTTAAAGAAGCTTTAGGACTTCCTGCAGTTACATCTTTTAAACACGTTAGCCCAACTTCTGCGGCAGTTGGAATCAAGCTTTCCGATAAACTTAAAAAAGCTTGCTTTGTTGACGACATTGAAGGTCTTGACGACTCTCCTCTTGCATGTGCTTACGCAAGAGCAAGAGGTACAGACAGAATGTGTTCTTTCGGCGACTGGGTTGCTCTTTCAGATGTTTGCGACGTTACAACTGCTAAAATGATAAAAAGAGAGGTTTCTGACGGAATTATTGCTCCCGGTTATGAACCTGAAGCTCTCGAAATTTTAAAATCAAAGAGAAACGGAAACTACAATATTATAAAAATTGACCCGAATTATGTTCCGGAAGAAATTGAACACAAGCAGGTTTACGGAATTACTTTTGAACAGGGCAGAAACAATTTTGAAATTAACAAAGAACTTCTTTCTGACGTTGTTACAAAAAACAAAGAATTCCCTGAAAGTGCAATAAGAGATCTTATCATTGCTCTTATCACACTTAAATACACACAGTCAAACTCCGTTTGCTATGCGGTTGATGGTCAGGCTATCGGCGTTGGTGCAGGTCAGCAGTCAAGAATTCACTGCACAAGACTTGCAGGCACAAAAGCTGACACCTGGTTCTTAAGACAGCATGACAAAGTTTTAAATCTCCCTTTCAAGGATACTTTGGGAAGACCTGACAGAGACAACGTTATTGACGGTTATATCAACAGAAACGAGGAAGATGTTTGTGCTGACGGCAACTGGCAGAAATATTTCACAAAACAACCTGAGCCTCTTACAGATGAAGAAATAAAAGCATATCTTGAATCAATCGACGGTGTTGCTCTTGGTTCTGATGCCTTCTTCCCATTTGATGACAACATTGAAAGAGCAAAGAAGAGCGGCGTTAAATACATTGCTGAACCGGGCGGTTCTATCAGAGATGACGTTGTTATTGACTGCTGTGACAAATACGGTATGACAATGGCATTTACAAAAATGCGTTTATTCCACCACTAATTCGGAGGTTATAAAATGAATATACTTGTTGTAGGCGGTGGCGGAAGAGAGCATGCCATCATCAAAAAAGTAAAAGAAAACAAAAATGTTTCCAAAATATATGCTGTTCCCGGTAACGGCGGAATTGCAAAAGACGCTGAATGTGTTAACATCGGCGCAAAGGAAATTGATAAAATCGTTGAGTTTGCTCTTGCAAACAAAATTGACTATGCAATAGTTGCTCCCGACGACCCGTTGGTGCTAGGAGCAGTTGATGCTCTTGAAGAAAAGGGTATCCCCTGCTTTGGTCCTAAAGCAAATGCAGCAATTATTGAAGGCAGTAAGGTTTTTTCAAAAGACCTTATGAAAAAATATAATATTCCTACTGCAGAATATGAAGTATTCAACGATGCCGAAAAAGCTCTTGAATATTTAAAAACTGCACCTATCCCAACAGTTATCAAAGCTGACGGTCTTGCTCTGGGCAAAGGCGTCATTATTGCAATGACCAGAGAAGAGGCTGTTGAGGGCGTAAAATCAATTATGCAGGACAAAGTGTTCGGCAAAAGCGGTGATAACATAGTTATTGAAGAATTTTTAACCGGTCCTGAGGTTTCCGTTCTTTCATTTACAGACGGAAAAACAGTTATCCCTATGGTTTCTTCAATGGATCACAAACGTGCAGGTGACAATGACACAGGACTTAACACCGGCGGAATGGGAACCGTTGCTCCTAACCCTTATTACACAAAAGAAATTGCCGACGAATGTATGAAAACAATTTTCCTTCCTACAATCGAGGCAATGAACAAAGAAGGACGCACATTCAAGGGCTGTCTTTACTTTGGTCTTATGCTTACAGAAAATGGACCTAAAGTTATTGAGTACAACTGCCGTTTCGGGGACCCTGAAACTCAGGTTGTTCTCCCGCTTCTTGAATCTGACCTTCTTGAAGTTATGCAGGCCGTAACAAACGGCGCCCTTGACAAAACAGAAGTTAAATTCAAAGACGGTAACGCCTGTTGTGTTATTATGGCATCAAAGGGCTACCCTACCGCATACGAAAAAGGATTTGAAATTACTATTCCCGACGAAATTTCTGACAGCGTTTATGTTGCAGGCGCAGAGCTTAAAGACGGCAAGCTCCTTACAAACGGAGGCCGTGTTTTAGGTGTTACCGCTATTGCAGATACTTTGCAAAATGCAATACAGGCATCTTATGATAAGGTTGAAAAGATACATTTTGACAATTCATACTGCAGAAAAGATATCGGACAGAGAGCTTTAAAAGCAAAGGAGGATTAAAATGGTATACAGAATTTTTGTGGAAAAGAAAAAAGAACTTGCTAACGAAGCCAAAAAACTTTTAAGCGATGCCAATACTCTCCTTGGCATTAAAGGTCTTACAGACGTTCGTATTATAAACAGATACGATGCCGAGAATATTACCGAAGAGTTGTTTGAATATGCAAAAACAACCGTATTTTCAGAGCCTCAGCTTGACAATACATACAGCGAGCCTGATTTAAAAGATGCTTATGTTTTTGCCGTTGAATATCTTCCCGGTCAGTTTGACCAGAGAGCAGACTCTGCAGCTCAGTGTATTCAGATTATTTCTCAGGGTGATAGACCTGTTGTTAAAACAGCAAAGGTTTATGCCCTTTACGGAAAACTTTCTGAAAGCGATATTGCAGAAATCAAAAAACACGTTATAAACCCTGTTGAAGCGAGAGAAGCCGTTCTTGAAAAGCCGGAAACACTTAAAACCGACTATGAAATTCCAACAGAAGTAGAAACCTTAGACGGCTTTATAAACCTTGACAGAGCAGGACTTGAAAAGTTCGTTAAAGATTACGGTCTTGCAATGGACGCCGATGACATTGAATTCTGCCAGAAATACTTCATAAGCGAAAACAGAAATCCTACAATTACTGAAATCAGAATGATTGACACTTACTGGTCTGACCATTGCCGTCATACCACTTTCCTTACAACCATTGACAGCGTAAAATTTGAAGATGAATTTTTACAGAAAACTTATGACGAATATATTGACGTAAGAAAAGAACTGGGCAGAACAAAACCCGTATGTCTTATGGACATTGCTACAGTTGCCGTTAAATATCTTAAAAAACACGGAAAACTCGACAAGCTTGACGAATCAGAAGAAATTAACGCTTGTACAGTTAAGATTGATGTTGAGGTTGACGGAGTAAAAGAACCCTGGCTTCTTCTCTTTAAAAACGAAACGCATAACCATCCTACCGAAATTGAACCTTTTGGTGGTGCGGCTACATGTATCGGCGGAGCTATAAGAGATCCGCTTTCAGGTCGTTCTTATGTTTACGGTGCTATGCGTGTTACAGGTGCGGCAAATCCCCTTAAACCTGTATCAGAAACAATAAAGGGTAAGCTACCACAGAGAACTATTGTTACAACAGCTGCTGCAGGTTATTCTTCTTACGGTAACCAGATTGGTGATGCAACCGGTATGGTTGATGAAATTTACCACGACGGATGTGCAGCTAAGCGTATGGAAATGGGGGCTGTTATTGCTGCTGCTCCTGCTGAAAATGTAAGACGAGAAAGACCTGATCCCGGCGATGTTGTTATCCTTCTCGGCGGCAGCACCGGAAGAGACGGTTGCGGCGGTGCTACAGGTTCTTCAAAATCTCACACAATGGAATCTCTTGAAACCTGCGGTGCTGAAGTTCAGAAAGGTAATGCTCCTGAAGTAAGAAGGCTTCAGATACTCATCAGAAACAAAGAAGCAAGTCTTATGATTAAAAGATGTAACGACTTTGGTGCAGGCGGCGTTTCTGTTGCTATCGGCGAGCTTGCAGACGGTCTTGAAATTGACCTTAACAAGGTTCCGAAAAAATACGAAGGTCTTGACGGTACAGAGCTTGCAATAAGCGAATCTCAGGAAAGAATGGCAGTTGTTGTTGAAAAGGAAAACGTAGATAAATTCCTTGCACTTGCTGAAACTGAAAACCTTCAGGCTTGTCCTGTTGCGGTTGTTACAGAAGAACCAAGACTTGTTATGCACTGGAACGGCAAGAAGATTGTTGATATCAGTCGTGAATTCCTTAACTCAAACGGTGCTGAAAAACACATAAAAATTGCCCCTGCAAAATCAACCCTTAAAGATAAAGAAATCAAAGGAACATTTACAGATAACTTAAAAGAATATGCAGCAGACCTTAATATGTGTTCAAAAAGAGGTCTTTCTGAAAGATTTGACTCTACAATCGGTGCAGGAACTGTTCTTATGCCATTTGGCGGTAAGAATCAGCTCACACCTTCGCAGGCAATGGTGCAGAAAATTTCTGTTGAAAAGAAACACACAGATGACTGCTCATTTATGTCCTGGGGTTACAATCCGTTTATTACAGAGCAGAGCCCTTATCACGGTGCATATCTTGCGGTTGTTGAATCTGTATGTAAATTAATTGCATCCGGTGCATCTTTTGAAGATGTTTACCTTACATTCCAGGAATACTTCGAAAAACCGGGAACAGATGCAAAACGCTGGGGTAAACCTCTTGCGGCTCTTCTTGGCGCATTCAAGGCACAGAAAGAGCTTGGAATCGGTTCTATCGGTGGCAAAGACTCTATGAGCGGAAGCTTTGAAGATCTTGACGTACCTCCTACCCTTGTTTCATTTGCAGTAACAACAGGAAAGGTTAATGACGTTGTTTCTCCTGAATTCAAAAAAGCAGGAAGCAAGGTTATTATGCTTAAAGCTGAATTTGACGAAAACAGTCTTCCAAAAGCTAACTCTCTTATTTCAGTGTTTAATAAAGTTACTGGGTTAATGAGAGCAGGAAAAGTTCTTGCTTGTTATACCCCTGCTATTGGCGGTATCGGCGAAGCTGTTATGAAAATGTGCTTCGGTAACGGTCTTGGCTTTGAGTATTCAGACAAGCTTTCAGTTGAAGAAATCTTTGGTTATAATTATGCATCATTTATTCTTGAAGTTGAGAATGATGTTAACGAAGGTATTTATCTTGGTAAAGTTACAGATAATAATAAAGTTTCATATAAGGATGAAGCAATTTGTCTTGATGAATTACTTGGCATTTATGAAGACAAGCTTGAAAGTGTTTACAGTTGTAACATTGACCAGAGCAAATCAGTTGTTAAAGATTTTGAATATAAAGCTGACAAATGGCCTGTTCCTGCAATCAAGGTTGCAAAGCCTAAAGTTCTTATTCCCGCATTTCCGGGAACAAACTGCGAATATGACACAGCTAAAGTTGTTAACGATGCAGGCGCAGAAGCTGAAATTATTGTAATTAACAACCTTTCGTCAGCAGGCATTCAGAGAAGTGTTGAAAACTTTGCTAAAAAGCTCAAAGATGCACAGATGGTATTCATTCCCGGCGGATTCTCAGGCGGTGATGAACCTGAAGGCAGTGGTAAGTTTATTACTGCATTCTTCAGAAATGCATCAATAAAAGAAGGCGTTAGTGACCTTCTTGAAAACAGAGACGGTCTTATGGGCGGTATCTGTAACGGTTTCCAGGCACTTATCAAGCTCGGTCTTGTTCCTTACGGAAAGATTATAGATACAGACGAAAATTGCCCTACCCTTACTTTCAATACAATTTCAAGACATCAGTCAAGAATTGTACGCACAAAGATTGTTTCCAACAAATCACCCTGGCTGTCACTTGTTAATGTTGGTGATGTTTACAATGTTCCGATTTCTCACGGCGAAGGAAGATTCCTTGCAAGCGATGAACTTGTTAAACAGCTTGCTGAAAACGGACAGATTGCAACACAGTATGTTGATTTTAACGGCAATGCTACAAATGATATAAGATTCAACCCCAACGATTCTGTTTATGCAATTGAAGGTATAACCTCTCCTGACGGAAGAGTTATCGGAAAAATGGGCCACAGCGAAAGAATAGGAAAAGGTCTTTACAAGAATGTTCCCGGCGAATACGACATCCGTATGTTCGAATCAGCTGTTCGTTACTTTAAATAATCGGAGGTATAAAAAATGGAATACAAATCTGATATAGAAATTGCTCAGAGCTGTAAAATGGAGCATATAAGTGAAATTGCCAAAAGAGCTCACGTTGATGAAAAATACATTGAGCTTTACGGCAACTACAAGGCCAAAATTGATCTGTCTCTTTTGAAAGAAACAGAAAGAAAAGACGGAAAACTTATTCTTGTTACTGCAATTACCCCCACCCCTGCAGGTGAAGGTAAAACAACTACAACAATCGGTCTTGCAGATGGACTTAAAAGAATTGGAAAAGATGTAACCGTTGCGCTGAGAGAACCTTCTCTCGGCCCGGTTTTCGGTGTTAAAGGCGGCGCAGCAGGCGGCGGATATGCACAGGTAGTTCCAATGGAAGATATAAACCTTCACTTTACAGGTGACTTCCACGCTATCGGTGCGGCAAACAACCTTCTTGCAGCAATGCTTGACAACCACATTCAGCAGGGCAACTCACTTAACATTGATGTAAGAAAAATCACATGGAAACGTTGCGTTGATATGAACGACAGACAACTTCGTTTCATTGTTAACGGTCTTGGCGGTAAAGCTAACGGCGTTCCGAGAGAAGATGGTTTTGATATTACTGTTGCAAGTGAAATTATGGCTGTTCTTTGTCTTTCAAGCTCAATCACAGAGCTTAAAGAAAAGCTTTCAGATATTATTGTTGGTTATACCTATGATGATAAGCCTGTTACCTGCGGTCAGTTAAATGCAGCAGGTGCTATGGCGGCTCTTCTTAAAGATGCTTTAAAGCCAAACCTTGTTCAGACTTTAGAGGGTACTCCTGCATTTGTTCACGGCGGACCTTTTGCCAACATTGCTCACGGCTGTAACTCAGTTACCGCTACAAAGCTTGCTCTTAAAATGGGCGACTATACCATTACAGAAGCAGGCTTCGGTGCAGACTTAGGTGCCGAAAAGTTTCTTGACATCAAATGCCGTGTTGCAGGTCTTACTCCCGATGCAGTTGTTATGGTTGCAACAGTTCGTGCTCTTAAAATGCACGGTGGTCTTGCAAAAACTGAACTTGCAAATGAAGATTTAGTTGCTCTTGAAAAAGGTATTCCTAATCTTTTACGCCACGTTTCAAATATTAAAAATGTATACAAGCTTCCTTGTGTTGTTGCTGTTAATCGCTTCCCCACAGATACAGATGAAGAGATAAAGTTCATTATAGAAAAATGTAAAGAGCTTGGTGTTAACACCGTTCTTTCTAATGTCTGGGCAGAAGGCGGAAAAGGCGGCGAAGAGCTTGCAAAAGAAGTTGTTCGTCTCTGCGAAGAAGAAAAGGGCGACTTTACTTTCTCTTACGAGCTTGACACAACCATTGAAGAAAAAATTGAAGCTATTGTTAAAAAGGTTTACGGCGGTGACGGAATTATCCTCACTCCTAACGCAAAGAAACAGGTTGCTCAGCTAACAGAGCTTGGCTTTGACAAATTACCTGTATGCGTCGCAAAAACCCAGTACAGCTTCTCTGACGATCCCACAAAGCTCGGTGCTCCTGAAAACTTTACAGTTACAGTTAAAAATGTTAAAGTTTCTGCAGGTGCAGGCTTTATAGTTGTTTTAACAGGCGACATTCTTACAATGCCCGGACTTCCTAAAGTTCCCGCAGCTGAAAGAATTGACGTTGATGAAAACGGCAAGATTACAGGGTTATTCTGATTGTAATTATAATAAATATAAACACCGGCGGAATATCCGTCGGTGTTTAACTATTTGCTATTTTTTTGTTTTTATAAATGCCGTATCTGTTACTTCGTCGTAAGTTACATTAAAGCCGAATTCCTCACAAATGAATCTCAAAGGAAGCATTGTCTTATCGTTTATAAGTCTTGCCGGAACATCAAGTTCCTTTTCTTCCCCGTTTACCAGCGCCATTTTATTGTCTATATACACCTTAACTGTTTTGCCGTTATAAGTAAGAGTGCAGGAATTCTCCGTTTCATCCCATTCTACCGTTGCTCCTGCTCTTTCAAAAAGAAATCTTACAGAAACAAGCGTTCTGTCGCTTTCCAGCACCGGTGCAACATCATAGCTGAGATATTCATCATCAAGGCACACCTTGATTGTATCGGGAATATTTATACTTTCAAACTGACTCATATCACCTTTATAAATAACCCCGTCGGCATCTTTATACATAAATGTTTTTCCGTCGGAAACAGGAGTAGTTCTGAGATTTTCAAAGGAAATTTCTTTATTATAACGATAGCGGTTAATTCCGTCCTTTGAAATGTAGAATCCACCGGTACTGAAACCGTGCATTATAAAATAGCCGTTGCCGCCGATAAGTGACACTGTATCGTATTTTGCATTCTCGTATGCTACTTTCTTTATATTTCCCTTTTCGTCGGTCAGAGTGCCCGTTATTTCCTTATTTCCTTCATATCCTGCCCAGCTTCCCCTTTCAATGAACTCTGTTTCAAGATTTACGCTTCCGTTTGAAGCTTTGCTGTAATTCACATCAAGGTTTCCTTCTTTTGTTGCAGGGAGCCATCCTTTTTCGTAATCGTAGGTATAAAGCTTATCGGTTGCTGTGGAAATATAATATTTACCGTTGCTTACAAAAAGATTTGACCATTTTCTGTCTTTTCCTTTGTACATTCTGAAGGTTTTGTCAAATCCAAGATAATAGCAGTTATGAGAGGTTGACCAGGCAACAATTCCACTGTCGGTAATAATGTAATACACCCAGGGCGGAATTGAAGAAAAGTCTTCGTTCATCTGATACTGTCCGTATTCCCAGTTGCCGTTTTTATAAACCATATCAACTCCGTTACCGTTAAAGGCGTGGAGCTCATCACCGATATAAATATAGTTACTGCCCATTGGAGATTTGTCTTCATCCCTTATAACGAGTTCCTCTTGCCAGGTAACAAGGTCTTTTGAATAATAATGATAATTATATTTTTCATCTTCTACCTTACGCCAGTAATCCTGAATATGATACATTCCGTCATAGTATCTGATGTTCAGATGACTGTGAGAATCGGTATATCCCGGCACTTCGGTTTTTACAAAGCTTTCACCGTTATCAGAATGATAAATTCCTCTCATATATGTGGTAGATTCCATAAAGAACTTATTATTAACAACGTAAACGGTTACTCCCGGAGGTACATCCTTAACCTCTTTAAAGTTAATACCGTCATAGGTCTGATATGTTGCATCTCCATTGAAAAGCACAACAGAACCGTTTAATTTTGCCGATTTATCAGTCCACGGAGCCCGCGCAAGATTATTTCCTTTTTTCTCCCAGCTTTTTCCATCCGAGGAGATATAGGTAAAACCGTTGCCTACCGCGCAGAAATTCCCTTTAAGATAATAAACTGTTGCAACATTATCAAGTTCCTTTAAAACTGTCCAGGTTTCAAAATCTTCACTGTATGCTATTTTACCTGCCATTACGCCCACAAATATCTTCCCGTTTGTGTCAAGTTCGGAAACGCTGTATCTGTCACCTGCAAAGGAATAATCCTTTTCATAAACAGGAACAAAGGTTTCAGCACTTACTGCAGTTGCAGTTAAAATAAGAAGGGCTATTAAAATACAAAATATTCTCTTCAAACTACTCCCTCATTTCAGATAATCTTTTTCATTGATGACAAGCTTTTCACCGCTGTCTGCAACAAGGGTTATTAAAGTATCATCAATTGAAGTATTCGACAAAACTTTCTTAATTCCTTTTTTCTCACTATAAGGGCTCAAAACAGTTACCACTCTTACATCCTTTGCTTTAACAAAATAGCTTGCATTATAAACAGGGCGAAAATCCCCCTGAACTACACTGTCTGCAGTCCAGCCCTGAAAGTAAGGTTCTTCTTCTCCCCTTAAAATTTTCACGGTTGCATTTTTTTTCGAAAAAAGTATACTTATATCTTCCGTTTTTATATTAACCCCTTCTTCTGTAAGATGCTCTGAGTCAATATGCCACATTATTTCATATTCGTGCTCTTCATCTGATGTAAATCTGTCAACAATCACAACAAAGGGCGACAAATTTTCAAACTTTTTGAAGAAATAAAGGTTTCTGGTATGAACAGCAAGTCCTCGCAGGTCTTCTCCGTAACCTTCGTTATAAAAGGATGCAACCGCATCAACCTCATCGGTAAAATTAAAAATCATATCGCTTTTCTTTTTAATTTCTTCAATTTCCCATGTATAGTTTGCTCTCCTGTTTTGATCTTTACCATCAATTCTTACTGTGTTATGACTTCTGGTTGAGCAGACATATTTTCTCATTTCAGAATCGTCATAAGCATAGTTATTTCCCTCTGTAATAACCTGCTTTCCGTTGGCAAACAAGGTTAAAGAAAGTTTATCTTCATGCTGATGTCCTCTGCCTATGGGACCTCCGTCAAAATAAATATGAACATCATCTTTTCCCCAAGCGGTACGAAGTGCCGCCTGACCTGCGTATTCAAAGGCAACAGAAGTGTAACTGGGTTCATTACCACCGTTGATTAACCAGTTGAATTCGGGATTGTTTTCATAATATTTTATAAACTGTGAAACTGTTTCTTTCACATCTGAAAAAGTGCCGTCATTGATATTCGGAGTTTTTCCGTCCGGTCGCATCATTTTCACATAAGAAAGAAGTAGCCTTTCAAGAGGGTTGTACATTTTTTCTGAAATTTTTCTTCCGTAAACTGTTGCACTGTTTATGAGTTTAAAATAATTATTAAGAATAACATAAGCATAGCCGGTTGCGAGCTCATAATGCATTCCGTCAGGATAAATCTGTTCTTCAAGTTGATTTTCAAGCATTTCAATTGCAAAGTTATACCATTCTTTTGAATCTTTAAGCATTGGATAAAACAAACCGATGTGTCCAAGACCGTTCATTTCCATTATAAGCCAGTTTCTCTGTGAATAAGCTTTTCTGATTCTTACTCCATGCTGATAAACAGCTTTTATCCAGTCGCAAATTGTATCGTCTGAAAATTCGTTATAAAATGTGTGAATTACCTCTTGCCACACAAGGCCTTGTCTTATTCCGCACTCAATTGTTCTCCAGCATAAGCTTGAACCGCATTTTCGGTCATCAGGGCAATCGTCCGAAGTGTTAAACCAGCTTTCAAAAAGTTCTTCACACGCTTTTGAATATCTTTTATTTTTAGTTGCTCTGTATGCCCTTGCAAGGTTAGTCCATTCATTATGTCTGCTTAACTGCCAAGTCCATTCCTTGTACTGATTTTCGGTTGGATTAAAAGTCCATTTCACCGGTTTCTCTTTAAAATCATAAGGTATGCCGCATGAAACAACATAATGTTTTACCGCTTTTTCCGCATTGTCAATAAGTTCTTCGTTTTTCTCAACTATCCCATTATTTTCAAGCGTTGTAAAAAACAAATCAGGATTAAGGGATTTTCTGAAAACATCTGCAAGTATTTTCCGGCAGTCAATATAGTTCTTTTTTTCAGTTTCTTTTTTAATTTTTTCAAGTCCCGGAAAATTAAAATCCAATAATTCACCAAAAAGCTTTTTATCAGTAATAAGATTTGCCACAAAATCAACTCCTTTTCATTATGATATCACACTATTGACCCATCCGAAATAGTAAAAATAACTTATTTTATTGCTTTTTTAACAACTATTTTTTGTATGCTCCTCTATATACCTTTTCGGAGAAATTCCTATTTCCTTTTTAAACAGCTGACTAAAAGTGTAAATATCATTAAATTGCAGAGCATTTGCCGTTTCACTTACGTTCATTGAATCATTTAAAAGCATATTACACGCCGCTTTCATAAGAATTGAATTCTTATACTTAACCGGCGACATACCCAGACACTTCTGAAAAAGTCTCCTCAGATGTGACTGACTTACACAAACCATTTTTGCAAGGTCTTCCACGTAGATTTTGTTCTGAAAATTTTCTTCAATATATCTCATTGCAGGAGCAATTTTCACAAAGTCTTTATTCGGTTTTTTGTCGTTCATCAAAGAACTGTTGCATATATTAAGTAAATTGAAAATAAGAGAAAGTGCTTTGATTTTGTCATCATAATACGCCGAAAGAAGTTCTTCAAACAAATTTTTAAGCTCATTCTTATATCCGTAAACCAACATAGGTTTTTCAGAAAGTACAACGTTTTGTATTTCTGTTCCATTAACCTCTTCGAGGTCAAATTCAAGCTGAATACATTGCGTTTCCTTTGAAACAACCTCATAAAAATAACAGCTACCTTTAGGAAGATAAGCAGTATCGGATTCTTCTACCCAGAACTCTGTATCACCATATTTATAATGACATCTGCCGGAAAGCACATAAAGAAACGAATTTGTGGGACGTCCTTCAATTTTCTTTCTTAGTATTTTAGGAGAGTGTTTCATTATAAACACGTTGTCAAGAGTATATTTTGTAATATAATTATTAAAAATATGATCCATTCGCATCACCTCACCTTTATTATAATCCATTGTTTCTATATGTAATATAAAATGAGCGAATAGTTTAAAAAATAATCGTTTTAAATATTGAAGTTATAGTTCACATTATGTATAATCTAGCTGAAAGAGAGGAATTAAATATGAACGCGAAAGAAATAAAAGAACTTGCTTACCGATGCGGTGCGGACATTTGCGGGATTGCTCCAATGGACAGATTTGAAGGGGCTCCGCCAAATATGGACCCAAGATTTATTATGCCTGAAGCAAAAAGTATGATAGTTATGGGATTCCGTGTTATGAGAGGTTCCTTAAGAGGAATTGAAGAAGGAACATTTTTCTCAAATTACTCAGCTATGGGTTATGGTGGACTTACATATACATACATTCCTATGACCGTTATGAACATGTGCCGTTTTATTGAGGACGAAGGCTACGAAGCAATTCCCCTTGGTCACCAGAGCGACTGGAGAGGCATTGACAACGACGGAAATATAAGAGAAAATTATTCAAAACCGGTAGAAGAAGGAAAGCCTCAGCCTGACATTATGCTTCACTTGAGAATTTGTGCATATCTCGCAGGTCTTGGAGAAATAGGCTATAGTAAAATGCTTTTAACTCCTGAGTTTGGTCCCCGTCTCAGAGTAGGCGTAATTCTTACCGAGCTTGAGCTCGAACCGGACCCGATTTATAACGGCCCGAAGCTTTGCAACAAATGCATGGCTTGTGTAAGAGAATGTCCGGGGCACGCTATCAGCCCGACAAAAACTGTTAAAGTTACTCTTGCAGGTCATGAGGTTGAATGGGGCGAACTGGACTGCGACGCCTGCGACATCGCTTTCAGAGGCGGCGAACTTTGTAAAGAAGGAGAAAAAGGAACATATCAGGAAGGCAGAGACGACATTAAACCTGCTTCACACTCTCCTTTCTACTTCAAACCTGCAAATCTTTATAATACAGGTCAGGCAGTTTGCGGAGCAAAAGGCTGCACAAGAGCTTGTATGATTAACCTCGAAAAAAGAGGAGTTCTTACTAACAAATTCAAGAAGCCTTTCAGAAGAAAGCCTTTATGGCAGGTTGACTGGTCAGACTACGAAGCAAAAGAAGGTGGCAACACTGCCGTAAGCGGACTTGGTGCAATGTCAAAATCAGGTTCAAAAGTAACCGGTGAACAAAATGAGCTTTCAAAAAAGCACGATCTTGAAGCAGACTAATTACGAAGATAAAAAAATAACCTCATACGAGGTTATTTTTTTATCTTACTCCGAACAAGAGATCTGCATAGCTTGGATAAGGCCAGAAGCTTCTGTCGGTAATCTGTTCGATTGCGTCGGCAGATTCTCTTAATTTTTCCATGCGTGTAAATACACTTTCTCTGTAGAACTCTGCTTTCTTCTGTGGATCTTTTATTACCTTAATTTCTTCAAGAGCTTTTTCAAGTGCTTCTTTTCTGTTGTACATTTCACCAACTAAGCCTGAAAGCTTTTCAACAAGCTTTTCTTCATATGTACAGTCAACGCCCTTAAGAGCTTCTTTTTTAGCAATAAGCCTTTTAGCAAGCTTACCTGTGAATGCTGATGCTGCAGGAAGAATATCCTTAATTGCCATATCAACCATTGTAAGAGCTTCGATTCTCATTACTTTTGCATATGTATCAAGCATAATTTCATATCTTGCTTTCATTTCTGTTTCTGTGAAAACTTTATACTTTGTAAATAAAGCAATATTTTTCTCATCAAGGAAATGAGGCAGACATTCAGGGGTTGTTTTATAATTTGAAAGCCCTCTTTTTTCTGCTTCTTTAAGCCATTCGTCGCCGTAACCATTACCGTTGAAGATAATTCTCTTATGTTCCTTAATTGTTTTCTGGATAAGCTTATGAAGTGCTTCATTAAAGTTTTCAGCCCCTTCAAGCTCGTCGGCAAATGAGCAAAGGCTTTCTGCAACAGCCGTGTTAATTACAACATTTGCATCGGAAATTGACATTGAGGAACCAAGCATTCTGAATTCAAACTTATTACCTGTAAAGGCAAAAGGACTGGTTCTGTTTCTGTCAGTTGTATCTTTTGGGAATCTTGGGAGAATGTGAACTCCGACCTTCATTATTGTTTTTTCTTTTCCCTCATATGCATCTCCGTTTTCAATGGCATTGAGAATATCTGTAAGTTCATCACCAAGGAAAATTGAAACAACAGCAGGAGGAGCTTCATTTGCACCGAGTCTGTGGTCATTTCCGGCTGATGCAACAGAGATTCTGAGCAGATCCTGATAGTCATCAACAGCCTTAATTACCGCGCAGAGAAAAAGAAGGAACTGAGCATTGTCGTAAGGGGTTTCACCGGGATCAAGAAGATTTTTACCTGTATTTGTGCTTATTGACCAGTTATTATGCTTACCGCTTCCGTTTACTCCCTCAAAAGGTTTTTCATGGAGAATACAAACAAGACCGTGTTTTTTTGCAATTCGCTGCATAAGCTCCATTGTAAGCTGATTATGGTCGGTTGCAATATTGGTTGTAGTATAAATAGGAGCAAGCTCGTGCTGAGCAGGAGCCGCTTCATTATGTTCAGTTTTAGCAAGAATTCCCAGCTTCCAGAGTTCCTCGTCAAGCTCTTTCATAAAGCCTTTAACCTTTGACTTTATTGTTCCGAAATAATGATCGTCAAGTTCCTGACCCTTAGGAGGCTTCGCTCCGTACAAAGTTCTGCCCGCAAAAATAAGGTCGGGACGTTTATCATACATTTCTTTATCAACAAGGAAATATTCCTGTTCAGGACCTACTGTTGTTTTTACAGAAGTGACATTTTCATTTCCGAAAAGTTTAACAACTCTCATTGCCTGCTTATTTATCTGCTCCATTGAACGAAGGAGAGGCGTTTTCTTATCAAGCGCTTCCCCGCCATAAGAACAGAAAGCAGTAGGAATACAAAGAGTGCTTCCTTTTATAAAAGCATAAGAGGTTGGATCCCAGGCTGTATATCCCCTTGCCTCAAAGGTTGCACGAAGTCCGCCGGATGGGAAAGAAGATGCGTCCGGTTCTCCTTTAATCAATTCTTTTCCGGAAAATTCCATGAGCATTTTTCCATCTTCATCAGGATGGGTAATAAAGGAATCATGTTTTTCTGCTGTAATTCCTGTTAATGGCTGGAACCAGTGCGAATAATGGGTTGCCCCTTTTTCCACTGCCCAGTCTTTCATTGCCTTCGCAATAATATCCGCTGTTGCCAGGGATAATTCACCACCCTGCTCCATAACTCTTACAACTTCCTTGTAAGCAGATTTTGGAAGTCGGGCCTTCATTTTC
>JAZUPZ010000005.1:0-31275 GCA_045605445.1 Clostridia bacterium | reverse complement strand
GTAGTCAAAAGGCATAAAACAAAGAAAAACCTCAAAAAATTTGAGGTTTTTCTACCTTTGATTCAGTTATTTGTTTATAATATCTTTCACAGGAGAAAATCCGCCTTTTGACGTTCCGGACTTTTTTAACATCCCCTTTTTCTGTGCACACTCCGACGGGAGGATTCCTTTTGTTTTTTTAAAGACCTTTGTAAAGTAGGAATCGTTCTCAAAGCCGCTTTTTCTTGCGGCAAGCCAGATTGCTTCACCCTTTGAGATGAGCTTTTGGGCATTGTTACATCTTAAAATGTTTAAAAAGGTAATTACCGTTACCCCCGTTACCTTTTTGAATTCCCTTAAAAAGTAATACTTGCTCATCCCCGACTGTTCGGCAATTTGTTTAACGGTCAGCTTTTCTTTAAAATTCTGTTTCATAAAATTTACGGCAAAATTTATATTTTCCGAGGTTTTTCTTATGGTTTTAATGTCAGTGCCTATGCGATCCTTTGAGTAATTTCTTACAATATATAAAATCAGGTTTAAAACTGCGCTTCTTATTCCCGCAATCTGAAAGTTTTCTTCCCGGTACTCTTTTATTACATTAGAATAGAGAGCCGATGCTTTTTCATCACGGATATGGTTTTCAAGCTCAAGAGCTTCAATGTTAATTCCGTTTTCCCTGAAAAAGCTTACGTCGGGAATTAAGCATTCGTAGGTTATTCCTCTTGCCGAATCGGAGGAAACCGAATGAACAATGTTTGAGTTAACAACGCAGATGTCGCCCTCCTTTAAAGGGATTTCCTCCTCGCCGAGAAACCCTGTTCCCTCGCCCTCGATAACAAAAAGAATTTCCACATTTTCGTGCCAGTTGTAATCAATCGTGCGGATATTGGTGCTGTCGGGATGAAAAACAAAAGGAAGTTTTTCGTTTTTAAAGCTGTGTACTTCGTAAACCGTACCTTTCATAAAGCTTACCCCCTTTTTTAGCAATATTGTGTTATTTAAAAGCAATATTTTTCCTTGAATTAACTGTATGTACATTGTACAATAAATTTATAAAAATAGCAATATTGTTTATGAGGTGGTTTTATGAAAATCTCAGATTTTAAATTAAACTATAAGGATTTTACTGCACTTGACTGCAAAGTTCCCTGCTCACTTTACTCCGTTTTGCTTGAAAAGGGGCTTATGGACGATCCTTTTTACGGAATGAATGAGGAGAAAATCAAAAAACTTTCTTACGATGACTGTGAATTCACATCGGTTTTCAATGTGGATGAAGAGACCTTTGAAAAGAACAATATTCTGTTAAGATTCAATTCCCTTGACACGGTTTGCGATGTGTTTCTAAACGGCGAAAAACTGGGCTATTGCGAAAATATGCACAGGGTTTTCACCTTTGACGTTAAAAATATTATAAAGACCCGGGAAAATGAGCTTAAAATTCATTTTTATTCTCCCATTGAATACATTGAAGAGAAAAACGAGCGCAACGCCCTTTACACAACCTGGGTTGCCAAAGAGGCAATAAGCGGTGCACAGCACTTAAGAAAATGCACCTCTTCTTTTGGCTGGGACTGGGGTCCGCAGCTGCCCGACATGGGTATTTTCAGGGATGTTGAGCTTATTTCCTTTGATGACGCTTTTGTCGACAATTTCTTAATTACCCAGAAGCACAAAAACGGCAGAGTTTTCTTAACCGCTACCACCGAATTTTTCGGAGAAGCGGACTCCTTTAAGCTTACTTTTGACGGAAATACCTATGAGTCAAAAGACGGGTACTTTGAATTTGAGGCGGAAAATCCAAAATTATGGTGGCCAAGAGGTTACGGCGAGCAGAATCTTTATGAAATCGAGGTTGACGGCGGAGAAAATAAATGCACAAAAACAATCGGTTTGCGTGAAATTAAATTAAGCCGCAACAGTGACGAATACGGCAAGGAATTCACCGTTGTTGTAAACGGCATCAGGATTTTCTGCATGGGTGCAAACTATATTCCCGAAGACAGCATTATGCCGAGAATTGACAGAAAAATGATTGAAAATCTAATAAAGTCCGCATGCGATGCCAACTATAATATTTTAAGAATATGGGGCGGTGGTTATTACCCCTCCGACGATTTTTACGATTTGTGTGACAGATACGGTCTTTTGGTGTGGCAGGACTTTATGTTTGCCTGCATAGAATTCCGACTTACCAAGGCTATGAAAGAAAACATTGAAGAAGAGGTAATTGACAACATCAGACGTTTAAGACATCACGCATCTCTTGCTCTTTTCTGCGGAAACAACGAAATCGAATGGCACGGACATAAAGATAAATCAAAAAATGTGGCAGACTATATTGCACTTTATGAAGGACTTATTCCCGATCTTATTGAAGAATATGCTCCGGATGTTTATTATCATCCTTCATCACCAACCTCGGGAACTCATCCCATAGAGCCAAATGACCCCAATAACGGCGATTGCCATTACTGGAGAGTATGGCACAGCGGAATGCCTTTTGAGGACTACCGCAGTTACAAGTTCAGATTTTTGTCAGAGTACGGCTTCCAGTCTTTCCCGGGAATGAAAACCATTGAAACCTTTGCTGAAAAAGAAGATATGAACATTTTCTCGGAGGTTATGGAAAACCATCAGAAAAAAGTGGGTGCAAACAGCAGAATTTTAAATTATTGCGCAGATGAATTTCTTTACATAAAGGATTTTGAAAAGCTTGTTTATGCCTCACAGCTTCTTCAGGCAACGGCAATAAAATACGGTGTTGAACACTTAAGAAGAAACAGAGGAATCTGTATGGGAAGCATTTACTGGCAGATTAACGACTGCTGGCCCGTTGCCTCATGGTCTTCAATTGACTATTACGGCAGATGGAAAGCTCTTCACTACTACGCTAAAAAGTTCTACTCACCAATCCTTTTGTCACTTCACGAAAAAGGAACAGAGGTTACCTTCTCTGTAAGCAACGAAACAATGAAAGATTTTAAGGGAACAGTTAAATATGAGCTTGTTTCAAAGAGCTTTGAGGTTATCTGTTCAGGTGAAAAGGAAGTTGAAATAAAATCCCTTTCTGCAAAGGATGTTATTTTTGAAGATTTCCGGGAGAAAACAGGTGACAAAATTAAAGAAAGCCTTTTAAAAGCTGTTCTTGTTGACGAAAAAGGAAACGTGGTTTCAAAACAGACTCTCATTTTCGTTAAACCCAAACGCTTTATGTTTGATGTTCCCGAAATTAAATTTAATTCGAAATACAAAGACGGAAAAACTTATCTTACATTTAAAGCCGACACTTTTGTTAAAGGTCTTGAAATTGTAACAAAGGAAGATGTTATACTTTCTGACAACTTCTTTGATATTGAAAATAAAGAAGGAATAACAATAACCGTTGAAGGAAAAATAGACATTGATGCAATTAAGTTAAATTGTGTGAACGAAATTCATCTGTAAGGAGAAAAAATGAAGCTTATACCGTTTCCAAAAACTCTTGTAATAGAAAAGGGTTGTTTGAAGAATAAAAAGATTTTTATTAAAACTTTTCCTGCAAGCAAAAGACTTTTAAATGCTCTTCGTGATATGAAATTAAAAAACGAGGGGACTCCTGTTGAAATTTTTGTAAACGGAGCAGAGGGCGAAGGCTATACTCTTGAAATAGGTAACCGCATTATAATAGAAGGAGAATCTGAACAGGGAGCTTTTTACGGTATTCAGACCTTAAAACAGCTTTTTGAAAGTAAAAAGGTTCCTTATCTTTATATAAAGGATTCTCCCGACTTTCCTCACAGAGGCTTTTATCACGATATTACAAGAGGCAAGGTTCCAAAACTTGAAACCTTAAAAAAGCTTATTGACAAAATAGCATATTTTAAAATGAACTCTCTTCAGCTTTACGTTGAGGACACCTGCGAACTGAAAGAATACGACGGGTTTTATCAAAAAGAGGGCTACATTACAAAGAAAGAATTAAAAGAACTTGACCTTTACTGCAAAGAAAGATTTATTGACTTTATTCCGTCTCTTTCCACCTTTGGTCATCTTTACGGGCTTCTTGAAAATGAAGAGTGCTTAACCTCGGACTATTTGCAAAACAAGAACAAAAGTGTTATAATGTGGACAGATATATTTTTAAAGCATCCCGAAAAATTGAAAGAATTGCCAAAGGACATAATTTTTCTTAACAGGAATTACTGCGATGTTAACGAAGAAAGCTTTTCAAAGCTTTCAATGTACAATCTTGCTCTTGGTGCTGGCACTTTATGGAACAATGAAACAAAAACAGACGACAATTTCAGAAAATCGGTAAACAGTCTTATTTATAAAGATTTTCAAAAAAGCTTTTTAAATTAATTTCAAAAAATATAAAACTATTTGAGGTGTTAAATGACGAATTATTTTAAAAATGCCGTAATCGACGGCAAACTGACAGACATTAAAATTGAAAACGGTAAATTTGCAGAGTTCGGCAAGTTTGACGAAGGCTTTGACCTTAAAGGTCTTAAGGTTTACCCCGGTCTTGTTGATGTTCACACGCACGGATGCATGGGCTTTGACGCCTCAGACGGGGAAAATTTAGACAAAATATGTAAATTTATGGCAAAGAACGGGGTTACCTCCTTTTTGCCTACCACTATGACCATTGACATCAAAAAGCTTAAAGAAATTTTTTCTTCACCTGTTCCGGAAACCGGTGCGCAGGTTCTTGGCTATCATGCCGAAGGACCTTACATAAATATAAACAAAAAAGGTGCTCAGAACGGAGAATTTGTTAAAAATCCCGACGTTGAAGAATTTAAAAGCTTTGAAAACGTAAAAATGGTAACAATTGCTCCCGAGCTTGAAGGAGCTATGGATTTTATTGAAAACTGCGACAGTATTGTTTCAATCGGTCATACGGATGCAGACTACGAAACAACAGTTAAGGCGGCAAAAACGGGGGCAAAATGCTTAACTCACACCTTTAATGCCATGAACGGACTTCACCACAGAAATCCGGGACCAATCGGCGCCGCTCTTGAAAAAAACATGTATGTTCAGGTTATATGTGACGGTCTTCACATTCATAAAAGCATAATAAAGCTTCTTTACAAAGCATTTGGTGCGGAAAGAATGGTTTTAATAAGCGATTCTATGAGAGCCTGCGGTCTTCCCGACGGAATTTACGATTTGGGCGGACAGGAAATTACCGTTAAAAACAAGGTTGCCCTTTTAGACGAAAACACTCTGGCAGGCAGTTGTGCAACACTTCTTGATTGTGTTAAAAAGGCGGTTGAATTCGGAATTCCCGAAAAAGATGCCTTTAAAATGGCATCGGAAACTCCGGCTGAACTTCTTGATATAAACAAAGGACACATAAAAGAAGGATTTGATGCAGATTTTATTGCACTTGATGAAAATTTGAATCTTAAATTTGTAGTTATAAACGGAAAAATTATATAAATAAGAACCCGACCAAACCGCAATTTTAAATTACGTTTTCAGGTCGGGTTCTTATTTAAAGATTCAAAATTTTTTAACCTACATCAATTACAGCCATTTTTTTAGAAATTATTTCTGTTTTTATTTTCGTTTTTATTGTTATTCTGGTTATTCTTGTTTTCGTTTTTGTTATTGTTCTGCTGATTATTGTTCTGATTGTTTTTGTTGTTTTTGTTTTCCATTTTTAAAAATCCCTTTCATAAAAAATATAGTGATAATATGACTTTTTCATATTACCACTATTATTTTTTCCGCTATTTTAAAAATTATTTAAGATTTGATAAAATTTTTTCAACCGCTTCTTCGTCGCCCATTGAAGGAGTTTCAACATTATCATAAAGCTTCCAGACCTCTTTATGATATGCTGTTTCTTCACAGTCAATCTTCTGAAGAGGGGCAAGAGTTTCACATTCAAGTATTTTTCTGTCAGAATAAGTTTCAAAGTTTACTCCGAAATCTGGATATTCTTTATCTGTTTCAAAAGAAAACTGTTTTTCAAAAAGCATATTGTTTATAAAATAATAAGCCTTTTCTTCTTTTTGCTTAATTCCGATTTTTGTTGACTTTTCAGCCTGGCTGTCCGGCTGAAGCATTATGTATTTTTCACCGAAATAATATCTTTTATCATTTAATTTTGTATATGGCCAAAGAGAAATGCTTGTATTGGGAAGAAGTCCTGTTTTTTCCTTCGGAATTGGCATTACCTCTATTCCACCGTGTTTTAAAACAGTTATTGCCCAGGGCGCAAGCTCTATTGCCCAGGCATTTTTATTTGTAATTCTGTGAATAACTTCAATTTCTGCCTTTTCTTCTTTTAAAACAACCTCTGTTTCATGCTGAGTGTTTACAAAAGGCATTGGATTGGATTTGAAAATTGCTCCGTTTTCGGTTTTTACAACCTCTACTTTTTCATTTGTAGGAATAACTGTTCTTACCTTTCTTTCAGGAGACTCCCAGAGCCTGTGACCACCGTAATTATCCCAATAAGCTCCCTTTATTCCGTATTTTTCTTCCAAAAGAGGATTTGTGTTTTTAAGATTCATTTCTTCATCGTTAAAGAAAAATCCTTCTTTTCCCACAAATGCAAAATTAAGAATATTAGGTCCGAAGTCTGTTGAAACATCAACATTTACAATTCCGTTGGAAATTCTAAGTTTATTTCCAAATCTGCCTATATTTTCATAAGTTACTGACATATATTTTCCCCTTTTCTTGTTTTTTTGTTAAAAATATTATATAATAGAACCATATAAAAATCAAGTTTTTAAAATTATAGTTTTGCACGGAGGTTTAACTATGAAAAATGCAGTAATTGCCCAGTCAGGAGGACCAACTGCCGCTATAAATGCAACTCTCTGCGGAGTTATTCAGGGTCTTATTGAAAACAACGTAAAAGAAATTTACGGTTCTCTTTACGGAATTGAGGGAATTTTAAAAGATAATATTATTTCACTTAACGAATTTAAAGACGAAGAAAAGTCAAAGCTTTTATGCCAGACTCCTGCAGCTTATCTCGGTTCCTGCAGATTTAAGCTTAAACCCGATGATTTTGAAGCTTTTGATAAAATTTTCAGCATTTTTGAAAAATATTCTATCGGATATTTCTTCTACATAGGCGGAAACGATTCTATGAACACAGTTCTTCGCCTTTCAGAATACGCAAAAGAAAAAAACATTGATGTTAAAATTATAGGAATTCCAAAAACTATTGACAACGATCTTCCCGTTACCGACCATACTCCCGGATTCGGAAGCGCAGCAAAATATATTGCGGCAACAGTAAAAGAAATTGCCCTCGACTGTATGGTTTACGACACTCCTTCCGTTACAATTGTTGAAATTATGGGAAGACATGCCGGATGGCTTACTGCTTCAGCTATACTTTCAAGAGATGAAGAATTCAGAGCACCTCATCTTATTTATCTTCCTGAAAAAGCTTTTGATACCGAAGAATTTATAAATGACGTTAAAAAAGCTGTATCTGTTTACAGAAACGTTGTTGTTTGCGTTTCTGAAGGTATTAAATCAAAGGACGGAAAATTTATATGTGAAGATGCCTCCTCGGGACTTTTTGACGCTTTCGGTCATAAAAATCTCAGCGGTACCGGAAAGGTTCTCGAAAATATTGTAAGAGAAAAGCTGGGATTCAAGGTTCGTTCCGTTGAGCTTAACGTTTGCCAGAGATGTGCTTCTCACATTCTTTCTGAAACCGACATTAACGAAAGCCTTCTTACAGGAAAATCGGGAGTTGATTTTGCATTTTCCGGAGAAACGGGAAAAATGGTTATTGCAAAAAGAGTTTCTCAGAATCCTTATAAAATAGAAATGGGAATTACAGATATTAAAAATACCGCAAATCTTGAAAAAACCGTTCCCCTTGAATGGATTTCATCATCTGAAGAGCTTTCAAAGGAAGCATTTTCTTATTTAAGACCTCTTATTGAAGGCGAAGTTAACATTGTTTACAAAAACGCCGTTCCTGCAAGTATAACCGTAAAACAATAAAAGGAAGGTTTCTTTTATGTATTTTTCAAGAGCTAAAACCTTTTTGATTATTCTTTTTATTTTTGTTAATATTTTTCTCATTTCCATTATTTATTCCGATTCAAGAGAAAAATATATTTCCGACACGGCTGTTGAACAAACCGTTTCGGTTCTTCAAAAAAGAAACATTTATATTGATAAAGATTTAATAAACAGAAAAAACGACAGTATGTTTTACCTTAATCTTATAAATCCAATGTCGGAAGAATCGGAAAAGAAGAAAAACATAAAGGGGAAAATTGAATATAAAGAAGATATTTACACTTTCATTCCTGAAAACGGAAAATATGAATTTAAAAATCTTTTGCCCGGAAGTCAGACAGCAGAAGAAATTCTCCTTATTCTTAAGGAACACGGAATTTCTTCAAAATATTTCGTTTGGGACGGAAGTCTTGACATGGGAAGCGGAATATACAGAGCAACCTTTAACCAGATTTACGATTCTGTTCCTCTTTACAGCTCAAAGCTTAATGTTTTCTTTACCAAAAACGGAATTATAAGGACGGAAGGACTATATTTCAACATTGATTCGGTTTCATCAATTGAAGAAAACATTATTTCACCCCTTGAAATTCTGCTCAGACTTTCAGAGTACGGTTTTGAAGAAAAAACAACCGTTAATTCCATCAGCAGAGGTTACTATACCGAAAGTGTTTACTCTTCTTATTCAACACTTCCGGCGATTCCCTGTTACAGAGTTACTCTGATAAACGGAAACGAGTTCTTTTTTGACGCCACCAACGGCAATATTATTGAATTAAGCAAATTTTAATATGTTTTTTGAATTTTAACTATTTTTGATGTTTTCCTATACTTTTACCGCAAATTTTAAATTTGCGGTATTTTTTTGTTTTTTATTGAAATTAAAGAAAAATTATGATATAATTATGTATAACTATCGGACTAAACTTTTTAATGATATAAAAACTTATTTCTGGAGATAAATTTATGACAAATCACGAACAGATATGGCAGGAAGTATGCCTTAGAATTAAAAATTCCGGACAGCTGAAAGAAATTCAGTACAACACCTGGATTGACCCCATTGAAAGAGCAGAATTCGGTAACAGTGTTTTATTTCTCTGGGCTCCAAACTTAATTGCAAAAAATCAGATTGAACTTAAATATACCGACATTATTGAAACGGCGGTTTTTAAGGTAACAAAGAAAAATTACAAGATTTCCGTTCTTCTTCACAACGAAGAAAAACCGAAAGAGGAAAAAGTTATTGAGTACAAGCCAGACGGCATTGTTAAAGACGACGATTATCATTTTAATTCAAAATACACCTTTGACAATTTCGTTGTAGGTAATTCCAACAAGCTTGCTCACGCTTATGCTCTTTCCGTTGCAGAATCTCCCGGAGGAAGATATAATCCTTTATTCCTTTATGGAAAATCGGGCCTCGGAAAAACTCATCTTTGTCATGCTATTGCTCATTTTATGAGACAGCTTGATGAAAAAACAAAAATTATATACGTTTCGGCGGAAAAATATACCAACGACTTTGTTAAGGCTCTTCAGTTTAAAACAACAGACGTTTTCAGGGAAAAATACAGAAATGCAGATATTCTCATTGTTGATGACATTCAGTTTTTCTCAAAAAAAGAATCTACTCTTGAAGAATTTTTCCACACCTTTAATCAGCTTTACGACAATTCAAAGCAGATTGTTTTAACTGCCGACCGTCCTCCGAAGGAAATTGAGGATATCGGAGAAAGACTTGTTTCAAGATTCTCCTGGGGACTTGTTTGCGACATTACTCCTCCTGATTTTGAAATGAGAATTGCAATTCTTAAAAACAAGGCAAAAGAAGAAGGCTACGAATTTTGCGACGATGTTTACGTTTATATAGCAGACAATGTGAAAACAAACATAAGAGAGCTTGAAGGAGCTCTTAACAAGGTTATTGCTTACATAAGCATAATTGACAATGAGCTTGACGACAAAGCTATATTGGAAATATGCAAAACTATTATAGAAAACGTTGAAGAAGTTAAGCTTGATGTTTCCTATGATATGGTAAAAGAAGCCTGCTGCAAATACTTCCATATAACAATGGAAGAACTTATGGGCAAAAACAAAAGAAAAGATCTTGCCCTTGCAAGACAAATAGGAATGTTTCTTGCTTCAAGAGTTGTTAAAAAAGCAACCTCTTCTTCGATCGGAAGAGAATTTGAAAGAGATCATTCAACCGTTCTTTACGCTCTTAACAAAATTCAGAATGATTATTCAAGCAAGGTTGAAAAAATTGTTACCATTGTTAACGATATAGAAAACTCTCTGAGAAATTAACTCACTACGCTCGTTAAAAAAATGTACAAACTGCATAGCAGTTTGATCCAGTTTTATTATCTATTATTTAATTTATCCACTTCTAAATTGTGGAAAAGCGGATAAACGTTTGTGGAATAATGTTTACAACTTTTCAACGCAAAAAGTTATGAAATTCATTCCACCTGCCTGTCCACAGCTTATCAACATGGACAAACCTTTATTTAAAGCTTAAAAAAACGTGTTTTTAAGTTATCAACAGCTATATTATTACTGAATACTGAAATATAAACATATATATATTGATTTCGATTAAACCGGAGGTATCATTATGAAATTCATTTGTAACAAGGAAGACATTTTATATGCCGTTGGAAAAGCTGAAAAGGCTGTTTCTCCAAAATCTACTCTTGCAGTTATGGAAGGTATACTTGTTGAAGCTAAAAGCAATACAGTATGTCTTACGGGAAATGACCTTGAAATTTCAATTGAAGCTTCTTTTGAAGCTGAAGTTATAAGACAAGGCAGAATTGTTCTTAACTCAAGAACTTTTACCGATATTATAAGAAAATGCGGCGGAAGTCAGGTTGAATTTGATGTTGGTGAAAAAAATAAAACCACTATTGTTTCGGGAATGTCTGTTTTTGAAATTTCCGGTATAAATGCTGATGAATTTCCCGACAATTTCCTTTTTGATATTGATAACTCCATAAGTATAGAAGCTGCCTCCCTTAAAGCTATGATAAGACAGACGATTTTTGCAACAAGCAAGGGAGAGTACAGACAAATTTTAACCGGCGAGCTCTTTAAAATAGAAGGAGACTATCTTAAAGTTATTGCTCTTGACGGTCACAGACTTGCAATAAGAAAAGAAAAGCTTATAAAATCTGCTCCTCTTAAGGATTTTGTTATGCCTTTTAAAACTCTTAATGAGCTTCTTAAAATTATAGGCGATGACGAAGTTGTTGAAATTTATCCTTCAAGAAAATACATTATGCTTGAATTCGGCGGATGCAGACTCTTTTCAAGAGTTATTGATGGTGAATTTCTTAACTATGAAAAGGTTATTACAAACGAATGTCCCATTAAAATAAAGGCTGATTCAAAAAAACTCAAGCATTCCTTTGAACGTGTTTCTCCTATTATTCATACAGAAACCGTTAAAAGTCCTGTAAAGCTCAGCATTACCGATAATCTTATGGTTATTGACTGTGCTAACCTTTCAGGTAAGATTCACGATGAAGCTCAGATTGAAAAGCTTTACGGAAACAACATAGAAATAGGCTTTACAAACCAGTATCTTCTCGATGCTTTTGGTGCCTGCGACGAGGATGAGGTTTTCCTTGAACTCTCAACTCCGCTTTCACCTCTTGTTATTTCTCCGGTTGAAGGGGACAGATTCTTATATATTGTTTTACCGGTGCTTCTAAAAAAATAAAACAAAATTTACCGGAGGAAATTTACTATGTATATTCACATAGGTGAAGACGTTATTATTGATACAAAGGATATTGTATATATTGGTGACGTTGATAAAAACACCGCTTACAAAAACAGCAGAAATTTTCTTTTGGAGAATGAAAAAGCGGGAAAAATTTTTTATGTTTCCTTTGAAGAGCTTCCAAGAACAATGATTGTTACTCTTGATGAAGAAGGGGACGAAATGATTTATCTTTCTCCTTTCAGTCTTCAGCTTCTTCTTAAAAGAATAAATGAAAATTCCATAATCGGGGATTCAAAATGCACATATATAGAATTATTCTGAAAAATTACAGAAATTATGAAACTCTTGACCTTGATTTAAGCGAAGGAACAAATCTTATTTACGGTCTTAACGGGCAGGGAAAAACAAATATTATTGAATCAATATATTTCTTTGCCGCCTGCAGAAGCCACCGTACCAATCACGAAAAGGACCTTATTAAATATAATGCTCCCTTTGCGGAGGCTGAAATTTTCTTTAAAAATAAAGAAAGAGATATGCAGGCAAAGGTAAGATTATTTCCAAACGACAGACATTATATGGAAGTTAATGACATTAAGGTTTTGAAAAATTCTGATTTAATAGGAAATTTTAACGCTGTTTTATTTTCACCTGAGGATTTTTCAATTATAAAAGACGGTCCTTCTGAAAGAAGAAGATTTACCGATATTTCCATAAGTCAGGTTAAAAAAAGCTACTTTAACTGTTTATTGACTTATTCTAAAATATTAAAACAAAAAAACAAAATGTTGAAAGAAGGAAATTCCTTTATTTCAATGATTGATATTTACAATGAGCAGCTTTCTGATGTGGGAGCAAAAATTATTTTCCACAGAAACAAATTTTACGAATTTATAAAAGAAGCTTCAGTTCGTCTTTACAGAGAAATTACTCTTTCTACAGACAAATTTGAAATTAAATACGACAGCTGTATTAAAATTCAGGAGCTTAAAAAAATGCAGAAGGAGCTTTTTAAAAAGCTTGATTCTGTTAAAGAAAAGGAAATTTACGAAAGAACTTCGGTTTTCGGTCCTCACAGAGAGGATATAAAATTTTTTATAAACGGAAAAGACGTAAGAGATTTTGCATCTCAGGGACAGCAAAGAACTGTTATTCTTGTTTTAAAGCTTGCTTTTGCAGAATATATAAAAGAAAACAAAGGAGAATTTCCTGTTCTTTTACTTGACGATATTCTTTCAGAGCTTGATTCCTACAGAAGAAAATATCTTCTTGAAGAAATAAGGGACAAGCAGGTTATTATAACCTCTACCGACAAGGGGAGCTTTGCAAGACGTAAAAATACTAAACTTATTCATATAGAAAATGCAAAAATAATAGATTAAAATTAAATTTTTAATAAATAGTTGTTCATCAGAAAATGAAAGAGAGGACAAATAAATGGCAGAACAGCATTACAACAGTGATGATATTCAGGTTCTTGAAGGGCTTGAAGCTGTAAGAAAAAGACCGGGTATGTACATCGGTTCAACATCATCAAGAGGTCTTCACCATCTTGTTTACGAAATTGTGGATAACTCTATTGACGAAGCTCTTGCAGGATATTGTAAAAACATCACAGTTTCAATCAACGAGGACAATTCCATTACCGTTGAGGATGACGGACGTGGTATTCCGGTTGGTATCAACAAAAAAACAGGACTTCCTGCAGTTGAAGTAGTATTTACTGTTCTTCACGCAGGAGGAAAATTCGGTGGAGAAGGCGGATATAAGGTTTCCGGCGGACTTCACGGCGTTGGTGCATCTGTTGTTAATGCCCTCAGTGAAAGTCTTGAGGTTGAAGTTTCCGACGGTAAACACGTTCACTATCAGAGCTACAAAAGAGGTGTTAAGCAGTGTGACCTTAAGGTTATAGGCGATACTGATAAAACCGGAACAAAGGTTCACTTCCTTCCTGACAGTGAAATGTTTGAAGAAACTGTTTACGATTATTCTATTCTTTTGAAAAGATTAAGAGAACAGGCTTTTCTTAATGCGGGAATTAAAATTATTCTTAAGGATTTAAGAGAAGGAAAAGAAGAAATTCTCGAATATGAAGGCGGTATAAGAAACTTTGTTTCCTATATGAACGAAGGAAAAACCGTTCTTCACGATGTTATATATGTAAGTGGAAAGAAAGATACCAACGAAGCTGAGGTTGCAATTCAGTGGAATACAAATTATAACGAAAATATAAGCTCTTTTGCAAACAACATTCAGACCACAGAGGGCGGAACTCACGAAATTGGTTTTAAAACTGCTCTTACAAAAGTTATGAATGACTATGCTAAAAAATATAAGATATTCAAAAAAGACGATGATGAGCTTAAGGGCGAGGATGTAAGAGAAGGTATTTGTGCAATAATATCTGTTAAACTTGAAGAACCTCAGTTTGAAGGACAGACTAAAACAAAGCTTGGTAACTCTGTTATGAGAAGCGTTGTTTATAATATGGTAACAGAAAAGCTTACAGATTTCTTTGAAGAAAATCCAAGTGTTGCAAAATTGATTATTCAGAAAGCAATAGATGCTTCTAATGCAAGAGAAGCTGCAAGAAAAGCAAAAGAGGCTTCAAGAAGAAAATCTCCTCTTGAAAGCTATTCAATGCCGGAAAAGCTTTCAGACTGTCACGAAAAAGATAATACAAAAACTGAAATATATATCGTCGAAGGAGACTCTGCGGGAGGCTCGGCAAAGGGCGGAAGAGACAGTAATTTCCAGGCTATTCTTCCTCTTTGGGGAAAGATGCTTAACGTAGAAAAATCAAGAGCAGACAAGGTTTACTCAAATGAAAAGCTTCTTCCGGTTATTTCTGCCCTTGGTGCAGGTATCGGAGACGAGTTTGATATTGAAAAATTAAGATACGGCAAAATTATTATTATGGCCGATGCCGACGTTGACGGTGCTCACATTCAGACGCTTCTTCTGACCTTCTTCTTCAGATTTATGAGACCTTTGGTTGAAACAGGACATGTTTTTCTTGCAAAACCGCCTCTTTACAAGCTTACAAGAGGTAAAAAATCTCAGGTTGCATATTCAGATGAGGAAAGAGACCGCATAAGTGAAGAGTTTAAAAACGGCGATCCTAATGCAAAGGTTGAAATAAGCAGATATAAAGGTCTTGGTGAAATGGACCCGAAAGAATTATGGGAAACTACTATGAATCCTGCTAACAGAATTCTTCTTAAGGTTACTCTTGAGGATGCAATAGAAGCAGACAAGATTTTCTCTATTCTTATGGGTGACGAAGTTGAACCGAGAAGAAAATTTATAGAAGAAAATGCGCAGTATGTGCAGAATCTTGACGTATAAAGGAGGGGACGGAAATGAAAGAAAACAATATAAGCGAATTTGAACAGCATCTGGAAAATCAAACAATTATTGACATTGACATTAACAAAAGAATGAAAGAAGCTTTTATTGACTATGCCATGTCAGTTATAATAAGTCGTGCTCTCCCGGATGTAAGAGACGGTCTTAAGCCGGTTCACAGAAGAATTCTTTATGCTATGTATGAAGAACATCTTACAGCAGACAAGCCCTTCTTTAAATCAGCTACCACAGTTGGTAACGTTATCGGCAGATATCACCCCCACGGTGATGCTTCCGCATATGATGCTCTTGTTCGTATGGCACAGGACTTTTCATTAAGATATCCTTTGATTGACGGTCACGGTAACTTTGGTTCAATTGACGGTGACCCGCCTGCTGCTTACCGATACACAGAAGCAAGAATGAGTAAAATTGCCAATATGCTCCTTGCTGATATTGATAAAGATACAGTTGATTTTATTCCCAACTTTGATGAAAAAAGAAAAGAGCCCGTTGTGCTTCCTACAAGAATACCAACACTTTTGATTAACGGTGTTTCCGGTATTGCCGTTGGTATGGCAACCAATATTCCTTCTCACAACTTAAGAGAAGTTATTAACGGCGCTGTTGCTCTTATTGACAATCCTGAAATTACTGTTGATGAGCTTATGGAACACGTTAAAGGTCCTGATTTTCCGACCAAAGCCTCAATTATGGGAAGAAACGGAATAAGACAAGCTTATGAAACAGGCCGCGGCAGAATTATTATAAGAGCAAAGACAGAAATTGTTGAAGCAAAAAATGACAGATATGAAATTCATATTACAGAAATTCCTTATCAGGTTAACAAAAAAGAGCTTGTTAAATCAATTGCAGATCTTGTTAAAGATAAGAGAGTAGAAGGAATTTCAAATATAAAAGACCTTTCATCAGACCGTGTAGGTATAAAAATTGTTATTGATATAAAGAGAGATGCAAATCCTCAGGTTGTTCTTAATCATTTGTTCAAATTTACAAGGCTTCAGGACAGCTATTCAATAAACATGCTTGCAATTGTTGACGGAAAGCCTCAGGTTTTAGGTCTTAAGGCTATTCTTGAAAATTATGTTAAATTCCAGGAAGAAATAGTAAGAAGAAGAATAAAATTTGACCTTGATAAAGCTCTGGCAAGACAGCATATTTTAGAAGGTTTAAGAATTGCTCTTGCAAATATTGATGAAGTTATTGCAGTTATCAGAAGTGCGTATGATGATGCTAAAGAAAAGCTTATGGCTAAATTCGGATTTACCGAAATTCAGGCACAGAGCGTTCTTGATATGAAGCTTTCACAGCTGCAGAGACTTAATGGCGATAAAATTGAAGAAGAATATAAAATGTTGTCAGAAAAAATTGAGGAATACAGAGAATTACTGCAAAACGAAGAGAAATTAGCAGAACTCATTAAAAAAGAAATTCTCGAAATTGCAGAAAAATACGGTGATGACAGACTTACTTCAATTGAAGCTGCAATTGACGATGTTGATTATGAAGACCTTATAGATGAAGAAGAGGTTATTATTACTCTTACAAATATAGGTTATGTTAAAAGACTTACAACAGATACTTACAGAAGTCAGAGAAGAGGCGGAAAAGGAGTTTCTGCTTTATCCACAAAAGAGGAAGACTTTGTGGATAAGATTATAACCTGTTCAACTCATGACCATCTTCTTATGTTCACAAACTTTGGAAGAATGTATAAAATCAAAGCTTACAGAATACCTGCCGCAAGCAGACAGGCAAAGGGTACGCCCATGATTAACGTTATTCCGCTTATGAATGGTGAAAAGGTTAACAATATTATTCCGGTTTCTGAAATTGACGGAGAAAAATATCTTACAATGATAACCAAAAAGGGTCTTATAAAGAGAACCTCTGTAGATGCATATTCGTCAAACAGAAAAGGCGGAATTTATGCTATTTCAATAAACGATGATGACGAGCTTATGACTGTTAAAATGACAGACGGCAACTGCCAGGTTCTTGTTGTAACAAGAAACGGCAAGTCGATAAGATTTGAAGAAGAAAAAATTCGTTCTATGGGAAGACTTGCCCATGGTGTAAGAGCAATAAAGCTTGAAGACGAAGACTATGTTGTTGGTGCTTGTGTTGTTGATGAAAATGCAAATCTTCTTGTTGTTACTGAAAACGGTTTGGGTAAAATTACTCCTGTTTCTGAATATAAGGTTCAGTCAAGAGGCGGTAAGGGTGTTAAAACCTACAGAATTACTGAAAAATCGGGACTTGTTGCCGGTGCTGCTGAAATTGATGCAGAAAATGATGACCTTATGATGATTACATCAGAAGGAACAATTATAAGAACAGCAGTTTCCGGAATAAGCGTAATGGGAAGAGCAACTCAGGGCGTAACCCTTATGAAAACTTCAAATGGTGAAAAGATTGTTTCTATAGCGATTACTTCTAAAGAAGATGATGAAGAAGGAGAAGAAACAACAGAAGGCTCAGAAGAATAAAAAAGCAGTTATACCACAACCTCCGAAATAACGGGGGTTGTTTTTTATTTTAAAAAAGATTCATCCTATAAGAGGATAGAAAAAATGTTCGTAGTCAAAAGACATAAAAGCAAGGAAAAACCTCAAAAAATTGAGGTTTTTCTACATTTGGTTAATTTTTATGTTTATCGTGTCTTTCTTAGAATAAAAACAGCATTTTGATGCTCCGGACTTTTTTAATATTCCTTTTTTTGTATTTTTATAAAAAATATGCAAATAATAATTATGGGTGAAAAAAATGGCAATAGTTTTTATAAGAACAATAATTTTATATTTTCTTGTTGTTTTTATTTTCAGATTTATAGGTAAAAAACAAATAGGAGAAATGCAACCGGGAGAGCTTGTGCTTGCCATGATGATGTCAGACCTTGCCACCGTTCCGATGCAATCAACAGGAAATCCCCTTACTAACGGAATTATACCTATTTTTGTTTTAATGATTATAGAAATTTCAGTTTCCTTTGCGGCACAGAAGAGTATTTTTATAAGAAAGCTGGTAACGGGAAGCCCAAGTCTTTTAATTAACAAAGGAAAGGTTGAAATAAATGAATTAAAAAAAATGAGAATAAATATTGACGATTTGTTTGAACAATTAAGAGCCAGCGGATATATGTCGGTTTCAGAGGTTGAATATGCTATTCTTGAAACCAACGGTCAGCTTTCTGTTGTTCCTAAAACCATAAACAGACCGGTTACAATGAAGGATGTTAACAAAAACGGTCCCGCTGCTACACTTCCGAGAAATATTATTAAAGACGGCATTGTTGATTTTAAAAATCTTACAATAATAAAGAAAAATGAAAAATGGTTAAAGGATTTTCTTTATTCTGAAAAAATATATAACGTGAAAGATGTTTTTCTGTTTACATCTGACGGACAAAATGATAATTTTATACAACTGAAAGGAAAATAATGAAAAATTTTTATATTTCACTTCTTATAGGAGCAGTTCTCGTTTTTGGTATTAACCGTTATCAGACATATATTGAACATAAATCTCAATATATTATAGATAATGCGGAAAAAACTTATATAGAAGAGGATTGGAACAGCTTTAAATATCTTCTTTATGCATTTAATGATCACGAAAAGGTTGAAGAAATAGATAATGAATACATCGGTATGAAAAATACCAATGATGAAGACCTTAAAAATCTTCATCTTGTTTACTTTAAAAAGAAGCTCAAAGATTTAATTGATGCCTCAAAGGTTAAAATTGTGAATATATTATAGAATTTTGAATTTTCCGGAAGAATTATATAAGTTGATTTATTTTGAAAAATGTGGTATACTGTATCCATAAAAGTATAGAGTCCGGAGGTGAAAAAATGAGTAAAAAAATACTTATTGTGGACGATGAAAAATCAATTGCAGATATACTTATTTTTAATCTTAAAAGAGACGGGTATGAAACAATTGAAGCATATGACGGCGAAGAGGGATATTTTAAAGCAATGTCTGAAAATCCTGATCTTATACTTCTTGACGTTATGCTTCCTAAAATGGACGGATTTGAGGTTTGTAAAAGAATAAGGGAAAGCAGTAATGTTCCTATTATTATGCTTACCGCAAGGGATGAAGAAATTGATAAAGTTCTTGGACTTGAGCTTGGTGCCGACGATTATATGACAAAACCTTTTGGTGTAAGAGAACTTATGGCAAGAGTAAAAGCAAATTTAAGAAGAACAGTTGAGAAAAAAGAAGAAAAAAAGGATATTGAAGAAGAAAATGTAATAAATGCAGGAAATCTTACGATAAATACCGATAAATATGAAGTTCTTAAAAACGGAGAGCCTGTTGAAATAACCTTAAGAGAATTTGAACTTCTGATGTTTCTTGTTAACAGACCTGATAAAATTGTTTCACGTGAAACATTACTTGAAAAAGTATGGGGGTATGAATATTACGGCGATGTAAGAACAGTTGACGTTACCGTAAGAAGATTAAGAGAAAAAATCGAAGACAATGCAGCAGAACCTAAATATATTATGACAAAACGCGGAGTTGGATATTATTTTAAAAAATAATGAGGTGTAATATGGAAAAAGTGCTTAATGTCAAAAGAAAAGGAATATACGGCAAAGCGCCCTTCACTCCGGTGGATGATATTTCGTCTATCAGAGATATGATTGACAACAGTTTTAAAAAATTTGCCGACAGAGTAGCTTATCTTGTAAAAGATGATATGAAATCTCCTTACAGAGAAATAAAATACAAGGAACTTGAAGAAGATGTTCATGCTCTTGGTACATATTTTATAAAAAAAGGACTTGAAAATAAAAAAATTGCTGTTATAGGTGAAAATAGATATGAATGGGCAATTACTTATCTTGCAACGGTTTGCGGTGTAGGCACAATTGTTCCTATGGATAAGGAAATTCCTGAAAATGAAATTCAGTATATAATTGATTTTGCTGAAGTTGATGCTATTGTTTTCTCTGAAAAAGTAAGAAAGAAAAACGAAAGTGTTTTTGAAAATTTTCCCGGATTTAAAATAAATATGGATCTGGATATGAAAAATATTATCGCAGAGGGAAAAGAATTCCTTAAAGAAAAGGATTTATTTGCAGAAACTACTGTTGATACTAATGATGTTGACATTATTTTGTTTACATCAGGTACTACGGGGAAAGCAAAGGGCGTTATGCTTTCACACAAAAATATTGCAAACAATATGATGAATATGTGTTCAATGGTAAACATTAAGAAAAGCGACAGATTTTTTTCACTCTTGCCTATTCATCATACTTACGAATGCACCTGCGGATTTTTAGTACCTCTTTACAGAGGAGCATCAATTGCTTTCTGTCAGGGACTTAAATATATTGTAAAAAATATGCAGGAATGTCATCCAACCGTTATTCTTGCGGTTCCGCTTGTTGGTGAAAGTATGTACCGTCAGATAATGAGAGCAATTAAAAAGCAGGGCAAAGAAAAGCTTATAAAGGTTATGAGTAAGCTTTGCAACGTTCTTTTGAAAATTGGTATTGATGTAAGAAGAAAAGTATTCAAGCAGGTTCTTGATAACCTTGGCGGTGAATTAAGACTTTTCGTTATGGGTGCTGCAGCGGTTGATCCTGAGGTTTCCCAGGGTTTCAGAAACTTTGGTATAGTTTCAATTCAGGGCTACGGTCTTACAGAATGTGCACCGATAGGAGCATTAAACAGAGATATGTATTACAGGGATGATTCAATCGGTATGCCTCTCCCCGAGTCAGAAATGAAAATTGACAATCCTGATGAAGACGGTATCGGCGAAATTCTCATTAAGGGCGATAACGTAATGCAGGGTTATTATAAAAATGAAGAAGCAACAGAAGAGGTTATGAAAGACGGATGGTTCTGTTCAGGAGACCTTGGTTATGAAAAAGACGGCTTCTTTTATATTACAGGAAGAAAGAAATATGTAATTATTACAGCAAACGGTAAGAACGTATTCCCCGAAGAAGTTGAACTTTATCTTTCAAAAGAAGATATTGTTGCAGAATGTATGGTTTACGGCAAAAAAGACAATAAAGGTAATGACAGTATTGTTGCAGCTCACATTTTCCCTGATTATGCATATGCAGAAGAAGTACTTGGAAAAGATTTCACAGAAGAAGCTCTTACAAAATATATAGGTGACAGAATTAAAGAAGTAAATACAAAAATGCCATCATATAAGGCTATTACAGATTTTGATGTAAGAGAAGAAGAATTTGTTAAAACAACTACAAAGAAAATCAAAAGATTTGCAAACTGATAGTTAAACCTAAAAAGAGTAATCCTCGTATCCGAAATTAGGATACGGGGATTTTTAAAACAAAGAAAATTGTTCTCTGTGTGATAAATCTTATTTTGAAAAAGTCTGTCTCTGAAAAGAGTGAGCAAAGCAAACACAAGTTGTCAAATGCGGTTTTTATAACATATAAAATAGCTTGACGTGTGAAAAAACGGGTTTGTTAATAATAAGGTTAAACGAAAATTCGCATTTTTGCGAAAAATGATTTTTTGAAAATTAAGAGTAAATTGTAGTTATTCTTAAAAATTCAAGGTAATTTTAAGAATATATCGGTAATTTTCTTTTAAATTCGCATAAAAATATTAAAATACTAATATAAGCATATTTTAATTTTTATAAATTAGCATAAATGCGAAAAACAATAAAAAAAGGAGGTGTAAAAACTTACATCTCCTTTTACGGGTTTTTAAGGTTGTTTAGTATTATTCTGTTTTGTTTTCGTAATCTTTTGTAGCTATTCTCATGTCTTTTTTTATGTTATCATCACTGAGAATGTTAAAAGGATGAAGATTGTGGTGCATTTTAGCTCTGTCGTTTCTTGTTTCCTCTTCAGGAGAACCGGTAAAAACAAAGCCTTCGCAGCGCATATAGGCGTTCCATCTCATATGTTCATAAATTGAGGAAAGCTTATGGTTTTTTTTGCCTTTTGGTGTTTCAACTATAACATCAATATCCTTTCCGTCTTTGAAAACCACCTGTCTGTATTTTTCGTGAATTGCTGAAGCTATTGAAGAATTTCTGTAATATTCGTGTTCGTTGAACTGAGTAGTATATTTTTCAACCTTTTCGGGAGAATCCGCCCACAAAAGATGGTATTTTAAAGCTTCTTTTTCAAGATTTTCATTTACAATACTGTCATAGGAGCATCTGCTTTCAAGGCTTCCTATAAGTTCAATTTTGTAATCGTCACCGCAATGGTTAAGAAGATTACGGCTTTTTATGGTATTGGCTTTAACGTCGCTGTAAACAATTGTTCTGATAACCGGAAAAAGTTTTTTCCTTTCAAAAAGAATTCTTAATTTTATTGAGGTTTCAATGTTGAATTCATCATTTCCCAGAGAAACGTAAACAACAGAAGTATTGGTGAGTTTTTCAACAGTTTCGTTGAACTTTTCGGTTTTAACGTCAACCTCATCGTAAAAATTAAGACTGTACCTTGCCTCTCCTATCTCATCATTATTATTATGTTCCATAATTTCCGGACATTCGGCTTTAAATTCGGTTTGAACTTTTTTTGAATCAATAACATTTATTTCAAGATCATATCCCGGAAGCTGACCGCACCAGAGAAGGGATTTGGCAAGCTCTGTACCGTAACCGCCGAAGCCGACTATAAGAGTTGAAATGATTTTTTTGCCGTTTTTTACGGTTACATTGTCAGTAATTGTTTTATCTTTAACCATTGAGTAAGCAAGGGTGCGATCTTCATTTATACGGCGAACTTTTATTTTTCCGCTTTCTACCGAATCAAGAAGATGCTCACTGACTTTAGTGGTTGCAAAAACGTAAATTTCCGTATTTTCTCTGTTTTTAAAACGATCTATAAGTTTAATGGAATTTTCTGTATTTTCAGTTTCGTCTTCATTTATTGCAAAGAATATGGATTTTATTTTTTCGTTACGGAATCTGAGCTTTACATCAACAAATTCTTTTGAAAAGCAATGTGCCTGAATTTTTTTTGCTTTCTTTCTCAAAAGAGCGGTTTCTTCTTTCTCATCCTTTTTACAGTTTGTAAAGAAAATTGCCGAATCGGGGAATTTTTTTCTTATGGATTCTGCAAGAACTGCCGATTTTTCCGTAAGGTCAGACAACACAAAAATATCCTTACCTCTTTTGAAAAAGTAATGAGCATATGAAGAAAGGCTTTCAAAAAAAGAAAGAACAAAGCCGAAGGTGTAAACAGGAGCAAGAAACAGAAGAAAGGACATATAAATAAACGTAGCATTTGCATATGGGTCGGCAATGGTGAAGGTTTCTGTAAGATTTTCAAAATCATAACCTAAAAGTAATGCCTGCATTGAGTGAAAAAGTGCAAGAAAAAAGGTTGAATAAGCATTATGAACGGCAGGCTTGAAGTCAATTTTACACATCATAGTGAAAATTGCAAGAAAAACACCTGCCAAAAGAATGTAAATAGGATTTATATTTTTTGCTTTTTTAAAAATTTTGTCCGAAAAAAATGCAAGAAAGGGTGAAGCTGTCAGAAAAAACACAGACAGTAAAATTACATAAATATTCATATATTACCTCCCAAAACGTTTGTAAGTTCATTGTAACATCCTGATTGGATAAAATCAATAAATCTTGTTGATTTTGGCAGTAATTTGTTGAAAGTTGGCTTTTGTAATGGTATACTGTATGAGAAAGAGGTGTTTCACATAAAAACTTTAATTGAACTTTTTGACGAATGTCAGCTTGAAAATATAGTAGCAGGATTAAGATTTCTTCCTGAAAAAATAATTTTTGTGGGCTTCAAAAAGGTAATGACCAGAAAGAAAATTGAAGACCTTGAAAGATTTCTAAAGGAAAAAAATATAAAAGTGAGCCTTGAGTATGAGGTTGTGGGAAGATACGATTTTGATGCTATCTGCAAAAAGCTTAATGCAATATTAGATGCAAACGAAGATTGCTGTTTTGACCTTACCGGCGGAAAAGAGCTGGTGCTTGTAGCTATGGGAGCAATTTCTGCAGAAAGAAATGTTCCCATGATTCAAATTAACGTTAAAACCGGAGAACTTGTAAGGGTTAAAAATTGCGAAAACATTACAGATGAAGAAAAACCTTATATTTCCATAAAGGAAAGCGTTATATTAAACGGGGGCTCGGTTATTTATGAGGATCTGCCCTGGTATCTTACAGAGGATTTTAAAAGCGATATTGAAAAAATATGGGAAATATGCAAGGATAATTGCGGGCTTTTCAACAGGCAGATAACGGTTTTCGGAAATTTTGAAAGATTTGGTGAAATAAGCCATGGCTTAAGAGTTACGGCGGATCTTGAATATATGAAAGAATGTCATCAGGATACCCTTATGAGCCTTATGATAATAAATGCTCTGATTGAAGCGGGACTTATTTACGATTACGAAGGAAAAAATATGAAGGTTTCCTTCAGGTATAAAAATGAGCAGGTGCACAGATGTCTTACAAAAGCGGGAAACATTCTGGAACTTTATGCTTATTGTACTGCAACGGAAATTAACAGAAACGAGCATGGATATTACGACGATGTTGATACGGGTATTTTTATAGACTGGGACGGAGTTATTCACGACGGAACAACCCTTGAAAGGGACACCCGTAATGAAATAGATGTTATGATGACGAAAAATATGATTCCGATTTTTATCTCCTGCAAAAACGGGGAGGTTCATAAAGAGGATTTGTATGAGCTTTCAACGGTTGCTCAAAGATTCGGCGGAAAGCATGCAAAAAAAATATTGCTTACAACATATATAAGCTCTGACGAGGACGGAAAAAAATATATAATTCAGAGAGCAAAAGATATGAAAATAGAAGTAATAGACGGCGTTCAGAATATGACAAAAGAAGAATTTTATGCAGTTTTAAAGCAAAAGGCAAAATAAGAAAGGATTTTTATGAGCATCACAAGGAAAAAAAGACCGGTTTTTATTGTGCTTGACAAAGAACCTTATTTTGAACAAAGAGAGATAGAATTTGAATTTTGCACTCTTGATACCTTTGAAGGAAAACAAAAGAATGTATTTGAACTGCACAGAGCAATAAAAGAGATTTTCCCGGAAATGAAGGTTCTTGAAATATCAACAAAATCTCCTGACAAAGAGGGAACTCTTTTGTCTGCCTTTAATCTTAAAAAATACGTTGTTTCCGAGCAAAAACAATTTGCGGTTGAAAACATATATCAGTCGTCAAAGGTTTTTGAGAACGGGAAAAGATATAAAGACTTGCTTTATATGACAGCGAAACAGGCTAAAAAGGACGAAAGGCTTTTAAAGAGCGGAAAAGTAACAGAATATATTTTTGAGGATGAAGATGGTCGCGAAAAAAGGTACAGTGTACAGCCTGCAAATTTGTTTTTTAATTATATTTATATGACCGCTCTTAAAGAAAACGAAGAGCTTGCCCGTTGCCTTGAAAAATATGACGCTTTTACAGATATAGAGTTTGACCCGGAAACAGGGGTAAACTGCCAGGCAAAGGCGGCGGCAGAATACGAAGGAAGAAGAAGGAACGGCTTGATATAAAAAACTCCCCACAGTGTTAAAACACCACGGGGAGTTTTTATGTTTCACAAGAGTCTGTTTCTGAAAAGGTGCGCAAAGCAAACATTTGTTGCGAAGGCGACTTTTTATCAAATATATTTTTTCATATGCTCAACGGCGTTTTTTTCAAGGCGGGAAACCTGAGCCTGGGAGATTCCCAGCTCTTTTGCAACCTCCATCTGGGTTTTTTCGCTGAAAAAACGCATATTTACTATTCGTCTTTCCCTTTCGCTGAGTTTTTTTATTGCTTCCCGAATGGCAATGTCATCTGTCCAGGCTTCATCGTGATTTTTTGTGTCGCTCACCTGATCCATAACGAAAACCGTGTCGGTACCGTCGTGGAAAACCGGCTCAAAGAGAGAAACGGGGTCCTGAATGGCATCGAGAGCATTGAGAACGCTTTTTTCGCTTGCTTCAATCATTTGGGCTATTTCCTTAATGGTAGGCTCTCTGTTTTCCTTTTTCATAAACTGCTCTTTTGCAGAAAGAGCCTTGTATGCCAGGTCTTTTACGGAACGGGATACCCTTATGGCATTATAATCTCTTAAATAGCGCCTTATTTCGCCAATTATCATAGGAACGGCATAGGTTGAAAATTTAACTCCTACGGAAAGATCAAAATTATCAATTGATTTGATAAGACCGATGCATCCCACCTGAAACAAATCGTCGGCATATTCGCCTCTGCCCGAAAATTTCTGAATAACAGAAAGCACAAGGCGAAGGTTTGAGTTAATAAAAACCTTTCTTGCTTCTTCATCACCATTTTGAATTTTTATTAAAAGCTCGTTTTTTTCGCTGTCGGTAAGAGTTGGCAGCTTGGACGTGTTCACGCCGCATATTTCAACTTTGTTAACAATCATTTTTATCACCTGATAAGATTATTGCCTTTTTAGAAAATTTTATACAATAAAAAAGTTGTAAAAAACAGCCTTCTTTTAACGAAGGATGTACAGCGTGTCGATAAACCTATCGACACGCTGACAGACAATGAAAAAGGAAGGTGTATTTCGCCGAAATGGACGCAGGCAGTACTTTGGGTACGACAAGGCTCATTTCGGTGAAAAGCAAGCAACAGAGCCACTTTTTAGGAAGAAACGGCTCTGTTTTTAACATTCGATTGTGGTTTGTTGAAAATCGCCAACCCTTACATTTTTATTTTTTCTTGCGGTAAACCGACTTTTTCGACGGTCTGAACAGCCTTCCTTTAAGAAGGCTGTAAAAGGCTTTATCTTAAAATCGGCTGAAGCTGGGTGTTAAAAAGTGCAAGCTCAAGGGTAGGTATAATCAGCTCCATATGAGCAACAAGGGAGGTTTCTTTTTTTACAGGGTCATCCTGACCAAAGGGTACAAAGAAAACTCCTTTTGTGTTCAAAAGAGTGCCTATGTTTTTCGCTGATCCTGAAAGCCCGTCGTTGGTTGAAGGTGCTATTATAACGGGTTTCTTGTTTCTTAAGGTTGCTTTTGCCGCCATTGTAACCGATGTGTCGGTAACGGAATTTGCAATTTTTGCCATAGTATTCCCGGTGCAGGGAGCAATTACAAGAGCATCAAGAAGATTTTTCGGACCGATTGGCTCTGCTCCCTTTACCGTTGATATAACCTTGTTTTTTGTAATACTTTCAACTTTTTCCTTCAGTTCCTTCGCGTTGTTGAAGCGGTTGTCAGTATTGTAAACAGTTTCAGAAAAAACGGGTATTATGTTCAGATTTTCCGTGGAAAGCTTTTCAAGCTCCAGCAGAACCTTTTCAATGGTACAGAAGGAGCCTGTAAAAGCAAAACCGACAGTAATACCGTTAAAGTCCATAAATACTCCCCCTTGGCAAAAGCTTCTGTAAGAAACTTTTGCAGTTATATTGCTTTTGAGTTACGTTTGCCTTTTTGGGCTTTAAAAATTTTTTATACTGTTATATAAAATTTCACCTGCGGTTGACGGGGCACATTTCGAGGGCAGAGAAAGAGCATGAATTGTTTTTATGTTAAGCTCTTCACAAGCCTTAAAGTCGCAACCGCCGGGCTTTGAAGCAAGGTCGATAATCAGAGTATCTTTTCTGAGCTTTTCAACAAAGCTTCTGTCAATTACCTTTGCGGGAACAGTGTTGAAAACAACGTTGCAGTCTGCGGGCATATTGTAAATATCAACAGCTTCGAAGCCAAGGGCTTTTATATAGGCAAGCTGATGAGGGTTTCTTGCCGCAATTTTTATTTTACAGTCAAAGCCCCTGAGCATTTTTGAAAGAATTTTTGAAATTCTTCCAAAGCCCGTAATAAGCACCGTTGCAGAAGAAAGAGTTATTTCTGTTTCCCGCAGGGCAATTTCAATTGCTCCCTCGGCGGTGGGAACGGCATTGGCAATTTCAACCTCTTCGTTTTTAAAGTAATCCTTTATAAAGGGAAACTCTTTTGGAACAAGCCCGCCGAGAATTTTGCCGTCAAAAGAGGCAAGGGATGAAAGCTTAACATCTGTTCCTCTGACATAAATTCCGTCGTCGGTAACGGGAACCGGCAGAATAAGAACGTCTCCCTTCAGGTGATTTTCTTTTGTATGTAAAAAAACCGAATGTCCGTCCTTTTCAAGAAGCTCCTTTATTTTAAGCATTCTTTTGTCGGCGGAAAAAATAATATAGTTTAATTTCGGCATATAAACACCTCTTTATATAATATGCACAGGTTTTCTCAGGGTTCCTTTTCAAAGCGGGAGTTTGTTATTGCGAAATCCTCCGCGCCCTTTCTTTTAGAGCTCCGGTCCATCTTAAAAGAGCATCGGTTGAATGTTCTGCACAGGTCACGGATATTGAGTTAAAGAGGTCTGTTCACTTTTGGGCTTTAACAATTATTCGAATTTTATAAGAACCTTCAAAAAGTATGAAGGATATCTCCCGGAAAGCCGGAAAAACTTACAGGGGTGATATAACGATAATAAAACATAAAAACTCCTCTTTGCCGGGAACCTTTGGGGCACGGCAAAAGTGGAGTTTATGTTTCAAAAAGTGAAAATTATCCGGGAAAACGCAGAATTATTCTTTGGCAGTTTTTTTGACAAGCTCCAGGATTTCTTCTTTTCTGTTGAAATTGAATTCTGGTGCGTTTCTATCATTCCACATAAATCCAGAAGAACAACCTGAAAATCGTCCCTATATTCTTCAAACGTTTTCAGGGAAAGATTTATAGAAGAATGTCGGAGAAAGCGCGCCCGACCTTTACAAAATTCACAGAGAAGTTCTATTTCGTCAAGAATGCTTACAATTTCATCCTGAGGTGTGGCAAATATACCCATTTTATAAAAACCTCCTTAAATAAAGCTCTCTCCCACAGAAAAATCCGGAGAGTTCGGGTGTTTTGAATTTTTTGCATTAAAAAATGCGTAGCCGAAGCTACGCACAAAAAACACGAAGCTCTGACTAATGCGACTTAGTTCTGCATTCCTCAAATGGAAAGACAAAAGAGCCTGTGTTTTTTACAAAAACACAGCCTTTCCAAATGAAGAACAAAATATTAAACTAAGTCGCAAGAATATTTTAACACAATTGTATAAAAAAATCAAAGATTTTCGTTAATTTGTTTGCAGATGGTAATTTTAAAAACAAAAGGGCAGAAAAGTGTCTGCAGACAAGCCTTGCCTTGTAATGGTAAAGGGCGATGAAATTCTTGTTGATAACAAGGAAGCAAAAGCAGAGTTGATTTAAAAGCGGATGTTTGTTTTTTTGTGTGAAATGTGCAATAAAAAAGGTGATATTTGCATTGACTTTGCAAATGGCGAACTGTATAATGTGCATGAGGTGATGGTATGGAACTTGAAAAGTTTATGAATGTGGAATTTTTCAGAGAAAATATCGACAAAGGCTGTGCTATAAGCCACAGAGTTGAAGAAAGGGAATACTGGGAACGCTTCAGAGGGGATTTTCTTGATTTCTTAAAGAAAAGGGCAGAAAACAGCGAAGAAGCCTTTAAAATTCTCCCCCTTTCAAAGAGTATGCTCTTTAAAACAGCGGGAGACAGAATAACCTTTGAAACACCTTATTTCAAAAGAAGACAGTATCTTGCAGGATTTGCTTATTTAGAGGCAATCGAAAACAAGGGTGAACATTTTAACGAAATGCTTGACCTTCTGTGGGCGGTTTTAGAGGAAACTGTGTGGGCAGTGCCTGCGCATCAGAAATATGGTGCCGATGACTGTGTTCCTCATGAAACAAAAACAGGTCTTGCTCTTTTTGTAGGAGAAACGGCTGCGCTTGTTTCTTCAATTTACTACATCTTTAAAAATCAGCTTGATGCCACTTCTCCTGAAATCGGGAACAGAATAAAAAGAAGAATAAAAAGCGAGGTTTATGAAAACTTCCTTAACAATGACTACCTCTGGATGGGCTTCGGCAGAATTCCTAACAATTGGAATCCCTGGATTGTATCAAACGTTGTTAAATGTATTATAAATCTTGAAGAATACGGCGAAACAGAGCTTAAGGTTCTTGCAAGAACAGTTTATATTATCAATAAATATTATAGTCAGTATCCTTTAGATGGCGGATGCGACGAGGGCGTTGTTTACTGGTCGCACGCGGGCGGAAACCTTATTGCCTATGCGGACTGCATTAAAAGGCTCACCGGCGGAAAGCTTGACCTTACTGCTGATGAAAAGGTTAAAAACACCGCACGTTTTACGATAAATATGTACAATGCGCCTGAGTTTGTCACAAGCTTTTCCGACTGTCCGGCAAAAACAAAGGGCGACTGGGCATATATGTACTATGTAGGAAAGGTAATGAAGGATAAAACAATTATTGCCTATGCCAAAGAAAGCTTTGAAAATGCAGAAATAGAAAAAACTCCCGCACTTTCTCGCTCGGATTTCGGAAGACTCCTTTACCGCGCAGAAGCCCTTGCGGAGCTTCCAAATGTGGAAGAAAGCTTTGAACTTCCCCTCGGTCAACATTACGACAGTATCAAAGTAATGCTTGAAAGAGAAAAAAGAGTTGCACCTTATGGTCTGGTGCTTGCGGCAAAGGCAAATCACAATGCAGAGAGCCATAACCACCTTGATACGGGAAGCATTATAATTTTCAAAAACTGTCAGCCTTTTATTCTTGACCCTGCAAATAAAACCTACACAGCCCAGACCTTCTCGCCAAGAAGATACGAGCTTTGGAACACACAGTCACAGTTCCACTGTTTGCCCATAATCGGCGGATGCGGACAGAAATTCGGCAGAGAATTTGAAGCCGAAAATGTTGTTTTTAAAAATTCTTCAATGAGCGCAGACCTTGAAAAAGCCTACGGAGAAGAATTTATCAGTAAATTCACAAGAACAATTGGACTTGACAGAGAAAATTCCTCAGTTATTCTTAAAGATTTCATTTCTCTTACCGAAGAAAAAGAGGTTGAATTTGTTTTTATGACAAATGCAGAGGTTGAAATTACAGATAAAATCAATCTTATGCAGAGTGGGGAAACAATGGAAATTACAATCGACAAGCCTTTTGAGGCAGTTGTTGAAAAAGTTGAGGATAATGACCCTGCGGTTATAAACAACTGGGGTAAAACATTAAAGAGAATTTGTCTTAAAACAAAATTCAAGGAACAGGAAACAAAATTTATTTTCAGATAATACGAAAAGACTAGCGAGCGGCATTAAGGGTGGGG
>JAZUPZ010000004.1:0-78178 GCA_045605445.1 Clostridia bacterium | reverse complement strand
GCTCATTTCTAAACTAAAATTTTCTCAAATTACTGTGTAAAGTTCTTGACTTTACTTTTCTCAATTAAACGAGAACCTTTGCTGGTTGTGCTATATAATTTTCAAAGTCCGATGCTGCCGTCTTGCGACAGCTTTTATATAATATCACAGCTTTTTTTATTTGTCAACACTTTTTTTGAAATTTTTTGAAATTTTTTTTTGAATTTTTTTCGACTTTTATATTTTGTGTTTTCTTTCCTATATTATATACAATATATAGATTTTTTATAGATTTTATTATTGACATTTTTCCCTCAACAAATTATAATATTATCTATGGAAAAAGATATGAATTTTATGAACAAGGCTATTGCGCAAGCCATCAAAGCGAAAGCCAACTGGGATGTTCCCGTCGGATGTGTTATCGTTAAAGATGACAAAATCATTGCAAGAGGCTTCAACAAACGGGAGCATTCAAATGATGCTACTGCCCACGCCGAAATTATTGCAATAAGCAAAGCCTGCCGTAAACTGAACGCCTGGCGTCTTCAGGGGTGCACTCTTTATGTTACGCTGGAACCCTGTCCTATGTGCATGGGAGCTATAATGAACTCCCGAGTCGACAGAGTTGTTTTCGGGGCATACGATGACAAACGCAAGGAAGTGGATATTTCATCCTGCTTCACATATCCTGCGCCCGATATCACCGGTGGTATATTAAAGGAAGAATGTTCACAGCTTTTAAAATCTTTTTTCAGAAGCAGAAGATAAATATGGAGATGTACCCAAGTGGTTGAAGGGTCCGGATTCGAAATCCGGTAGGTCGGTTTTGCCGGCGCTAGGGTTCAAATCCCTACATCTCCGCCAAAAAGCGTGATGATTTTAATGTCATCACGCTTTTTTATATTTCTGTTTTATTATCCGTACCATTTTATTCGCACACACGCCCTTTAACAGCCGTCTTATTTGCGATTAAATACCTTGGGTGGTGTAACTACCCTACCTGAGAGAGTTTTGTCTTACAAGCCCTTTAACAGCCGTTGCAACTCGGTCTCAAAATTGATTTAAAGAGGGAATTCATTTTAATGCTTATACATTTTTATCTTTATACGATATGAGCTCGCCTTCTATGGCATTAAAATTCATATGGTGATTGCTATATGTTGTAGTAAAGTTAGAAATGTAATTATAGTAATCCACGATGGTACAAGGCTTAACTTCAAAGGAACGATATATCTCATTACTATCAACATTCTGCTTCGCCGTTGCCATCCCAATAATTCCCGATTCCCCTTTGTCTTTTACACATACAAATATTTCATTTAAATCCAAAACATATGAATGCACTTCTCCATTTGAATCAATAAGCAATGGCATTACTTTAATTTCGGCAGGTAATTCAGTAATTTCTCTATTCACTTCTATCAAATATGTTATATATTCTATGCAGCTTTTATCTTCTTTTTCCTTGCATATCATTCTCACTCTCAACTTTTGATAACGGTTGTCATTATCAATGCAATTGGGAATCTGATTAAAAAGTTCAGTTAATGTAGAATCTATTAAATTATCTACTTCGCTTTTAACATCTGTTACTTTTTGAATAACGTCAACTTTAGGATATGTTATTCCTTTGTAACAAAACTCATTAATTTCAAACTTATCATTATGACCTAATAAAATACTATTATTGATCGTTATCAATATTGTCTTTATATGTTTTATGTAATTGTCAAATGCTATTAGATACTCAATGTTTTGTTTCGAAATTCCATTTGTTAATATACTTTTTATGGTGTTAAAACATGGTGTATCTCCCAATTTTTCCGTAACTTTCTTCGGCAAATTATACTCATTCACCTTTAGGGCGCTATCTCCAAACAAACTGCTATTAATTATTTGATACAAAACATCAATACTTAATCTTGCATAATGAAAGAATTCCAATGCTGTTTTCCTTAAAAACAGAGAATCATCAATATCATATTGCACTATATTAAAATGCGTACGTTTCAAATGTTCTTCCGTAAATGCTACTGCCGTTCCTTTATTTGCGGCCGCTGTTGAAACAACTTCCTTCACAGCATTATCTAAAGCTGATACCCTATGATTGTATACATTCTGTAATAAATTATATGATAGATTCATATAATCAACAGTTTCTAACAAGCTACAAATATATTGCCAAGCATCATATACTTTGTGCTCAGCTAGTTGTTTTTTTAAATCATTATAATTGATTGCCATTACTATTTTCCTTTCAATTGTATTATTTGCCGTAGTATTACTCAACTGCATAATTACTTATCAAACACAAAGGAATCTATTAATTTAAGCATGTTCGTCCATTCATCTACAACAAATTTTTCTATATTGTTTTCAACTCTATGTTTATATTCCAAAAAGTGTTTGAATATTTCCGATTTGTTAGACACTTCCCCTTGATATTCCCTCGTCTTTTCATCCAAACTCTTCCATGTCACATAGTACAGTTTGCCGCTATTATCTTGTAGCATTCTCGTGGGTAGATATATTTCTATCGAACCAGCTCTGCCATTAATATTATCATTAACGATTTTCCTGTTTAAAGTAAATAGCTTTTTTATCACCGATAAACTCATTTATGAGCGCAGTTTTACCGACACGGCGTCTGCCATAGATAACTGCAAATTCAAATTTATTTGATTTATAAAGATTGTTCAGAGCATCAAGCTCACGTTCTCTGCCTATAAACATATATACGACCTCCAGTTTAGGTTACCTAAATTATAGCACACAAAAAACAAATTAGTCAAGTATAAATGAGTAATTTATACTTGACTAATTAAAATAATTTTTATTTACTTTCCAAGATCAACCTTCTTGCTATTGCAAATAAGCTGTTATCAACGGGTGGAATATCTCTGTAAATAGGATCTTTTGCAAATTCTATGTCGGATTTAAACGACGGATTGATGGATTGATAGATTTTTACTCTTGCATTAAATTCTGTTTCTGCGTATGTTATTTTTCCTGCTTTAAAATCTTCAATCACCGGTGCAACAATGCTTCTTACTCTCTCAACATTTTCAGTATAGAAGTCAGGTCTTAAATATATATCCCTATAGTAAAAAATTGCACCGTTTACAATATCAACAAGATCACCATAGCCAAAGCCGTTTGTCTGACCGTTCAGAAAAGCATTGAAAATTATTCTGTTCGACTTAGCTCTTGCATCTGCGTACCCCAAACCATTTTGCACTTCCGTTAAAATATTACCTATAAGTCCTTCTTCCGTAATTATCGCTTGCTAAACAAACAAATGTTATCGGCATTGTAATATCAGTTGAAAGAGCCTTTGTTAAGCCCAAAATTGCAAATGCTACTGTTAATGCCGAGAAAAATAGTTTTAGATTTTTCATACAATCACTCCTTTGTCAAATTGGAATTTGATGCTCTCACAATTTGAAATCTTATTTCTTTATTACTTTCTTGCACCACGTGCGTTTGTTGCATTTGGGACACTTTAAATAACGGGTAGTTCCCATGTGCATCGCATTAAGTGCCTGTGTATAGGTAGGCACAATCTCGTGACCGCAATTTTTGCATTTATAGGCACCAACACTGACTTCAAGCTTTAATGCATAGAATTATACTATAAATGTCCCTTAAATTCAAATTTATTGATTTACACATAAAAAACTGATATAATATTACAACATTGGAGGTTATTTATGAATTTTAATTTTCTTTCAAAAACAATTCTCTTTCGCGGTATTGCCCCGCAGGATATACAATCGCTTATGGGATGTCTTAATGCAACCACAAAGAAATACAAAAAAGATGAATTTATTTTTTATTCAGGTGACAGCACATCATTTATGGGTATTGTTCTTTCGGGCAGTGTTTCAATTGAAAATGACGACATATGGGGAAACAGGAGCATTCTTGATTTAATCGGTCCCGGTCAGGTTTTTGCAGAGAACTACGCCTGTATTCCCGGTGAACCTTTGATGATAAATGCAATAGCAAATGAAAGCACCGAAATTTTGTTTTTAAGCACCCTGTCGATGTTTTCTGTTTGTTCCAACACCTGCGCATTTCACAGCAAGCTTATACAGAATATGCTTTTCCTTTCAGCGCAGAAAAGCCTTAACTTATCAAGAAGGATTTTACACACGAGTTCAAAAACCATCAGAGGAAGACTTTTAAGCTACCTGTCCTATCAGGCAACTTGTCACGGAAGCAAAAGTTTCGAAATTCCCTTTAACCGTCAACAGCTTGCTGACTATCTGAACGTTGACCGCAGTGCTATGTCAAACGAACTGAGCAAAATGCAAAAGGACGGCTTTATAAAGCTTAACAAAAATCATTTTACTCTTTTAAATTCCGATTCTTAAGCAAAAACGGAACTGTAATAAATTACAGTTCCGTTCAGCGTGTCGATAACCCTATCGACACGCTGGCAGACAATGAAAAAGGAAGGTGTATTTCGCCGAAATGAACGCAGGCAGTACTTTTGGTACGGCAAGGCTCATTTCGGTGAAAAGCAAGCAACAGAGCCGCTTCTAAGAAGAAACAGCTCTGTTTTTAACATCCGATTGCGGTTTGTCGAAAATCGCCAACCCCTGCATTTTTATTTTTCTTGCGGTAAACCGACTTTTTCGACAGTCTGCGGGGCTGTAATAAATTACAGCTCCGCCTTTTATATGTCTAAAATTCTGCCGTCTGTTGAAATTGTTACAACCTGCCAGGGTATAAACTTCCCGCTTGCCTGCAGGGCTCTTTTTGCGGCGTTTTCAATACCTCCGCAGCAGGGGACCTCCATACGGACTATTGTAACACTTTTAATATCGTTATTCGTTATAATCTCCGTAAGCTTTTCTGCATAGTCACCCTCGTCAAGCTTAGGGCATCCGATCAACGTGATTTTATTACGGATAAATTCATTATGAAAGTTTGCATAGGCATAAGCCGTACAATCTGCCGCAATCAGAAGATTAGCCTGATTAAAATACGGGGCATTTACGGGCACAAGCTTAATTTGCACGGGCCATTGCTGAAGCTGACTTGCAGACGGCTTAAAATTTATCTCATCAGGCACGACAGTTTCTCTTTTTATAACCTTTGAATTCATTCCCGGGCATCCGCAGGGAAGCTTTTCGCCCTGTTTGTTCATTTTGGCTTTTTTAACTGCCTCTTCATTATAAGCCGGAGCCTCACGTTCTTCAAAGGTTATGGCACCTGTAGGGCAGGCAGGAAGACAATCGCCCAATCCGTCACAATAATCTTCACGGGTAAGCTTTGCCTTGCCGTTAATCATTTCTATTGCACCCTCATGACAAGCTTTTGCACACAATCCGCAACCGTTACACTTTTCTTCATCTATTTTTATTATTTTTCTGATCATATCTCAAATCTCCTTTACTTCATTTGTCAGAATGAGTATATCATAGAAAAAGTTTAATTTATGTTGTTATAACAACATTTTTGCATTATTTGTCGTTTTTTTATTTCGTTACTGCCACGGATTTTTTACTATTTCTGCGCCAAGAGAATATGCGTTCTGTTTTTCCTTCGGAAACTCTGTTTCTCTTCTTTTTTTCTTTTCATCGGGGTTAAACAAGGTCCAGTTGTATTTTTCATAGTTATTAACCTGAAGAGTGTTTCCGCAAACCATGATCTTTGTAGGTCCTACAAAATTATTTAACTTATTTTCATATCCTTCCAGCATTTGTTTATAGCCAACTTCAGGATAAAGCTCTTCGGCGCAGTTGCTTGTCATAATAAAAAGAACCGGTATTTTTTTATCGTTACAGTTCATTTTCTCAGTATTATAGGTAAGCGATTGAAAAATAAGACGTTCATAAAGCGAGCGAAAGCCTGCTGAAACATCGCCAAGATAATTTGGAGAGCCTACAATAAGACCGTCTGCAGTACGAATTTCCTCCAGAACCTCAGAAAGCCCGTCTTTCAACACACATCTCCCCTGATTTTCAGGCGATTTACACCCAAAACAGGAGATACATCCCGTGAATTTTTCCGGTCTGTATAAATTGAAATACTTTATATCCGCGCCTTCTGATTCTGCGCCCTCTGCCGCCGACTTGACAAGTATAGCAGTATTCCATTTTGTGCGGGGGCTTGCATTTACAGCTACAATCTTTTTCATATTAACCTACTCCTCTGCAAATTTTTCTAAGGTTTCACCCGTAAGACGGTAGGTTGTCCACTCGTTTAAAGGAACCGCTCCCAGAGACAGATAGAAATCTATGCTCGGTTTGTTCCAGTCAAGACAACACCACTCAAGCCTTCCGCAGCCTCTCTCCTTTGTAATCTGAGCAAGCTTTTTAAGAAGTCCTTTTCCGTAGCCCTTTGACCTGTATTCGGGCTTTACAAACAAATCTTCAAGATAAATTCCCGCTCTGCCCAGAAAGGTTGAAAAATTATGAAAAAACAGAGCAAAGCCTACTTCTGCATTATTCTCCAGAGCAAAAATAACCTCTGCCTTTTTCTTTTCAAAAATCCATTCTTGCAAGAGCTCCTCCGTTGCCACTACGTCTTCTGACATTTTTTCATACTCCGCCAGATCCTTTATAAACTGCAGAATAATTGCAGTATCTTTTTCCTCCGCATATCTGAATTCCAATTCCTTCACCTTTTCTTTATAGTTTTCCCGTTAAAAGAGCCAGCATCTTTTTCTGATGTTCTTTTATATCTTCAAAATTCCATTCCTGTCCCGGGGTTCGTTCGCCCTGATTATCTTTGCATTTTTGCATCATAATCATAAATTTTAAAGAAGCAACACTAACCTGTTTTATTTTTTTTGAAGAATCAAGATAATAATCAAGCTTAGCTTTCGGACTCCAGTTTGAACCAGAACTGTTTGCTTCACTTCCTATCATTGCATAGTTTCCCATGCAATTTATCTGATTACTGTCAATATTACCTTCCGAAACATTAGCTTGCGGATAATAATGTTCCAGACTTCTTCTTGTTCTTGAAAAATAGAATTGACTGAAAATGTCAAGACCAAAATCTCCGCAACCGAGCTTTTCAAAAAATGCTATTCGTCTTATGTGATCTTCCTTCAATTTTTCGCCGCGTATTTCTTCCGCGTAATATTTCCATATTTTATAATCAATATAATTAAACACAAACAGCGGAACTCCCTTTGATGCCACAGAACCGTTTCCGTAAATCTGCTCAAAAACAGACGCATCCACTCCGGTGTTATCTGTGTAAAGACTATTTTTCACCAAAATAGTCTCGTCAAAACTACCTGGTTTGGGCACATTGATATTGCTAAGTTTTTCTTTTACCAGATATACATCTGAAAAATACTTCTCTGCCAACTTTTCCAAAAACATTTCATATTCCGCCAACAGGTAACTGTGAGTATTCTGATAATTATATTTTTCAAACAAAAACAACAAACAATAAAACAGATAATTTTTTCTTTGTCTTGCTGTAAATGATACCTCAAACATTGATAACAACTGCAAAATATTTTGCTGTTGATTGTCGTCATCGCATAAGTTTCTGAATGCCCTATGTTTTTTATCTTTATACCAGTACTGAAGTTTCCAGGGATTGTTTTCCATAGTGTCTTCTTCCTTTGAATGGTGCACTATATAGTTATCAAGCAAATACTTGGCTTTAATTAAATTATATGCAAATTTTTTTACAAAAGTCTGCTTGCCGCTATACTCATCAAAGGGAACTTTTTCGAACTCGTTTATCAATTCCTTGTCATCCAAATTAAAATTGACAGGAACAAAGTTCTTTTCTTCTGATATTCTTGTTATTTTCAAAACCGTCAGCAAAAAGTTGGGGAAATCGATAATCGGCTGAAAAGAATCGGGCTTATCTTCCTGAGATATTTGAGTTGTTAATTCAAACTCATCCCTGTTCTCTATCAGATACCTTATTGAAGTCTCTCCGTCGTTATTACCCCGATCACATGGAAGTTCTTCGTATCTATCAATCATAAGCCTGTGCATATCCTCACCAAAAACACTTTTATCATTATATTTTTGCTGAATATAAACCCCCATTTCCGAGCAACAGTCCCATATATAACTAAACAACATTTTGTCTTTTTCTTCTACCAAGGCACTCATAAGACGGGCTTTTATAATTTCGTGTTTTTCCAGTTGTTCTCCACGGGAATTCATAATTTCAAAATAATGATTCAAATCAATATCCCTTGGAACATGGTAATGAATAATATGAACACTGTTTTGAAAATATTTTTTAAATTCATTGAGATATTCCGTGCCGACTATTTCTTTGATCGCAGTTTCTGTATATTTATATCCGTTAATTATTCCATAATCTTTTTCATCAATATTAAATTCCGGAATATGCCTTATAGTTTCATTGGATTTTTTTCGTGCTTTATATGTAAGTTGATTGCTTGGTTTTATACCAAGAGCATTTAAAATCAGATTGATAGTTGTAAGTCTTTGTTGTCCGTCAATAACTTCATAGATATTATCACCTTTGTGAAAGGTTACAAGCGTTCCTATAAAATATGTCTCCGAAGCTTTTTGGTATGCATCAAACACGTCTTGTATCAAGGTTGCCACTTCGTCCTTCTCCCAGGCATAATTTCTCTGATAAACAGGAACCTCAAATATAAGCTTGTCATTTCCATTGTAGAGTTCTGCAACAGAAAGTTGTTTAAGAGGTAATACCGTCTTTTTCATTTCTGACCCCTCCAAAAATTATATTCTGCAAAAAAATGCAAATAATCCCGATAGACCCCATTATCTTCATCGTTTATTTTTTTTATTCTTTCCGCCTTGTTCTTGTCAAATTCCGGCAAATTATTGTAAGACAATGGCATTATTTTATCCGCCAGGGCACTCATAAGTCCGATAGGGGAATCGCTTTCCGTTATAACCTTATAAAGATTAAAAGAATTCACCAACTCTCTGCCGCTGCATCCCATAATATAATTTTGTGCCGCCTGCCAACCTAAATTCTGATATTGAGCCCTTAGAGAATACGCCCATACAAATGCATATACAACAAACTGGTCAAGCATTTCCGTATCTGCTTTTTGCGGTTTTTCCGGGCAAAATCTGTCAACATACAACAGAATTGCAGTATCCAGAAGTAATCTGACAATTCTGTTTCCCACGCCATTTCGGTATTCTCTGAGATTCAGGGTTTTTATAATTTTATTATCATTTATAAAACACCCCTCATACTTATTATTATTTCTGATGTCACTTAATACATCAAAATAATGTTTTGCATAGTCAAAGAACGGTTTTCCTGCTATTATCGGCGCATCTAACTGAAATGAACTGAGTTTCTGCATACCGGTAACAAAGGGCAAATAAGATTGATTAACATTATCTGCATACGAGAAAGCGCCTTTATAAAACTGAGCATACGGAAAATTGTCACGCCCACTTATTCCTTTGAAAATATCAATATTACGTTCGTTAAGTTCATCAGTTTTATTCCCTTTTATCCATTCTTTCAACCGGTAAAGATATTCTGAAAACAATTCCGCCAAATCTTTCTGATCTAACTCTTCCCATACTTTTACCGTATTTTCCGTTTCCGCTACATCTACGTTTTTCATTTCTCTCAAATGATATGCTTTTAAAAGATCGTGAGGGTATAGCTTTTTACCACGGGCATTCTGAGAATCAAAAAACTGAAAGGCTTCTGAAATATTTTCTGTTATTACAACAATCATTTCACAATTATTTACAATATAGTCAAGCAATTCGCCTTTCAATGCATCCAGGTTGTCTGCTCTGCGTTTTAACGCTCTGTAATTATTTGTTATATTAAATTTGCTGTAAGGATTATCCGGCAATTTCTGATTTAAAAACTTAATATTTTCTACACCTAAAACCTTCAACAACAGACAAAAAGTTATAGTTCGCTGTTGCCCATCTACAATATTGTAACCTTTTTCATCCTTATGTAATATAAGTGTGCCGACACGATACACTTCTTTGTTTTCATTTTTTGCATATATTATGTCATCCAGCAACTGATTTGTATTTTTTGCAGTCCACTTATACGGTCTTTGATACTCCGGAATCAATAAAGATATATTTTCTATCGTGCATCCGTTTTCATCTGTTGTAATTTTATTTTCGGTCAACAAGTCTCCGATTTTTGTTATAGCTAATGTCAGAACCTTTGACATAAATTTCTCCTTTTTTAACTTTTGTAATAACCCCCACGGGTCGGTATTATATCAATCCGTTTTGTCAGCTTTCGGCGACTACGATAACCTGGTCGCCCTCTTTGAATACAACCTTTTTTTCTTTATCGGGATTTACAACTACATTTGCTTCCCTCATATGTCTGTATCCAAGGTAAATTTCGCCCTTCTGTGCGGCGCTTTCGGTAAGAATATAAGAGTCAACCGTTTCGCCGGGGTTAACGTAATTTACAGCGGGCTTCATATAAAGCTCCGAGCCGTTTTCGTCAAGCAAATCGTAAATAAGATTTGTAAGAGCGGGGTTTTCTGAAATTTGTGCCATTAAAAGGCTTGCATAATTTGAACCGATAACAAAGTCGTCAACCCTTGCCTGAGATGCCAGCTTCTGATTTTCCGCACTTCGCATTTCCGTTGTTATGGCAAAATTTCTTTTCGTTTTATCTGCAACATCCCTGAGCAGAATAAGATTAAGAAGGGTTTGAGTATCCGAGCTTTCAGAATCAAGGCTGTCGTCGTTAAGGAGCAGTATATTATCTGCATATTTTTCTGAAACCTCAAGCAAAAGCTCTCTTGTAACCTTGTTCTTACACGATGTAATTTCAAGGTTTTCATAATTTCCAAGAAAAGCTTCGTTTAAATCGTCATCAACAATAACAACCCTTGTTTCCGGGTCTGCATATTTATTATATTCTGCCAGAATAATAGGCAATTTATCGTTGCTTCCGAGAATAACAAGATGATGACTTTTTACGGCAGCATCGTTGCGTAAGTCACAGATTTTTGACAGATCTGCGGTTTTCTTCGGATGATATTTATAATCACCGTCATCCCTTTCAAGAAGTATAATTTTATCATTTTCTCCTATCAAGGTATTCATATCCGGATTAAGCTTTACTTCATTTTCAGAATACAAGCCCACAGCAATAGCATTTGAAAAGCTCAGCAGAGCTTCCTTGAAGGTTTTTCCCGCAAGTTGCGGAACTCTTTCGTAATAAAACTCATTTCCCGTAAAATTAAAAAGCTCTGTAAGAACCTGAGACAAGCCGTGTTGACGGCAGGTATTTGCAATTACCCTTGCAATTGCCTCCTTGGAATAAACAACCTCCGCTCTGCCCTCGCCTGCTATTTTTGCCGATTCCATATACTGCGCATTATCAACAGAAGCAACTATGCGCATATCAGGGCAAAGAAGCTTTTTGTCCTTAAGATAAGCTGAAACTGCAAGTATTATTTTTACTGTTTGCGCATCGTCCTGAGTATTTACAATAACCGAGCCGCACTTTTCTATCGCACAGCGGTTAAGAGAGCATACATCGTGAACATTTCCGTTGCGGCAGATTATTCTTGTTTTCCCTGTCTGAGAAAGATGTGCGGCGATATCGTCTTCCATTTTTTCTTTCGGCTGACTGCCGAGAATAACAACACAGGCATCCTTTTTGTTGGAATTTGCCTCAATAAGCTCCTTTAAAATTGAAAAAATGTTATTGTCAAAGCCTATAATAACCGTATGCTTTTCCTCCTGAACGGTTGAAAGTCCCTTACGGAGCGACGAAAGCTTGCTTTCCACCCCGTTTGCAACTATACCTATTAAGATACTTGTTATAAACATACCGCTCAAAGTTGCAAGAAACATTAAGAATATATAAGGAATGTTATCAACCCTGGTATCAGCAAGAGTGCCCACATCCATAGTATGCATAAGGCTTGTCCATATCTGATATGTAACGCTTCCTTCCCCTGCAACCAGATACGCTGCAAGCCCGATTACGCACACAATTATAGCAGTAACCGAGAAAAGCAGAATTGACATTGCAACCGTTCCTTTTGACATTATACAGTCGAAGCGGTAACGAAGCTGTTCTTTTGAGAATAATTTTTTCATTTGTGTCTCCTTTAAACTTTATAGTTGTAACAGTAACAATTTTGTTCTTTGTTGAATTCAAAGCTCACGCCGAAAACCTCCCTTATTTTTTCGCTTTTGCAAAGATTTTCCGGCGTATCTTTGGCGACAAGCTTACCGCCGTCCATAAGTACGATAATATCTGAAAAGGTAAAAGCAAGGGGAAGGTCGTGCATTACGGTTACAATTCCCTTTCCTTCCTTTGCAAGCCCTTTTAAGGTTTTCATAAGGCTTAGCTGATTCGAAATATCGAGATAAGTTGTAGGTTCATCGAGAAAAATATAATCGGTACTCTGTGCCAGCGCCATTGCAACATAGGCATTTTGCCTCATTCCTCCGGAAAGCACACCAAGGGGTTTTTCGGCGAAATTTAAAATTCCCGTTTGCTCCATTGCCTTTATTGCAATTTCCCTGTCCTTCTCAGAATATCTTCTTGGATAGTCAAGATGGGAAAATCTGCCGTGAAGAACCAGCTGTTTTACAGTCATATCGGGAGTATTTCTCCCCTGGGAAAGGTACGCCGCCCGACGGGCAATTTCCCGTTTTTTCATATTTAAGGCAGACTCGCCATTGATAAAAATTTCTCCCGAGGTTGGGGTTATTACCCCAACGGCTGTTTTCAGCGTTGTGCTTTTTCCCGAGCCGTTGCGCCCGATAACAGACAAAAGCTTTCCCTTTTCAAAGCAGACTGAAAAGTTTTTAAGAACGTTGCCTTTACCGTAGCCTGCGCATATATTTTTAAGTTCAATCATTTTTATGCCCTCCTTTGCCCCTCACAAGAAGAAAAACAAAAAAAGGTGCTCCCAGAAACGCCATTATAATTCCCACTGGGATTTCATAGGGAGAAAAGGCAACTCTTGCAAGGGTATCGCAAAGGCAGACAAAGCCTCCGCCGAACAGAGCGCACAACCCCGGCAGATGAACCGTTTTACCCCCTGCAAGTCTTCGTACTCCGTGGGGCACTATAAGTCCCACAAAGGACAAAAGTCCTGCAAGGCTTACGGCGCATCCTGCAAGCAAAGCCGCCAGAATCAGAAACAGTGTTCTTATAAAAACAACATTCATACCAAGTGCCTTTGCATTATCATCTCCAAGAGTAAGAATATCAAGCTCGTTGGTCATTGTCATTAAAACTGAAAGAGCTATAAAAATTATCAGAGCCGCAGGAGCAAGAGTTCCGTAAGTAACTGCTGAAAATTCTCCTATTCTGAAGTTGTTGCTCATTACTCCCACATCTGGAATAAAGGTTACAACCGTATCCGAAATTGCAGAAAGAAAGCTGTTCATTGCAACTCCGATTAAAATTACCGTGCTTCTTGAAGCTCTCCATTTTTTTGAGGCAAGGCTTACAACCATAACTGCGGCAAAGGCTCCCAGAAATGCAAAAAACGACAGCTCCCAGCCACCATACAACCCCATTGCGGTACAAAGAGTTACCGCAAGTCCTGCGCCGGAGTTTACCCCCACCACGCCCGGAGATGCAAGCTTATTTGCAAGAACGCTCTGAATTACCGTTCCCGCCACCGCCAGCGCCGCTCCGCACAGGATTGAAGCAACTGTTCTGGGAAGCCTTACATAGCCGAAAATTTTTGTTCCTGCCGAATAGTTAAAGCCCTCTGAAAAGGCAGTAACAATTTCATTTACGGCAAGAGGGGTGCTTCCGAGAAATATTCCAAGCAACGCCGAAAGCATCAGAAATAATATTCCGATGCCGTAAAGAATTTTTATTTTATTCTGAAAGTAAAATTCCACTGAGTTTTTCATAGGATTCTGCCCAATTTCTGTTTGGTTTTAAATTAAAAAGCTTTCTTTCCATTATATGAAGACGATTTTCTTTTACTGCGCTGAGGGTTCCCCAGGCGGGGTTTTCCTTCATTATCAGTGAAAGGCTTTTCATTGCCGCCTCTTCATTTCCCATTGCTACAACAAAAATACGGTAGGGATTCTGTTTTATTACACTTTCAACACTTAAGGTTTCAAGAAGGTTTTTGTCGCTGTCGGCAATGTTTACACAGCCCAGGTCTTCAAGCATTTCCCCCAGAACCGTTCCTTTGCTTCCCTTTGCCTTTACCGCTCCCGAAGATGCCCTGAGAACAAGAATCTTTTTCTTTTCTTCCGAAAGCTCTGCATTGAAAAATTCTTTTCTGATACCTTCAATTCGGTTTTTTATTTCAACACCGTTTTTTTCGTACAGGTCTTTTCTGCCGGTTATATCTGTACATACATCAAGCATAAAAAGATAATCCTCAAAGGAATCTACATCGAAATATACAACGGTGATTCCCGCACTTTCAAGGGAATTCTTCATTTTTACGTTTGAGGCGGTGGAGGCGCTTGCTATTACAAGCTCCGGATTTGCGGAAAGCAAAGCCTCAAGCCCCGGAGAGTGAGCCCCTCCGATATTTACGCAGTTTTCAAGCTCAAGGTTAAAATCCTCCCAGGCATCCTCGGAGGTTGCGCAAACCTCTCCACCCGCAAGCTGCCAGATTTCTGCAAAGCTTCCGATTAAAGCGGCAACACGTTTTGGTTTTTTTCCTATTGAAACCTGACAGTTTAACGCATCTTTAAATATAACCTGATTTTCTGTATTATCAGCCACTTTCTGACTGCACCCGCACAAATAAACAAGCATCAAGCTTATTGCCGTACATATAATTTTATTTCTCAATAAGTTTCTTTTCAACATATTCAAAGCCAAGTCTTTCTATTGTATCTGCAAAGCGTTCGCCCTTTATTCCTTCGTCGCGGAAAAGAATAATTGCCTTTTCCACCACATCAAGAACCTCTTTTTCAGAGGTAAGTATCTTTGAAAGAGGTCTGCCCATTGCAGTTTTTTTGCCCCATCTTCCGCCAATACAAACCTTATAGCCTTCACTTGCACTTTCAAAAGCACCGAAAGGACATTTTTTATGGCATCTTCCGCAGTTGTTACAAGCTTTACTGTCTATATGTATTTTCCCATCTGAAAGGGTTGCAGCCTTCATAGGGCAGGCTGTTTCTACAGCGCAGGTTCTGCATCCGCGGCACTTTTCAAGGTTGGGGGAAAAAATTCTCTGACCCACAATTCCAAGATCGTTAAGGTCGGGCTTTACGCAATTGTTCGGACATCCTCCCACACCTATTTTAAATTTATGAGGAAGGGTTTCGTTATGATAGCCCACATAAAACAAATCGTGAATTTTTCTGCTGAGAGAAAAGGTATCGATAAGTCCGAACTGGCAGGTTGTACCCTTACAGGAAACAACAGGTCGAACCTTTGGTCCCGTTCCGCCGGGTTCCAGTCCTCTTTCCTTTAAAAACAAAATAAGAGCAGGAATGTTTTCATAAGAAACGCCCTGAATTTCCAGCGTCATACGGCTTGTCATTGCAACCTCCGATGAGCCGAACAGGTCTGCAGCTTCGGCAACAGCTCTGTGTTCCTCTGTGGTAAGCTTTCCGTTTCTTGTTATAATTCTTGCGTTGAACACATCTTCATACCTTTTATCACGAAGAAAACCAAGACCCTTTACCGCCCCTATTTGTTCTGCTGTAAGCTTTCCGTTTTTCGGAGTAAGCCCGATTTTTTCAAACATTTTCGTTTTATCCATAAAATTCTCTCCTAATGCCGTTTTTCTGCATAATTCTTCATTTTCAGTATACCATACAATATATGTTTTTTCAACATTTCAGCAAACAAAAAAGAACTGTCAACCGCACACTGCAGTTTGAAACAGTTCTTTTTTCATTCTTAAATTATTTATGCTTTATAAATCCCAACAGCTTTGATATTTCCATAATCACGAAAGGCACGAAAATCAATATTAAGCCAAGTCCGTAAAGCTTCATCGGAAGAGCAACAAACCCGAAAGCACCTTTAAGAGGCGTGAACAACACCAGAGCTACAAGCAGAACGGAAATAAGAGCCGCTCCGTTGAGCTTTTTGTTTGAGAATATGCCAATTTTAAAGAGAGAATGTTCTGTTCTCATATTATACGCCTGGACAATCTGGCAAAGGGAAAGCACCATAAACGCCAGAGTCTGACCGCCTTCAAGAGTTGAAGTAACATTTTCGCCGGCTTTAAAACCGATAAGAGTGAGCACTGCAAACATAAAGCCCTGGAGAACAACACGAATTCCCAGACCGTGAGCAAAAATACCTTCGTTTTTCGACTTAGGAGGTTTTTCCATTATATCCTTTTCAACATCTTCCATTCCAAGAGCAATGGCAGGCATACTGTCTGTTACAAGATTTATCCAGAGAAGCTGCATTGAAAGAAGCGGGGTTTTATGCCAGAGAAGCATTGCCGCAAACACGGTTATAACCTCGCCGATGTTTGTTCCGAGCAGGAAGCCTACAACCTTTTTGATGTTTGCATAAATACCCCTGCCCTCACGGACAGCATCAACAATTGTTGCAAAATTATCGTCGGTAAGAGTCATATCTGCCGCGCCCTTTGCAACGTCTGTACCTGTAATGCCCATAGCACAGCCGATGTCTGCCGCTTTAAGAGCAGGCGCATCGTTTACGCCGTCGCCTGTCATTGAAACAACCTGTTCTTTTCTCTGCCATGCTTTTACAATTCTTATTTTATTTTCAGGAGAAACACGGGCATAAACCGAAATGTTTTCAACCTTTCTGTCAAGCTCAGAGTCTGTCATAGCATCAAGCTCGGCACCGGTTATCGCCATATCGCCTTCCAAAAAAATCCCAAGCTCTCCGGCAATTGCAGAGGCTGTAACAACGTGGTCGCCGGTAATCATAACGGGTTTTATTCCCGCTTTTCTGCAAACGGCAACTGCCGCCTTTGCTTCAGGTCTTGGCGGGTCAATCATTCCCACAAGTCCCATAAAGGTAAGTCCTTCTTCAAGCTCATCTGTTGTAGGATTTTCGGGAACAGATTCAATTTCCTTATATGCAACCGCAAGAACACGAAGAGCATTTCTGCTCATTTCCTCGGTTATTTCCTTAGCCTTTTCAAGGTTGCCTGCAACGCATTTTTCTGCCATTACATCAAAGGCACCCTTTACTATAACAACGTTGCTTGAATTTATTTTATTAACGGTTGACATAAGCTTTCTGTCTGAATCAAAAGGAATTTCCGCAAGACGGGGATATTCCGCTTCAAGCTCATCCTTTGGCATTGAGTTTTTATGAGCAGCAAGAACGATTGCCGTTTCTGTAGGATCGCCGATATGCTGTTCCTCGCCGTTTTTAAAAACCACTTCACCGTCGCAGCAAAGAGTTCCCATTTTAAGAAGCGCCTTTACTCCCTCCGAGCAGTTTTCGGTTACATCTTCAACAGTCGCTCCGTCGCAGTAAGCCTTAACAAGAGTCATTCTGTTCTGGGTTAATGTTCCCGTTTTGTCTGAGCAGATTATTGAAGCGCTTCCAAGAGTTTCAACCGCAGGAAGTCTTCTTATAAGCGCATTTCTTTTAACCATTCGCTGAACGCCGATTGAAAGAACAATTGTTACAATTGCGGGCAGACCTTCGGGGATTGCGGAAACTGCAAGAGAAACCGAGGTCATAAAGATTTCAAGAACAGGAATTCCGTTTGCTATACCTACTATAAAAATTATGCCGCAGGCTGCAAGAGCTAAAATTCCCAAATATTTACCAAGCTGTGAAAGCTTTTCCTGAAGAGGCGTCTGTCCCTCTTCCTCGTTATCAAGAAGATTTGCAATTTTGCCCATTTCGGTATCCATTCCTGTTGCGGTTACAACTGCTGTTGCAGTACCGTAAGTAACGCTGCAGCCGGAAAAAACCATATTCGTTCTGTCTCCGAGGGGTGCATTTTCTTCAACCACTGCATTTGCATCTTTTTCAGAGGGCACCGATTCCCCAGTAAGGGCAGATTCTTCACTTTTAAGGCTTGCGCTGCTCAAAAGTCTGGCATCGGCAGGGATAAAATCTCCCGCCTCAAGCTTTATAATATCTCCCGGCACAAGCAGTGATGCATCGATAACATCAACTTTTCCGTTTCTTATTACTCTTGCGTGAGGAGCCGACATACTTTTTAAGGCGTCAAGAGCCTTTTCAGCCTTGCTTTCCTGAATAACTCCCATAAGCGCGTTAAGAACAACAATAAGCAGAATAAGGGCAGGCTCAAAAAATTCTGCCGGATTTCTCTCAACACAGGCAATTACAAAAGAAACTGCCGCCGCCGCAAGAAGAATTAAAATCATAACATCCTTAAACTGTTCTATAAAACGTTCAAGGTTGGTTTTTTTCTTTTTTTCCTTTAATTTGTTGGGGCCGTGTTTTTCAAGAAGAGCACTTGCCTGCTCCCCGCTTAAGCCCTCTGTTTCATCAACTGACAAAGTCTTTAAAACCTCATCTTTTGATTGACTGTAAATTTTCAATTATCATTCCTCCTTATCACTGCTAAAATACATTATACCATATTTATACATTTTTACAATTACCTATTTTGATGATTTTGTGAAATAATTGTGGACTTTTTCCTTTTTTTTTGTTATAATTAACCATCATAATAATAAAAAGAGGTACTTTTAATTATATGCAGGTATTCTTCAGGAATCTGACATTTGCACCTTAAAACATTATTATGAAATGTAATGTACCCGTAAACGGGACAATAACAGGAGGAATTTAATATGGAAAAAACAAAAGGAATGTCAACTCAAAGGTTGGTAATGGCGGCTGTTTTGACAGCTCTGGTGGTACTGCTTCAGTATATGGGCAGTTTTGTAAAATTCGGGCCATTTTCAATTTCGCTGGTGCTTATCCCTATCGTAATCGGTGCGGCAACCTGCGGAACTAAAATCGGCGCATGGCTTGGTTTTGTTTTCGGCGTAGTTGTTCTTGCAAGTGGCGATGCGGCAGCTTTTCTTACAGTTAACGTTATCGGAACCGTTATTACGGTTCTTGCAAAAGGTACACTTTGCGGCCTTCTTGCGGGCGTTACCTTTCAGGCAATCAAAAAGCTTTCGGGCAACAGCTATCTTTCAACAATGGCAGCGGCAGTTGTATGCCCCTGCGTAAACACAGGAATATTTTTATTGGGATGCTTTTTGTTCTTTATGGAAACTATTACTCAGTGGGCAGGCGGCAGCGCTGTAGGACACTATATAATTTTCGTTCTTGTAGGCGGAAACTTCCTTGTTGAGCTTGCAATTAACATTGTTCTTGCTCCCGCCGTTGTTCAGATTATGAAAGCAATAAGGAGATAGGTATATGGTACTTGCAGTTGATATCGGTAATACCCAGATAGTTTTGGGATGTATAAAAGACGGCGAGGTTGTTTTTATTGAAAGAATGTCAACAAACCATCTTGCTACAAGACTTGAATACGCCTCAATGATGAAAACCGCATTTGAAATGTATAACATAAGTCCCTCTGACCTTGAAGGGGCAATTATTTCATCTGTTGTTCCAAACGTTACAAACAACGTTAAGCAGGCTATAGAAAAAATTGCAAAAATAAAGGTTCTTGTAGTTGAACCGGGAATAAAAACAGGAATAAGCATAAAAATTGACAATCCGGCTCAGCTGGGCTCTGACCTTCTTGTTTCGGCGGTTGCAGGGGTTGCCAAATACAAAACCCCTTTGATTCTGATTGATATGGGTACTGCAACCACAGTTTCGGTTATCAACGAAAAAAAGGAATATATCGGCGGATGTATTCTTCCCGGCGTTGTTATTTCTCACGACGCTCTGGTGAACAGAACCTCCAAGCTTCAGAGCATTGCTCTTGAAAAGCCTAAAAAAATCATCGGCACCAATACTACCGACTGTATCAGAAGCGGTCTTATGTACGGTAATGCAGGAGCGCTCGACGGAATTATAGAAAACATTAACGAACAGATGGGAGAAAATTGCACCGTAGTTGCAACAGGCGGTCTTGCCCAGATTGTTGTTCCCCTTTGCAAAAGCAAAATCATTCTTGACGATGCTCTTCTTCTCAAAGGACTTATGATACTGTACAGCAAAAATAACGAATAAAAAAAAGAAACTGTAAAATGACAGTGTCCGTAAGAACACTTTCAAATTAAATGAAAACCCACACAATGCTTTGAATAAGCGTTGTGTGGGTTTTGTGATATGTTTGCTTTTTACCATACCTTGAGTATAAGCTCTACCTCGCCTAAGATTTCCTCCCTGTCGGTTAAAATATAGCTTATGCTTAAGCTTTCCCCCTGATTACCCAAACAGTCTGAAACCACAGAGTACAATTTTTCAAGCTCTTCTGCCTTAAGATATTTGCTTACTCTTAAAAGCACTACCACATTTGTATAAATCCAGGGCATTCTGACAAAGTTAAACTCCTCTTTAAAGCTTTCAAAACTCCCTTTGAAGTGAACAAGCAGGAACTTATCCCCTTTTTTTATGTTCATTTGCTTTCTTATTTCCTCGGGATTCATAAAAACCGAGTTTTTTTCATTAAGAATACATTGGGTCTCAAGCTCGCCGTAATATTCCTTTGCTTTGGTTTCATCAAGAATTTTCAGGTTAATCATTTTTTTCATCCTTTTCTTTAGTTGCCTTTTAACCGGCAGGGAGAGTTTTTCTCTCCCCACAGATTAAGCGGCGTTTATTTCCGTTTCAAACAGCTCTCCCACAAGCTCTTTTACGTTTTCAACGGGAATAACTCTGCACTTGTATTTTCCAAGCGTTCCGTTTTCAACCAGTTGTTTGTAGTTTGCCACAGGGATAAACACCTCTGTGCAGCCCTCGTTTTCAGCTGCAGTAAGCTTAAGGTCTACCCCGCCTATGGGCCATATGTCCCCGAACAGGTCAATTTCTCCGGTAAAGGCTATATTGCGGCTGATTTCTTTTCCGGTAAAATGAGAATAGATTGCCGAAAAGAGAGTTATACCTGCAGAAGGACCGTCTTTTTCAATTCCGCCCTCTGCAAAGTGAATACATACCGGTTTAAGCTCCTTGCCAAGAAGTTTGCTTACTAAATATTTGGCAATTTTTATACTGTCAAGAGTGCTCTGTTTCGGAAGTCCCGTTATTTCATCCTTTGTGCCGTAAGGATTAGAAGCAACCTGAATTGCAAAGGTTGTACCCGAATTTCCGCTTACTGCAAGAGCTCTTGCAATTCCCGGTCTTGAAACTCCCGAAGAGGCTACGTTTCCTCTTTTGAGAGGCTTTGCGCCAAGGGTTTTTTCAACAAATTCTGTACTTACGTTCTTTATTTTGTTTCCAAGCTCACGTTCCTTGAGTGCCTTACGGATTATTTTGTCTACCGCCTTGTCTACATCGCGCATACCAAATGCCTTTCCGTAATTGGAAACGATAAAGGCTACGGTTTCGGAGGGAATTTCCAGGGTTTTCTCAACTCTGTACTTTTTAAGCTTAGCAGGAATAATATATTCCTCGGCAATAGTCTGTTTTTCCTCTTCGCAGTAACCGGAAAGCTCAATAAGCTCCATTCTGTCCATTACAGCAACAGGAATATTTTCCTTTATGTTCGAGGTTGCGATAAAGAAAACGTTTGAAATGTCGACAGGAACATTTGTAAAGGAATCGGTAAAAATTCCCGAATCGTCCAGAAGGTCGATAAGAGCATCATAAGGATTTCCCGAAGCGCCTTTCGACATTTTGTCAACCTCATCGAGAAGAATAAGAAGAGCATCGGTTCCGTTATCGGCAAGAGTTTTCATTATTGCTCCGCCCTCTGCATTTTTATAGCTCTCGTTATGGCCTTTGATGAAGTGAACATCGTCAACACCGTTAAGGGAAATTTTAACAAATTTTCTGTCCATCGCATCTGCAATTGTTTTACAGATGCTTGTTTTTCCTACACCGTAGGGGCCGTTCAGAAGCATACATCTTGCGCCGTTTTTCTTTGAAGCGTTCATTCCCGCAAAGCTCATAAGAATTTGCTCCTTAACCTCTTCCATTGAATGATGGGTACTGTCAAGGCGTTCTTTTATTTTCTTTAAGTTATATTTTTCGGCACGTTTTCCCGGAACAACATTTACAAGCTGATAAAGCTGTTTTCTTAAAAGCTCACGGTCGACGTCGTTTTTGCAGGAATCGTATTTTACAAACTTCATTGCAATGGCATCGCAAACCTCTTTACCGTATTCTGTTTTGTAGCATCTGAACTTGTTTTTAAGTCCGGAAATTTCCTGTTCAATTCTTTCTCTTCCTACCGGAGGAAGGTCTACCAGCTCTCTTACATTGGTATTATTTACGGTAATTTCCCCGGAATTTTCAAGCTTCATATGACCAAGAGCCGATCTTATAACGCTGTTTACGTTTCTTTCAATGTCTCGCACGCCGTTGGTTATTGAAAAACGGTTGGCAATGTCACTTATAATATCTTCATCCCAATGAATAACCTTTCCGTTAAGCTGATACTTCTTCATTGCCTTTGGAATTACATAGTCTTTGGTTATGGCAAACTTTTCCTCTTGTGTATAGTCGGGAACGCTTATCATTGTTGCCCTGTCGATAATCGGAGTAGGAACAGAGGCAAGGTCGTTTGCCGTCATAACGAAAACTGTGTCCTTAAGAGAAATTCCCGATTCCACAAAGCTGTCCTGAAACAGAGCATCGGTATCAAGAAGGTCGTAAAGCGCAGTATAGGGGTTTCCCTCCTTGCCGTTGGTTGCCATTTTGTCAACCTCATCAAGAAGAATCATTGCTCTGTCTCCCACTTCGCCTATTACTCTTACGATTTCGCCGGTGATGGCGTTGTCATAAAGACGGGGAGTTCCTTTAAGGAAATACGGCGTGTCAATTCCGTTAAGAGTTATTTTTGCAAAAGGCATACCTGCCGCCTTTGCCGCGCTCTGGAAAAGAGTTGTTTTACCAACCCCGGGAGGGCCGCTCACAAGAAGCACCATTCCCTTGCCCTCGGTTTTGCTTTCGTAAGCTCCGAGAATTTTAATTATTGCTTTTTTAAGATACTCCTGACCGTAGTGAGTTTCATTAAGCTTGTCCATAAGATACTTTGCATCTGTTTTAAGTTCAAGCTGTCTTGACCAGGGAGCATTTACAAGAGGCTCTAAAACCTTTTTCTTCTGATAGCTTTTAAGAGAGGAATCTCTCATTGCTCTGATAATTGCCGTCTGAACCTCAGGAGGATAATATTCCTGTTTGCTGAGGAATTTTGAATAAAGATCGTCCTCGTCTTCTATGCCGGCTCTGCCTGCATTTGCAACCTTTGTATATTTATCTCTTTTCTCTTCTTTTGCCTCATCCTCAAGCAGGTCAGCCATCTTTTTGTTTCTTTTATTACTTGGTCTTAAGCTTCTTATCTGAATTTCATCCGAGGCAAGCATAGTGTAATTTCTTACATAAACAACACTTTTACCCAGGGCTCCGTAAAGCTCTATTTTCTGACAGGAATTTATAAGCTGGTCACACTTAACGGTGCCCGTCAGGGCAGGGTTATATACACATATATATTTTGACAGGCTTTCCCTTAAAATAAAGAAAACCATTTCTCCCTTTGTTTCAACTCTTTCGGGAATTCCCGAAAGCCTGATTCCCAGCGGAACAAAGCCCGACTCTTTTTTGATGCACGCCTCACCGAAGATTTTCTGATCCAGTTTCTTTAAAACCTCTCTGCGATGGGCATTGCCGTCTTCTCCTTCACGGGGAAGATCGTCAAGGTCTATAAGGCAACGGCTGTAGCTTATTACCTCGTAGCCCTTTTCCGTACTTTCACAGGTAAGAATATATTCTTCTCCCTCACGAAGCTCGTCCTTGCCCTTTGCCTTTACCCTGTCAATAACAACATCATAGCTTTCATTTCCGCTTACAACGGAGAAAACAACCTTTTGTTCTCCGGGCGCAGGAAATTCTCTGAATTTTATACACCCTCTGATTTCTACCGTAGTTTCAATACCCTTCATATATTCCTCCTTGGAAACGCTTGTAACCTCATCCCAGCAGGTTACATAGTACACACCCTCGCAATAATAGCCTTTAAGCTGATACAGACTGTTCTGAATAAGCTCAGCTTTGTTGAAAAGCTCCCCCTGACTAAAAAGACTTCCAAGAATGCAACATTCTGTTTTGCCTGTTTTTGTAACAAGAGAGAATCTTGTATTGATATGATTGGATAGTTCTTCTGTTCTTTTATTTATCACAACGCCTTCCACTTCAAGGCCTACAATAACCTTTTCTCCCAGATATTTCCAGTATTTAGCATCAATACTCGGGCCCACATAGCCTCTTTCGCTAACCTTTACAGCGTCTATACGCCTTTCGAAGTCATTCTCTTTGTTCTTTACAGCGTGAAAAACAAAGCCAGCGTAATTCTTTCCGTCTTTTTCTTCGTACAAAAAGCCGTATTTCTCGTTCTTTATAAGGATCTGGGTAAAAAGCTTTTCACCGTTTTCCACATAAAGAACCAGCTTTTTTCTGTTATCACGGTCATAAACAAGAAGCTCATAAGGCTCATCAGGCGTGTTCGGAATTATTATTCTTCTTATAACGCCGATACATTTGCCGCCCTTTTTCTCTTCCGGGTTAAAAGCCTTGTCGTAATCCACATCTAAAAGCTCGTTGTCAAAAAACTCTTCGTTGTGAACATCACGTTTCATAAATATTCCTCCCTTTTTCAACAGCGTATTATGTGAAACAATATGTTTTCAGGGTACAAAAAAGAGTGCAACAATTTGCACCCTGGCATTATTTCACCTGTTTTAAGACTGATAAAAAGCCGACGTTTGTTAAAAGCCGTATCCCCATAAAGGGGCTCCGTCTTTAAAGCGTTCGGGTTTACTGCGTTTCGTCAAAAACACGTTAAACAATGCCAAAGCTGCCTTTGATATAATATTGTTCCCTGAAAACAAACCCACTGCCGCGTTGTATCCCTGCTCGGCGGCGTAAGAAAATAAAGCTGTATTTATACATAAAATACGCTCGATGTTAAGATAGCTTTTCTTTATTGCCCTTGTTAAAATTTTTAGATTTTTCACCGACAGCTCCTCCTGTTCTCAATATTTTAAGTGTTGTTGACATAGAATTTCACCTCTTGAGATTTTATTATTCTACATAAAAGGGGAAATTCCTTCTCATTTTACATAATATTACAAAAAAATTTTTTTGTCAACACTTTTTTAAAGAAAATTTCTCCCGCTTTTTGTGTTTTTCCACTCTAATTTTACACCATTTTTTCTTTTCTTTGGCAAGGGGGATATTTTTCAAAAGCTTCTTTCAAAATATTTTTTTGTTTCCGTTGCAACCTCAGAGCTTAAAGCAAGGAGCGCAACAAGGTTTGGCAGCGCCATAAGGGCATTGAAAACATCTGCCAGATTAAAGGCTGAATTTACTGTAAGATACGGGCCGGCAAAAACCGAAAGGATATACAGAACCCGGTACATCATAACCTTTCTTTTATTTCTCCCCGCCAGATATTCAAGACATTTTTCTCCGTAGTAGTTCCAGCCTATTATTGTTGAAAAGGCAAAAAACACCAGAGACAGCATAAGAACAAAGGCACTTATTTCCGGCTTGAAGGGCAGGCAGGTACGGTAGGCATAAGAGGTTACAGCTGCCCCTTCAAGCCCTATTGCAGGGTCGCAGGCATTGGCAATTACCACCGCAAGCCCGGTCATTGTACACATAACGATAGTATCTATAAAGGTGCCCGTCATTGTAACAAGCCCCTGCCTTACCTTGTCCTTTGTCTGAGCCGCAGCGGCAGCTATGGGAGCAGAGCCAAGCCCCGCCTCGTTGGTAAAAATCCCTCTTGAAACGCCTTTGCTTACAACCTCTTTAAGAGTTATTCCGTATATCCCTCCTGCCGCCGCACGGGGATTAAAGGCACAGGTAATCACAGTTGTTATTGCCCCGGGGATTTTTTCAAAATTATATATCAGAACCAAAACCGTAAAGGAAATATAAAGAACAGCCATAAAGGGGACAACCACCGAAGCTACCTTTGAAATTCGCTTTATTCCTCCGATTATCACAACGCCGGAGAGCACTCCCGTTATAAGTCCCGATACAACCGTTGCATAAGTATAGTTATTTCCAAACAGAGTTATACAGTTTGTGGCGGAGGGGTCAAAAAAATCGGATACTGCTGAGGTTATTCCGTTAACCTGGGTTATTGTTCCTATTCCCATTACTCCTGCCGCCGCACCGAAAAAGGCAAAAAGAAGAGCAAGCCATCGCCACTCCTTCCCCATTCCTTTTTCAATATAATAAAAAGGTCCGCCCAGAACATTTCCTTTTTTGTCAAACTGACGATATTTTACCGCAAGAAAGCCCTCGGCATATTTTGTTGCCATTGAAAAAAACGCCGCAATCCACATCCAGAACAATGCACCGGGACCTCCCGCACAAAGGGCGGTTGCAACGCCGACTATATTTCCCGTTCCGATTGTGGCAGAAAGGGCTGTGCAGAGAGCTCCAAAACTTGAAACCTCGCCCCTCCCCCCCTTCTCATTGGTTACCATAAATTTCAGCGCTTTTTTCAGGTGAAAAACCTGAATAAACCTCAGTCTTAAGGTAAGCCATATTCCTGTAACAAGAATAAGAGTAACAAGAGGAGTTCCCCACAAAAAGGAGCTTAACCTTGAAAGTGTTTCATTAAAATTCATTTTCTTCTTCCTTCCAAACAAAAAAGTCTGTCGCCATATATATATGATGCAAACAGACCTTTATTCTCAGGCAGCCCCCTTACGCCTTATATTTTATTAAAATAAAAAGAAAAAGGAAAGTGTATTTCGCCGAAATGGACGCAGACAGTACTTTGGTACGGCAAGGCTCATTTCGGTGAAAAGCAAGTAACAGAGCCACTTCTTGGAAGAAACAGCTCTGTTTTTAACACTTGATTGCGGTTTGTCGAAAATCGCCAAACCCTACATTTTTAATTTTTTTCTTGCGGTAAACCGACTTTTTCGACGGTTTGAAAGGCGGAACAAACTGTTCCGCCTTTTGCTTTTAATATTAGTCTTCGCAGCAGTCGCAATCGCCATCACATTCAAGGTCGATTTTAATTTCTTCTCCGCAGCTTGGACAAACGATCTGTTCGTTGTCATCGAGATATTCACCGTCAACATAAACTGCATCGCCGCAATTGTCACAGGTAAATTCATAAACATCGTCATCGTCGAAATCTTCAAAATCTTCGTCGTCATCGTCATCATCATAAACGAATTCTTCGAGTTCGCCGAGATCCTGGTCAATTTCGTCAACCTTTGCATCGAGTTCATCGATATAATCTTCAAGGTCATCGATTCTTTCTGACATTTCGTCGATAAGTTCAAGCATTCTTGCTACAAGTTTGTTATCCTTCTTGCTTGCATCAAGGTCAAGTCCTTCTGCAAGTCCCTTAAGGAATTCTGCTTTTTCTTTTAAAGTGCTCATTTGATACACACCTTTCTTTTTTTATTTAATTATGCGCGTTCCATATATTCGCCGGTACGGGTATCAATTCTGATTTTTTCGCCTTCGTTGATAAACAAAGGAACCATAATTGTTGCACCTGTTTCAAGAGTTGCAGGCTTTGTTGCGCCTGTTGCTGTATCGCCCTTAATGCCCGGTTCTGTCTGAGCAACTGTAAGCTCAACAAATGTAGGCGGTTCAATTCCGAAAACGCTTCCTTTGTATGAAAGGATTCTGCAAATCATATTCTCTGTAACGAACTTAAGAGCATCGCCAACCTGTTCTGTTGAAAGAGGCATCATATCAAAAGTTTCCTGATCCATAAAATAGTAAAGATCGCCATCTGAATATGAGAAAGCCATATCTCTTCTTTCAATCATAGCTTTTTCGCATTTTTCTGTTGGTCTGAATGTTTTTTCAACAACGCCGCCTGTTATAACGTTTTTAAGTTTTGTTCTAACGAAAGCCGCACCTTTACCCGGCTTTACATGCTGGAATTCAACAATCTGGTATACGTTACCTTCAAATTCAAATGTAACGCCATTTCTAAATTCACCTGCTGATATCATAAGTAAAAAACCTCCAATAATATTTATACGTATATATTCTATAATAAATTAGCAAAAATTTCAAGTACTATTTACAATATTATCAATTCTTTTCCCGCTTTTTGCAGACTTTCGCTTCCATTTTCCCCTACAATCACGGTATTTTCAATTCTTACTCCGAATTTTTGATCAATATAAATTCCCGGTTCAACGGTTACAACGTTGTTTTTTTCAAGAATTACATCAGCCCTTGGGGAAAGATTCGGCTTTTCGTGGATTTTAATTCCAACGCCGTGCCCCAGACTGTGAGTGAAATTTTCACCGTAGCCTGCATCTTCAATTATTTTTCTTGCAACATTATCGGCCTCTTTGGCGCCTTTTCCCGAACAAACAAATTCCTGAGCACTTTCCTGAGCTTTAAGAACGGTGTCGTAAACCTTTTTCATTTCATCGGTAACAAAGCCTACAGCAACGGTTCTTGTCATATCCGAGCAATAGCCCTTAAAAACGCACCCGAAATCCATTGTAACAAAATCGCCGTTATCGATTTTTTTATCCGTTGGCACTCCGTGAGGCTTGCAGGAATTTACTCCCGAAACACAGATAGTGTCAAAAGAGGATTTTTCTCCGCCGAACTCCTTGATGTAATAATCAATCTTTGCGGCAATTTCCTTTTCGGTTTTCCCCGCTCTGATTTCTTCAAGAATTTTATAAAACACCTTGTCGCCGATTGCCGCCGCCATACGAAGGCAGTTGAGCTCCTCCTCGTCTTTTACGCTGCGAAGCTCATCGAAATCAACTCCAAAAGGAACAAGCTTCGCTCCGTTGCTCTTTAAATAACTGTATTCTTTAAAGGAAAGACTGTGGGGCTGAAAATAAACTTTATCATATTTTTCAAGATATTCGCTGTGTTTAAGACAGTTTTCTACCCTTGCACCTGCGGTTTCCTGTTTAGCCTGAAAGGTATAACGTCCGTCAGTAAGGACAACCGTTTCCTTTTCGGAAATTATAACCGCTCCCTCCCCGGTGAAGCCGGAATAATAGAGCATATCGGCAGAATCGGTAAGATAAACGGGAAGGTTTCCCGAAGCTTCAAGCAATTTTTGTTTACGCATTTTTAATTCCCTCTATTATAGTTTTATAAGTCAGCGCATCTTCTCCCTGAGTACCCGGCGATTCGCAAATTATAAAGGGCTCTAAATTCTTTTTTACTATAAGCTCTGCAAAGGGGTCAAAATCAGGACCGAAAGAGAGGTCGCTATACGGAATATGCTTCTTTTCGCCGCCGGGAACGGTAAATTCTATTCTTGAAAAGTGAACATGGAACTTTCTTCCTCTTTCTTCGCCAAGCTTATTATATATTTTGTCAGTTATTGCCTCAAAGTCTTCATAAGCCTTCAAGGAGCCGAACTCCCTTGCATTTATATGACCGAAATCAATACAGGGAACAAGTCTTTCAGAAAGGGTACACATTTCAAGAACCTCGTCAACAGTTCCGAGCTGATTAACCTTTCCCATTGTTTCCGGGCAGAGAAGAATATCTTCAAAGCCGTTTTTTAGCTGTTCGTCAAGCGCCATTTTCAAGGTTTCCTTTGCAAGAGAAAGAGCTTCCTCTCTAGAAATTTTTGCGCAGGAGCCGGAATGAACAACAACTCTTTTGGCGCCCATCATTTTTGCAGCGTTAAGAGACTGCATTATATAATCTACGCTTTTGATTCTTTTTTCTTCTTCAACGGAGGAAAGACTTATAAAATATGGCGAATGAAGAGAAAGAGCAATTCCGTTTTTTTCCGCCTCCGCCCCTATTTTTTCTGCAGTGGGCTGAGTTATTTTTACACCTTTTCCGCATTGATATTCATAAGCATTAAGTCCTTTTTCTTTAAGCCACAGGGGCATTTCAAAGCTTGACTTTTTTCCGCTTCCGTAAAATTCATCGGGATTTCCCGCTGTTCCTATTCTGATCATAAATAAATTCCTTTCGTTTATCAATTATTTGCCGCGTAACATCAAATTGATAATTACCTTACACGGAACGACAGAGGCGTCGTTCCCTACAAGGGTGCAATATGAGGTCGACCACATAGGGGCGCCCCTGCATATTTACCATCTGACGATAAATCGTTCAAAAATTCTTTTAAACTTCACAAACCATCCCTCTTTGTTGCAAACAGGTTTTACAAGAACCGACACAAAGCCCCATCGGTTGGCTCCGAGCACATCGGTAAAAATCTGGTCGCCCACAACTGCAACCTCGCCCGGTTCAAGCTTAAGCTTTTCAAGCGCCAGATAAAAGGGTTTTTTTGCAGGCTTGTTACCGTCGCAGATAAAATCTACGGGAATTGAGTCGGCAAATTTTTTTGCTCTTTCATAAATATTGTTTGAAACAATGCACACTCTGAAGCCTTCTTCTCTGAGAAATTTAACAAATTTTACCGTTCTTTCATCGGCAACGGGAGTATGAGGCTCAACAAGGGTATTATCTATATCTAAAATAAAGCCTTTTATGCCTTCCTTCTTAAGCATTTCAAAATTTATTTTTTCTATACTCTCATATTTATATTTCGGATATAATTTTTTCATATTTTTTCCCTTTACTATAATAATCGAATTTATTTTATCATAAATATTTATAAAATACAAGAAAGGAAAGGATAATCTCCCTTGTTTGAAATTCTGGGATATTTAAAGGAGCGCGAGGAACGGCACCTTAAACATATTCACCGTGTTATTGAAAGCTTTTCGGATTTTTCCGACAAAAATTACTTAAAGGCTGAAAACACGGCGGTTATTATTCCTCCCGACAGAAGGGCAGCTCTTCATTATTTAAAAAACAATACCGTTATTTTAAATTTTGAAAGCCCTCATCTTCCGGGACTTTTAAGCCTGAAGAAATTTGAAAGGGCGCTTTCCTCCCTTGCTGACCTTAAAGAGGCTTACGTTGAGCTTAACCTTTACTGCTCCGACTTTGACTTTGAGCTTCGCAGAAAGGAAATTATTTCCGTTAACCGCGGAATTTTCAACTCCTACGTTAAGGGAAGCACAATTTTTACTGACGAAAGCACGGGAGCTTCCTACTATACCCATCCGGGTCATCTTGTATGGATTCATGACGTTAAAAGCGTTTCCCTAAGGCACAACCTTGTTAAAAGAGCGGGGTTTAAGGGCATTTTTATAAGAGATGTAAAAATGGCTGCGGACGGAAACTGGGATTCGCTTTGCGGCATGATGAAAGCGGGAAATGCCAAACATTAAAAATGAAAAAAACACGAAACAGTTAACTGTTTCGTGTTCAGGAAATCCTTATTTGAATTTTCTCTTTCTTGCTGCCTCAGATTTTTTCTTTCTTTTAACGCTGGGCTTTTCGTAATGTTCTCTCTTTCTGATTTCTGATAAAACACCTGCTTTAGCACACTGACGTTTAAATCTGCGAAGAGCACTATCTAAGGATTCATTTTCCTTGATTTTAACTTCTGACATTTGGTTTCCCTCCCTCCGCTATATGCATATACCTTATCGGTATATTAAAAGCATTATACATAACATTACTTATTTTATAACAAAATGAGTAATATGTCAAGCTATTTTTTTAAATAAGTTTTTCTCCGAGAGAAAGTCCGCCAATAATGTGGAAATGAATATGCTTTACGGTTTGTCCCGCATTTTCGCCACAATTGTTAATTACACGGTATCCCTTCTCAAGCTCTGGGAACTTTTCTGCAACTTTCGGAATTGAAAGCATAATATGTCCCATAAGTTCTTTATCTTCTTCGCAAAGTCCGTCAAGACAGCAGATGTGTTTTTTCGGAACAACAAGAACGTGAACCGGAGCAACGGGGTTTATATCTTTAAATGCAACAATTTTATCGTCTTCATAAACAAACTGCGAAGGAATTTCACCATTTGCTATTTTACAAAAAATACAATCCATAATTATCTCCTTATTAAATGAATAATGAATAGTGAATAATTCAGGTACAAACTCCGCATAAGCGGAGTTTGTTTTTGTTCAATCAAAACAAAACCGAAGATTTTGCACCAACACTCTTAACTATTATCTTTTAACTATTTTATCTGATTTTCAACAACAGAAACTGCAAATTCAACAGCCTCTTTAACTTTGGAAGCGTCTTTTCCGCCGCCTCTTGCGCTGTCGGGCTTACCGCCGCCGTTACCGCCTGCAATTTTTGTTATTTCTTTAATGATATTTCCTGCATGAGCACCAAGAGCAACCGCATCTTTGTTTGCATTTACAACAAAAGCAACCTTGCCATCTTTTTCAGAGCCGAGAGCAATAACCCCTGCGCCCTGAAGCTTGTCTTTAAGCTTGTCGCTCATAACCATCATTTCGTCCATACCCATATTAGGCACAGCCGCGGCAATAACCTTAACGCCCTTAACGTCTTTTGCGGAAGAGAGAACCTCGTCGGCCATTCCGCCTGCAAGCTTGGAACGCATTTCGTCAATTGTTCTGCCTGCTTCCTTAAGCTCGTTTACGGTTGATTTTGCCTTTATATCAATTTCGTGAATTGCCGATTTAAGGGTTTCAGCGGTTCTTTCGATAAGAGCATTTTTATCTGCAATATATTCAAGAACGCCCTGTCCTGTTACTGCTTCAATTCTTCTTACACCGGCTGAAACGCCACCTTCCGAAAGAATTTTAAAGAGTCCTGCCTGAGCTGTATTTTCAAGATGTGTACCGCCGCAGAATTCCATTGAATAGTTGCCCATTGAAACAACTCTTACAACCTCGCCGTATTTTTCGCCGAACTGCGCTGCTGCGCCAAGCTTTTTAGCTTCTTCAATAGGAAGCTCCTGAACAACAACCGGCATAGCCTCAAGAATTGCATTGTTAACCTTTGCTTCAACCTCTTTGAGTTCTGCAGCTGTCATTGCTTCAAAGTGAGAAAAGTCAAATCTTAAATGCTTTGCAGTAACCTCTGAGCCCGCCTGAGCAACGTGGTCGCCAAGAACCTCTTTAAGTGCCTTGTGAAGAAGATGAGTTGTTGAATGGTTTCTGCAGATTGCCATCCTGTTCTTTTTGCAAACCTTAAGGGTTACAACGTCGCCCTTTGCAAATTCGCCCTCTTCAACTGTTACATAGTGAACATAAATATTATCACCGTTTTTCTTGGTATTTACAACCTTCGCCTTTGCGCCGTCTTTAACAATAACGCCTCTGTCGCCTGCCTGACCGCCCATTTCTGCATAGAAAGGAGTTTTATCGGTTACGATAATTCCCTCCTCGCCTGCGATAAGATTGCCGGAAACTCCAACAATTTTACCTTCGGTTTCAAGCTCTGTATATCCTGTGAACACTGTTTTTTCAGCATCTTCAAAATTAAAGCTGTCGTTATCCTCCCAGCTTGAGCCGTCTTTTCTTGCATCTCTTGCAGTCTGCTTCTGTTTTGCAAGCTCTTTATCAAAGCCTTCTCTGTCTACCTCAAGGCCCTGCTCTGCGCATATTTCAACAGTAAGGTCAATAGGGAAGCCGTAAGTATCATTAAGCTTGAACACTTTTTCGCCGTCGAGGATTTTTGCACCCTCTTTTTTCGCATTTTCAATGTATTCATTAAGAATTGCAAGACCGTTATCGATAGTTTTTGCAAATCTTTCTTCTTCAATTCTTATAATCTTCTTGATGTATTCTCTCTTTTCATCAAGTTCGGGATAACCCTGCTTTGATTCGTCGATTACGCTGTCGGCAATATTATACAAAAATTCGCCCTGAATGTTAAGAAGCTTTCCGTGTCTTGCAGCACGTCTTAAAAGTCTTCTCAAAACATAACCTCTGCCTTCGTTTGACGGAATAACACCGTCGGAAACCATCATAACCGTACTTCTGATATGGTCAGTTATAACACGAAGAGAAACGTCGGTCTTTTCGTCCTCTTTATAATTTACGCCTGCAAGCTTTGAAATTTCAGCCATTGTGTTTTTAACGGTGTCAACCTCAAAAAGGTTTGCAACTCCCTGCATTACGCAGGCAAGTCTTTCAAGACCCATACCGGTATCGATATTAGGATTTGCAAGGCGGTTATAGTTACCCTCTTCGTCCTTGTCAAACTGAGTGAAAACAAGGTTCCATACTTCCATAAATCTGTCACATTCGCAAGGAAGATGACAGTCGGGACCACAGCTGTATTCCTCGCCTCTGTCAACGTGAATTTCAGAGCAGGGTCCGCAGGGGCCTGTTCCGTGTTCCCAGAAATTGTCGGCCTTACCAAGCTTTACGACTCTTTCTGGATTAACTCCAACCTCGTTAATCCAGATATCTCTTGCTTCGTCGTCTTCTTCATAAACGGTAATCCAGAGCTTTTCAACCGGAATACCCATATTTACTGTTAAAAATTCCCATGCCCAGTGAATTGCTTCTCTTTTGAAGTAGTCACCAAAGGAGAAGTTTCCCAGCATTTCAAAGAAGGTTCCGTGTCTTGCGGTTTTGCCTACACACTCAATGTCGGGAGTTCTGATACATTTCTGGCAGGTTGTAACTCTCTTTTTCGGAGGCTTTTCTGCCCCGGTGAACCATTTTTTCATTGGCGCCATACCCGAGTTTATAAGAAGAAGGCTGGCATCGTTCTTCGGCACAAGGGGAAAGCTTCCCAGTCTTAAACATTCCTTTGATTCAAAAAAGCTTAAAAATTCTTCTCTGATATCATTTAATCCCATGTATTTCATAATCAATTTCCTTTCTTGTTTGTTTTTTGTCCGATTAAACACGGGCGGACAGAGGCGATGATTGCCAGTGGCAATCGTTTATCGCCGACCGAGTTGGTAAACGAGAACGTCCGCCCCTACAGCTTTCATTTCGTAAATTTTGTTACAATTATATCTTTATCCCCTGTTTTCAGGCAGGAAACTATTTCTTTTTCGTCCTCATATTTGTAAAGCTTTGTTTTGTCGCCAAGATAAGCCGAATGCTTATAGCTGACAGTAATTTTTTTCGGTCTGAAGCTGTTTTCAAGTGCTTCACAGGTGTAGTCAAAGCTTCTTACGTTATTTAAGTGAACATTTGTATCAATGTCCTTTTTAAGAACCCTGAAGCTTTCTTCTTCCGCCATTTCCCTCTTTTCGATTCTTTCCGTATCAAGGTTTATTTCGTTTTCGCAAACGGGAAAATATTTATTTATATATTCTGCAATTTTAACGGGTTTGCCCAGATTAAAATTAAACAGAAACCATTCGGCGACTGCGCTGACAATAACTCTGCCGTTTACCTTTATTCTGTACTGTCTTTTTGACTTTGTCATTCCAAAATAATAAACGCAGGTTTCAACCTCTACCCTTTCGGGCTTTGGAACCTCTTCCTCAAACCGTATGTTCCACTGACAGATAAGCCAGGCAAGATTATTTTTGCTTAAGGCATCCATGCAGCAGTCTTTTGAGGTTTCCGCATGCTTTATGGAAATGTCCTGCAAAAATTCTAAAATTGCAGAAAGCTTAAGGTTTCCGAGGCTGTCCATATCGCTGTATTTAACTTCGTAACTTTTGCTGAAAAACATAGCACCAGGCTCCATTTTCTGATTTTTTTGCACTATTTAAAATATTATACCATTTTAAGAGTTTGTTGTCAAAATTTTTTGTAACCCACTTGATTTTTTCTTCTGTCTGTTGTATAATGGCTCTGTTAACTGAATAAGGCTCCATCGTCTAATGGTTAGGACATCGCCCTCTCAAGGCGGTAATAGGGGTTCAAATCCCCTTGGAGTCACCAAAAAATATACCCTATCGTTGATAGGGTATATTTTTTAATTTCAGAGGGGGGGATTTGAACCCGAGCAAGGCGGATGCAAAGCATCCGTATCGAATTCCCTTTTTATTTACACACAAATGAAGTTCGCTTCGCGTGTGAAGTATTTCTTAAATAAAATATTATGGAAAAAAGTCGTCTGAAAAGACGACTTTTTAATTAGCTTGTTTTTGTTATTCGTGTTTGTCTACATCATAGGAAACAACTGTTCCGTCGGAAGCAGAAATTTCGGTTTCATATTCGGTATTGCCCGAATAAAACTCAATTTCGTAAACGTATTCCCCGTCGTTTTTTTCAAATTCCGTCTTTGTGAAGGTAACATCGCTTGCATTAACCTTTGCTTTATCTACAGCAACCTGCTTTGCCATTTCCTCCGTTATGAAATTTGTACGGTCAACGTTTTTATCTTCGTTTGAGGTCATCATTTCAACATTTTCCGTTGCTTTTTTTACTCCCTCTTTAACGCCGCTTCCCATATCTTCAACACTCTTTTTAACATCATTTGCTTTTTCTTTGGGTTCCTCAACGCCGTTTTCAACGCCATTTTTAACGTCTTCCGCGGCATTTTTCATTTCATTCATCGGCGAGCAGGCTGCAAACAGAACAAAGGCTGAACACAGCACACCCGCCAAAAGAACGGTTAACTTCCTTTTCAAAGCAAATCATCTCCTTTGAGCCTTAAAGAGAATTATTCCTCTTCAAAGGCATCTTTTCCGAGACCGCAAACAGGGCAAACCCAATCTTCACTAACATCTTCCCACGCTGTGCCGGGAGCAATGCCGTTATCGGGGTCACCTGTTTCAGGGTCATAAACATATCCGCAGGGACATACATATTTTTTCATTTTGTCTACCTCCTATACCTTATTATTTTTACCAACTCAGTAAAGTTTAGTCTTAACAGGTAAGACTATCCGCAAGAACCTCAAGCTGTTTTAAGCTTTCATCGTTTAATGCAGACATAATCTTTACCGTTGTTTCACAAAATGTTAAATTTTTACTTTTTTCGAAGCTTTCCTTCATTATTTTTGCGGCAATGGGTGCCCAGCTTCCGTTTTCGATAAAACCTATTTTCTTGTTTTGGAAATTTCTTTCTTTAAGATGATCAATAAATTCTTTCATAAACGGGAAAATATCCCCGTTATAGGTTGTGGTTGCAAGAACAATTTTACCGTATCTGAAAGCGTCTTCAACCGCCTCTGCCATATCGCATCTTGCAAGGTCGTTAACAACAACCTTTTCACAGCCCTTTTCCTTAAGCTTTTTCTCAAGTTCAAGAACTGCCTTTTTCGTATTTCCGTAAACGGAGGTGTATGCAATCATAACCCCCTCAGATTCGGTTTTATAGCCTGACCAGATGTCATAAAGATTTATATAATATTCAAGATTTTCCTTAAGAACGGGACCGTGAAGAGGACAGATAATTTCAATATCAAGAGCTGCCGTTTTTTTCAGAAGTGCCTGCACCTGAGTTCCGTATTTGCCCACAATGCCTATATAATAACGTCTTGCCTCACAAGCCCAGTCTTCTTCAACATCGAGAGCTCCGAACTTTCCGAAGCCGTCGGCAGAAAACAGAACCTTGTCAAAGCGGTCGTAAGATACGATTACCTCCGGCCAGTGAACCATTGGCGCAGCAATAAATGTAAGGATATGCTTTCCGAGAGAAAGGGTATCTCCTTCCCCCACAACTACCTGACTGTCGGCAAAATCGGTACCGAAAAAGTTTTTCATCATTACAAAAGATTTTGCCGATGAAACAATTTTTGCCCGGGGATATTTTTCCGCAAAATGTATAATACTTGCAGAGTGGTCGGGTTCCATATGGTGAACCACAAGAAAATCGGGCGTTCTTCCCTCAAGGGCATTTTCAAGATTATTAAGCCACTCTTCTGTAAAATTGGCATCAACGCTGTCCATTACCGCAATTTTCTCGTCAAGAATTACATAGGAATTATATGCAATTCCGTTGGGAACAATGTACTGACCCTCGAACAAATCGATTTTTTTGTCATTTACACCTATATATTTAATATCTTTAGTTATCATTATTATTTCCTTTCTGTTTTACTTTATTTAATTATACACTCAAAAGTTTTCTTTTTCAATACTTATATATTGCTAATTTACGACAAATTGTTGACAAGTTGCATTTTACAAATTATTTATACATATTTTTATAAATTCCAAAGTTTTTCCAAAACCTCAAATCAAGAGGGGGATATAAATACAGAAAACGTAAAAAAGGAGCTGTAATTTTTACAGCTCCCGAAACATTTTACTTTGGATAAACAACTTTTGTTTCAATTTCCGTTATTCCTTTTTTTACAATATATTTAACTGCTTTCATTTTAAGAGGTCGGGGATTATAAAGATTAAGGTTAGGAGCAGTTGTTATTACAACACTTTCTCCGTTTCCGATAACATCGCCGCTTTCCTCTTCAAGCTGAAAGCCGCAATCGTAAGCCACATATTCGTTGTTTGCCTCAATTTTATGTTTACGGATATGTCCATCCCCGGTGGGAACTATAAGGGTTTCAACTGTTATACCTTCAAAGGGTGCCCATTTTGAGTAAACACTTGCATCGTTGTTAACCTTATATTCAATACATTTACGACGTATAAAATACTGTCCTTTATGCTCAAAAACAAGCATATTGTCGGCACCTGCAGAATCTAAATTGGCATAAGAGCCGGCTATGCTGAAAGCGTATTTTGAACTGTATAAAAATTTTGAATATTTTTCATCGCTGTGGTTTTCAACACCGCCGTTCTGTCCTGTCGGAAGCAGGCAGGCATAGCCGTTTATTCTCTGCACCACAATGGAAGGCTCTTTCATTATGTGAACACTGTCAAGCTTTGGAAGCGGTGCTTCTTTTGCTGACCAGAAAGGATGTTCGTCGGGAAGTGCCAGAAGAATCATTGTTTTCATACACCAGAAAGCCGAGCCGAACGCTGTGTAGCCTTCTGCCATATGAGGCTGATTATAGCCATAACCTATGTTAAGAATACCCGCATTATCTAAAATGGGCATACTCATCCACCATCTTAAGTTGCGGGCGATAATACCTTTCATAACCTCCATCGGATAAGGCTCAATTCCTGCATAAATACAAGCAGACCAGAAAGAAAGATGGGCAAATCTGTAAACAAGTGATCGTCCGAAAGGAATTTCTCTTCCCTCTTCATCAAAATAATAAATATAATGCTTTGCAAAAAGCATTGCTCTTTCTTTGAAAAGCTTGCTTCTTTCAGGGTCATCCTTTTCCATAAGCTTTGCATAAATAAGTCCGTAAAAATGAAGTGCAAAAGGAACATAGTATTCAAAGCGATTACGTTTTCCGTCGGAATACCATCCGTCTTCTCTGTAAAAAGAATCGATTATCTCAAGCTTTTTGTCTATAGTTTCCTGACTGTATTTTCTGCCAAGCTTTTTAAGACACACATTAACAAGCAAAGGGAAGAAGTGCCAGTTGTTGTCGGCATGGTCAAGTCCGTTTGCACCGTAAAGCCAATCAGAGAGGTTGTCCTTTTGTTTTTCTGTAAGAGGGTCCCACAGCTTATGGGACGCCATAAGAACAGAATGTGCAACCGCAGGGGATTCACAAAGTTCCTGTGCGTGTGACCTAAGCTTTCCCCAGTATTCGGGATGCTCCGGGTCGGTTCCGTTTATAATTCCCTCAAGGTATATTTTATCAAAATCTTCACATTCTCCGCCACCTGCCCAGAGCGGTGCAAGTCCCCACAAAGGACGAATAAAAGCTTCTGTTCTCTGAGTTTTTTCTTCTGCTCTTGAAGACTGTACTCCGTATTTAAGTTCTGCTTTGCCATCCGAATAAAAAGGCTTCAGCGGAATTGTAAGCTCTCTTACAAAATTTCTGTAATCCTCTTTACTGCGAAAAAGATTTTCCATTCTCCCTGTCCCCTTTATCTTTTATTGTACTATTATATACTCCCGCAATGATTTTTTCAAGTGTATACTAAAAAGAGTTGCAACGCATCGTTACAACTCTTTTATGTGTTTTATGAATTTACCGAATAATCTTTTTTAAAGCCGTGAGCACCGAAAATCTGCCAGTTACCTACGCCGAGCCTTTCAACAATTGCCCTTCTTTCTTCAACGCACAGCTTCGGGTCAGTATCAACCGAGGTCATAAGAATAGGCGCATACTGATTATATTCCGCCTGCTGAGCCGTAAGCCCATGGGTGTTTATATAAATATCCCCTGTAATTGCAATATGCTTTGAATAATCGATAAGAACAGTTTCTCCGGGCAGATGACCGCCGCATCCTTCATACACCTCAAAGTGAAGTTCTTCAAAATCATAGAATCCGACTTGTTCAAGAGGCTTGGAAGGATTTTCACTATTTCCCCACGGAGTTGAAAGCTTTTCGGGGGTTGGCGCCTTATACGAAGTAAGAATTTTGCAGATATTTATATAAGGCTTATGAAGCGGGTTTGATTCCCTGTACCCGTTTTTCCCGTTATACTCTTTTTTCAGACAGTCTGCGGTTTTTCCGCTTGCAATTACTCTGTCAAAAAGCGGAAGCAGTCCACAATGGTCAACATCTGCATGAGTAACCAGAATTGTTTTTTCCATTTCGTCAAAGCCGGGAAGAATTCTTCTGAAAATTTCAAGCATTTCATCCTTGTAGCAGGCGTAGCCGCTGTCAACAAACAGTACTCTGCCATTACTTTTTATAATAAGCGTATTACTTCCGCAGGGCGGCTCTATAAGAACAATTTCGGTATTCTCCGTTATCTTATGACTGCTTATGCGGGGATTGAAATTCTTCCCCCGCGATGCCCCGAGGAGCTCTGCAAATTTACTGATGCTGTCAAAGGTTCTGTAAGGAGACAAGCCCTGCTCATCAAGAGTTTGCATTGCCAGGTTAACGTGAACAAGAAGCTCCCGGCTTATTTCTTCTGAAAGCCCCATTACCTGCGACAGCCCCATTACATAGGTATTGTAAAAAATACTGTTATCATATATCTTTTCCGAGCTGTTGTAATCTATAACGCGAACTCTGCAAAGCTTTTCCGCCTCTTTGAGAAACGTTGAAACCTTATCGGGATCATCAACATAAAGTCCCATTTTGAAATACTGATAATCTGTTCCGTTTTCCTGGGAGCTGATGTATGAAATATTGAAATTAAACTCATTTATAAGCTCAAGCACACCGGTTACGCTCCCGGGAACATCCTCAAGGCAAAATTCCAACAAAACAATGCTCGTTTTATTTTCGTTGTTTTGCAGATACCCAATTTTTTCAAGCTCGGCATCTGCCTTTTCAAGCTGTTCTCCTGTGCCTTCAGCGTCAATAAACAAGGTATGTGAATCAACCGCTTTGTTATAGCTTACACGGGTTATATTTACCCCAAGCAGAGAAAAGCACCTGCTCGCCTTTAAAAATGCCCCGATATGGTTCGGCATTGATGTTACATAGGTTTTTTTCACTTGAATCACCTCATTTATTTTCTTACCAAATAAAGTTACTTATTCATTTTTTCAAGGTCGTTTTTGCGAATTTCAACTCTTCTTACCTTACCGCTTATGGTTTTCGGAAGTTCATCTACAAATTCAACAATTCTTGGATATTTATAAGGAGCCGTATGAGTTTTAACATATTCCTGAATTTCTTTTTTAAGCTCCTCCGAACCCTGCTGTCCCTTTACAAGAACAACAGTTGCCTTTACAATCTGACCTCTTACCTCGTCGGGAACGGGAGTAATTGCACATTCAAGAACATAAGGAAGCTCCATAATAACGCTCTCGATTTCAAATGGTCCGATACGGTAGCCTGACGATTTGATAACATCGTCAATTCTGCCCACATACCAGAGATAACCGTCTTCGTCCATTGTTGCCTGGTCACCGGTATGATAATATCCGTCGTGCCACACTTCATTTGTTTTTTCTTCGTCAAGATAATAACCGATAAAGAGCCCGCAGGGAACGTTTTCCTTTACACGAATGCAGATTTCACCGGTGTCGCCCGTTTTACATTCCTTTCCGTCAGGGTCAAGAACAACAACATCGTACAAAGGACTTGGTCTTCCCATTGAACCGATTTTCGGAGTTGAACCTACAAAGTTTGCAATTGAAAGGGTTGTTTCGGTCTGACCGAAGCCTTCCATAATTGTAAGTCCCGTTGCTTTTTTAAACTGGTTGAACACCTCGGGATTTAATGCCTCGCCCGCCGTTGTTGCATATTCTATTGAAGAAAGGTCATATTTTGACAAATCCTCTTTGATGAAGAAACGGTACATTGTAGGCGGTGCACAGAAGGTTGTTATATTATATTTTGCAAACATCGGCAGAATGTCCTCTGAATGGAAGCGGTCAAAATCGTAGGTAAATGTTGCCGCTTCACAGAGCCACTGGCCGTAAAGCTTGCCCCAGAGAGCTTTTCCCCAGCCTGTATCGGAAATTGTAAAATGAAGTCCATCAGGATTTACATTATGCCAGTGCTTTGCTGTAGGATAATGGCCGAGAGCATATTTGTATGAATGAGTTGCAATTCTCGGATAACCTGTTGTGCCCGAGGTGAAGAGCATAAGCATAGGGTCGTTTCCGCAGGGAGTATTTTCCGTTCTGTTATAATGAGTGCTGAAGCGCTCCATTTCAACGTTGAAATCGTTCCAGCCTTCTCTGCTTCCGCCAACCAGAACTTTAACCATTCCGGGGAACTGTGCCGCAGCTTTTTCGGCCTCTGCCGCAACATCGCCATCGGCGGTACAGACAACTGCCTTTACCCTTGCCGCTTTGTATCTGTATTCAAAATCGTGTTCCACAAGCTGGTTTGTTGCAGGAATTGCGATAGCTCCGATTTTATGGAGAGCAAGCATACTGAACCAGAACTGATAATGTCTTTTCAGCACAAGCATTACCGTGTCGCCCTTTTTGATTCCCAGCGATTCAAAATAGTTTGCTGTTTTTGCAGAATATTTTTTCATATCGCTGAAGGTGAATTTTCTGTCGGTCTTGTCGTTTGCAACCCACATCATTGCAAGCTTGTCGGGATTTTTTTCTGCAATTGCATCAACGCAGTCGAAAGCAAAATTGAACTTATCTTCATTTTTGAAGGTGATTCCGTTGAACACGCCGTTTTCATCATAAGACGATTCGATAAATTTATCTGCAACTGTTTCTGATTTTGCTTTTTTAGCTTCAGCTTTTGCCGCAATCATCGGCGCTTCCGGATATTCCTCGCTTACCGTTCCATTTTGAGGATTAAGAACAACTGCGTGGAATTCGCAACCGCCCTCTGATACTGCAACCATTCCGTGAGGAATAATACTGTTATAGAAAATAGAGTCTCCTTCGTTGAGAACATCTATGTGATTTCCAACCTGAACCTTTAAGGAACCTTTAACGATAACGTCAAATTCCTGACCGTTGTGAGAATTCAGCGGGATAGGAGCATTTTGTTCCTCTTCGATATAAGGGAATTTAACAAGAAAGGGCTCTGCAAGCTTTTCTTTGAATTTCGGAGCAAGGTTGTTGTATTCTACGCCGTGCTTCTTAACAATTTTAAGACCTTCCCCTTTTCTTGTAACTGCAAAGGAGGTAAGCGTTGTGCTTGTTCCGTCAAGCAGGTCAACAACTTCAACTCCGCAGGCCTTGGCACATTTGTAAATAAACGTGAAGCTGAAATCCGTTTCGCCCAACTCAAGAGTTTTGTAATCTTCTGCAGATACGCCGCAAAGCTTTGCCAGCTCCTCCTGAGTGTATCCTTTTGCTTCGCGCAGGTCTTTGATTCTGCCTGCTACTTCTTTCAAACTGTAATCCATTGTTTTTGTCTCCTTTCATTTCTGACAAATCTGTTTTTTGGTTACAAATCTGAATAAAACAAAAAACCCGTCTCAAAGATAACTTTGAGACGGGTTAAACTACCCGCGGTACCACTCAAATTACGGAAAATATATTCCGTCACTCACCGGGCTCCATCAAGCCCTTTGCCTTTACGCAGCATTACGGAAGGAGTCTACTTGCTTTTGCTTTCGGTCCTTCGACTCGGAGGTGATAAGTCATTGGAAAGCTCCGCCATTGCCTCGCACCACCCGGCAACTCTCTCAAGGCCTCACAATCCGACCGTCCTCGTCACAGTCGTTTTTTGTGATATTCAAATTTTAAACGTATTATACTCCCGTATTTTTTATTTGTCAATGGTTTTTTGAATTTTCTACCAAAATGTCATTCTTTACAACTTTTTTATCAGTCAAGAACAAGAGACGGAGCTGTGTAGATTCTTGCAGCATATTCGCTGTCAAGAGAATAAAGCCCCTTTGAATCGTTGCCGAAAAGCTCCATTTTTTTAATCATATCATCGGCATTCTTTTCTTCTTCAAGCTGTTCTTTGACAAACCAGTCTAAAAACTGCATTGTTCTGAAATCCTTAATTTCATAAGCTGCAGCATAAATTGTGTTGATAAGCCCTGTTACATACTGTTCGTGTTCAAAACCGAGCTTTAACGGATCCATAAGAGTTTCCATCTCTTTATCAGGCTTTGCAACAGCTTCCAATGTAACCTTTTCGCCGTTATTCTGAAGATATCTTAACATAAGCATAGCGTGGTCTCTTTCTTCCTGCGCCTGAATCATATACCAGTTTGCAAAACCGTCAAGACCCTTGTCTTCATAAAATATTGAAAAATCGAGATAAAGATAAGCAGAATACAGCTCCTTGTTAATTTGTTCGTTAATTAAATTTGCTACTTTTTTATCTAACATAATTACCTCTCCTTTTATGTAAAAGCCGCAGCATTTTATGCTACGGCCTTTTTGGTTATTATTTAAAATATCTCTTTAAAAGACCTTCAAGTCCTCTGCCGTGTCGAGCTTCGTCGCGAGCCATTTCGTGAACTGTGTCGTGAATTGCGTCGAGGCCGTTTTTCTTAGCGCAAGATGCAAGGTCGAATTTACCCTGAGTTGCGCCGTATTCGCAGTCAACTCTCCATTTGAGGTTGTCTTTTGTTGTAGCCTTCATATTAGGTTCTAAATCTTCGCCGAGAAGTTCTGCAAACTTAGCTGCGTGTTCAGCTTCTTCGTAAGCTGCTTTTTCCCAGTAAAGTCCTATTTCAGGATAACCTTCTCTGTGAGCAATTCTTGCCATGCAAAGATACATTCCTACTTCTGAACATTCGCCGTTGAAGTTAGCAACGAGCTGTTCAAAGATATATTTCTTATCTTCTTCTGAGATGTCGGGATTGTTTTTAACTGTTTTTGCATAAACACCGTATTCGTGTTCTGCTGCGAGAGCTGCGCCCTCTTCCATAACTTTGAACTTTTCAGCCGGAACCTTACATACCGGACAGTTTGCAGGAGCTGAATCTCCTTCGTGAACATAACCGCACACTGAACATACAAATTTTGCCATAATTTTTTACCCCTTTTCATTTAATTAAAATTTTTATCTTTTGTGTGAACAACATTTACAAAGTCCCGTATAGTATACCTCTCTCAAGTCGGTTTCAAAACCGCCGGGCAACGTATCTTCCATTTTCGGGATATCAAAGTCGAAAACCTTTTCGCACTCTGAACATAAGAAATGTCCGTGGAAATCGGGATTGCCGTCAATTCTTACCTGTTCTTCGTTAATGGTAATCATTTTCACCAGCCCCGTCTCTTTAAAACGCTTTACGGTATTATAAACCGTTGTTTTTGAAAGAGTTGGAATTTCCTTTGACAAATCTATGTATACCTCGTTAACAGTAGGATGATTTTTATTACCGTAAAGGTATTCATAAATTTTTATTCTTGTAATGGAGGGACTTATTCCATTTTCAATGAGCTTTGCCGCAACATTCATAGGCATTCTCCCTTCATTTTTTGTAACTGTTTCAACTTTGTAATGATTACAATGTTATAATAACATCAATTTTTAAATTTGTCAACACTTTTTTGAAAAATTTTTTACAGCTTGTTTTGGTTAAGTGTTAAAATTCTTTTTTATTGACAAATTAAAAAAGTCTGCTGCTTTTCATAATATATATGAAAGAAACAGAACTTTAATTACAAAAAAGATTTAGGTTTTGCTTTATTTTTTGAAAACCGTTGTGTTGATACCGGTAATCCTTGCAATACGGACATATGGACAAACGACGGGATTTGTGATAAAATACTTACATAACTTTTAAAAGGAGACTTACAATGAAAAGAATTCTTTCATTATTAACAGCATTGATTATAACTTTTTCTCTTGCATCCTGCGGGGAAGAGGTAAAATCTGTTACTACAGATGCAAAAATTTCGGCTTCGGCAACCTCGGTTGCTCTTTTGGAGAAGGGACAGCTTAAGGTTGAAGGGGCTTTCAAAGAGGCTTCCGATTTTTCAGAAGTTTTGGATATTTTCGTTTTCGAAAGCAGCATAATTGCTTTAAAGCCCGACGGCACCCTTGAAGTAAAGGGCGAGCTCAACGAAAATCTTGAAGACATAAAAGGCTGGAACAACATTGTTAAGCTTTCCGGCGGAAGCAACTTTATGGTTGGTTTAAAATCAGACGGAACGGTTGTTGCCTCGGGCGACAACTCGAAAGGGCAGGCAGAGGTTTCCTCCTGGACAGATATTGTTGACATTGCCACATCAGGCGGTCATACGGTAGGCCTGAAAAAGAACGGAACCTGCGTTGCAACAGGAAGAAACGACAAAGGGCAGTGTGACCTTACCGAATTTAAGGGTATTGTTGAAATTGGCGCGGGACAGATGTGCACTATTGGAATAAAGGCAGACGGAAGCGCTGTTTCCGCAGGAGACAACCGTTTTGACCTTGATGATATAAAATTCTACAAGAATATTACACAGCTTTCTGTTTGCGAAGACAACGGCATTATTCTCCAGAGCGACGGAACCGTTAAATTTTTCGGTTCAATGAAAGAGGTTGCAAATCCGGAGGAATGGAAGAATATTATAAAAGTTTGTGCCTCTCCTACCGGCTACTATGCCATTGACAGTAACGGAGAAATTTTCTACCACGGCGACAGCGCCTTTATGGGAAATGACAACGGCTCTTCGGAAATTATAAAAAACAAAGTAACTGTTCAGTAAAAATCAGGAAAAAGCTCCCAAATATCAAGCGGGAGCTTTTTTGTACTATATAAACAAAAATCTTTCAATTTTTCATAAAATGCGAAAATAGATATTGTTTTTGCTACTTACTGACTTGTATAATAATTATGGGGTGATAAGAATGAAAAAATTTATCAGTTTAATGCTCTGCATGCTTCTTGTTTTTTCAGTAATGAGCACAGCATGGGCAAAAGATTATCCGGAAATTTACGACCCGGCACGCCTCCCCTGGAACGTGTTCGGACATCCGGTTATTGAAAGCGGAAACACGGTGAGATACACTCCCTGGTTCCTCTACTATACTATGCAAACCGAAAACGAGGTTGGTTGGAGTATGGGCAGCGAAGGCGGACAGGTTATTACTGCCGTTGCCTCTGCACCTTCAAATCCAAACTATCTTCTTTTCAGCACCGACGTTGCAGGCTCAATGTACAGTCACGACGGCGGAAATACCTGGTTTAAGGTAAGAGAAGGCGATGCTACCTGGTCGGTATCAAGCTTTATTTTTGATCCCGATAATGCAAACATCTGCTATGCGGCTCACGGCTGGAGAGGCGGTACTTCAAGCTACACAAGCAAAGCCAACAAATCGGCAATTGACGGTCTTTATAAGTCAACCGATGGCGGTGTTACCTGGAAAATGTGTCTTGATGCGGCATTTGTTAACGGTCACGCGGCAAATCTTCTTGCCTTTGACGATAGCAAAAACCTTTATGCTCTTACAACATCGGGCGTTATGAAATCTTCAGACGGCGGTGTTAAATGGACAAACCTTGGCAGTGCAGGAACATTTGCTTACGTTGAAGCAATGTCAGTATCTCCCGACGGACAGAAAATCATTTGTGCAGTTGCAGGCGGAGAGGCTCCCGGACTTCACATTACAACAAACGGCGGCACTCTGTGGAAAATTGTTACTCCCGAAGCAGGCCAGGCGGTCACCGCTGTTACAATGGACCCTGTTAACGACAGTCACTGGGTTGCAATTTGCAACAAAAAGCTTTATGAAACCTTTGACAACGGTTCAAGTTGGAGTGCTATGACAATGGATATGGGTGCTTCAACCAAGAACGGAACTCCCGCAAGAGTTGAGTTTGCGAAGAAACCTTCTGCAAACGGAATTCCGAATCTTTATGTAAGACTTACAAACATTGTTTACCCCTTGCGTGCAAGCCACGACTACGGCAAAACCTGGATAACACCTTACGTTTACTGCGAAGATACTCTTCTTGACAACAACAACGGCTGGACTCAGGAAGGTATGTGGGGTGACGATACAAACCCTGATGTAATTTATGCCGCATTCTGGGATACTTTATACAAATCGGAAAACGGCGGAGTTGACTACTTCCCCTGTTCTTCAGGTGCAGGAAATTCAGGCTTAACCTGGGTTGAATTTGCTCCCGACGGAAGAATATGGTACGGATTCCGTGACAAAAACCTTGCAGTTTCAAACGAACCTTACTACGGTGGAAATGATTTCCCTACAGTTCGTTCAATATATAACTACCCGAGAAGAGGAACTGCAAAATCTGTTGAATCAATTCTTTCTGACCCGAAAGATGCAAACCACCTTTACTGTTTTGTAGGCGGATGGAGCGCTCAGGCTATGGAAGAAACCTTTGACGGCGGAAAGTCATGGGTTAAGGTTGAGGGTTGTGACTACACAGGCGACAACGTTGTTTTCCAGTATCACAACAAAGATGAAAACTTTATTTACGCTTCCGGTTATACAAGCCGTGACAGAGGCAAAACCTGGACTCCAAACTCCAAAAACATTCTGGCGGTTTCTCCCGTTGACAACGATGTTGTTTTCTCATATGACAATGATGCCAGAGAAGCTTTTATCTCCTTTGACAGAGGTGTAAACTGGGAATCAATGGGCAATACCACTCTTGTTGCGGCAGGTTCAGGTGCTGATTCTGTTGATAAAAACACTTTATATATCGGCACACAGAGTCATGCAATGGTTAAATTCACATACGGACAAACTCCCGAAACTATAGTATTTGAACCCAAATACAACGGTCATACGGATATTGTTACAGACATTGCCTTTGACCCGAAAAATCCCGACCATATGCTTATAGGTTTCAGAAACTCTGCGGCAGGCTCAAAGAGCATCGGTCTTCTTGAAAGCTATGACCACGGACAGACATTTCACGTTGTTACAGGTCTTCCGGGACTTCGCTATGTTACCGACATTAACTTTGAACCATTCTCAAACAGAGCCTGGATTGGTACATACGGCGGCACATTCATCTACGAGCCTGACAACTTCAAGAAATTCCTCGACGAAAGAATTACCGTTATCTTAAACGGCACAAGACTTTTCTTTGATGTTGACCCAGAAACAGTTAACGACAGAACCTTTGTTCCAATGAGAAAAATCTTTGAAGAGCTTGGTGCAACAGTTTCCTGGGATGACCCCACACAGACTGTTACAGCTGTTAAAGGCGACAAAACAATTATTCTTACAATCGGTTCAACCAAGGCTTATGTAAACGACAAGGAAATAACACTTGATGCAGCGCCTTACGTTACCTGCGACAGAACACTTGTTCCAATCAGATTTGTTACGGAATCCTTAAACGGCAAGGTTGACTGGACAGAAGAAACAAAAACAGTTACACTTCAGGCAGAGGTTACAGAAAAACCTGCTGAGGCAGATGAGAACGGAGTTTACACCTTCTATCCGACAGATGATACATATATTTATTACGACAAGCTCCCCTACAGCGATGACTACGGTTCAAACGCTTCAATGTACATCAAAAACTACTCAGGTCTTAACCGTTCAGCGGAAGGCTACCTTATGTTTGACATAAGCGACGTTAAGGGCGAAATTGAAAGTGCAACCTTAAGTCTTAAGGTTAAAAAGAGATATACAGAAGAAGAGCAGAATCTTGGTATTTACGAGGTTGAGTTTGACAAATGGACAGAGGTTTCAGCTTCTAAAAATGAAAAGCTTGTTTACTCAATTCCTCATTCTGCAGAATACTCTGACCGCACACAGAGAATTATTCCTTTCGGAAATTTAATCGGTCAGTATCTCCTTACCGGAACAGAAAAACCACTGATGACCTTTGACGTTACAGATTACATTATTAAAGAATACAAAGGTGACAAGATTGTTTCAATCGGTATTGCAATTACCGAAAACAATGAAAAAATCCTTGAGCTTTATACCAAGGAAATTGAAAATCCCAAAAACAGACCTACACTTTCAATTAAAGTGAAACAATAAGGAGGAGAATAACAATGAAAAAGATTTTATGCTTAGTACTTATGGTTGCTCTGCTCCTTGCAGTTCCTGCATATGCAGAAGACAGTTACACACTTATTACCAAAAACGGAGTTAACGAGGTTGTTACTCCTTTCCAGGCAACCAAGGGCTCTGTTAACTTCCCCACAGAAATCGACGGGGTTAAGATTGCAAAAATCGGCGATTTTGCCTGCTACGAAAGCTATGATGTTACCGATGTTACCATTCCTCAGGGAATTACCGAAATCGGTCGTTCGGCTTTTACAAACATTTTCATTACCGACATTGTGATTCCCGAGGGTGTTACAAAAATCGGTAACCGCGCCTTTGCCCTTTGCGCAAAGCTTGAAAACATTTCAATTCCTTCAACACTGAAGTATGTTGACGCTTACGCATTCTACAGAACTCCCTGGTATGAAAATCAGCCTCACGACCAGGTTATTGTAGGCGACGGAGCTTACATAGGATATAAAGGAAACGAGATTGACATAAGTATTCCCGAGGGAACAAAAACAATTGCAGGCGCAGTATTTATGAACAAAACCAAAATTCAGAAGATTACACTTCCCGAATCAATCGAATGGATTGGCGATTATGCATTTAAAAATTGCAGAAGCCTTACACTTTATGTTAAAGACGGCTCTTATGCAATGAATTATGCAATTGCAAATAATATCAATTATCAGACCTACTGATAAGAAAGGACAAATTTTATGAAAAAATTACTGGCACTTATTATGGCAATGCTTATGGTAACAGTTTGCTTTGCTTCCTGCACTAAAGACGGCGGTGCATCAGGCGATGTTACAGTTATCAAGGTATGGTCAAGCTCAGGTTCCACTCAGGAACGCATGGAACAGCTTGTTGAGGAATACAACAACACAACAGGTAAAAAAGAGGGCATTAAAATTGAGTTTGAAACTTATCTGAACGATTATGCTACAATTATTGAATCTGCATCACAGAACGATCAGCTTCCTCACCTTCTTATGTGGGGCGGAGATCAGGCAAAGGTTAATGCGGCAAACAAGGGATATATTGTTCCTATCGCAGATATGCCCGGCGGTGAAGAATTTTTAGAAGCTTACGGCGAAATTCCTCTTGCAAACAGAGAACTTATCAACGGCAAGGTTTACTTTGTAAATATGGCTCAGACAGTTCAGGGCCTTATGTATAACAAAGACTTATTCAGAAAAGCAGGTCTTGTTGACGAAAACGGTGAACCAACACCTCCGAAAACAACAAGCGAGCTTGTTGAATATGCTAAAAAGCTTACAGACAAAGCTAACAATGTTTTTGGTTTAGGTCTTCCTCTTAAAGACCAGGGCTGGTCACAGCTTGCATATCCCGGCAACGCAACCTTTAACGAGCTTTCACCCAACGGTGCTTTAACTGAAATTGACTGGGACAAAGAAACTTACACATATACAGAGCATTGGCTTGAATACATTGATTTTGTAAAAGCTGTTAAAAATTCAGGCGCTACATTCCCCGGCGCTGAATCACTTGACAACGACACAATGAGAGCTCAGTTTGCAGCAGGCAGAATCGGTATGTTTATGGGCGCATCCTGGGACGTTGGTGTTCTCACCGAGCAGTTCCCTGCAACCTGCGACTGGGCAGTTGCTCCTATCCCCGTTTATGACGGATATGAAAGATACCAGAATCCTGCTTCAAGAACTTCAGGCTACTGCATTGCAAACACAGCATTAAAAGAACCTGAAAAAACTATGAAGGTTTATACATGGCTTATGGGCGAGGATGTTCTTCTTGACCTTTACGAAGGCGGATATTACATTCCGATCAGAGCAGGCGTTGCAGAAAAAGCCGATGAATCAAAATTCCCGGTACAGTGGGCACAGTTTGCAAACCTTGTAAAAGACCAGAACATCGAAAGAAGACCCTCTCCTTCACTTGCTCTTGAAAAAGAATCTTCAGGAGATAAAGCAAAACTCATATGGCAGGATACCTCAATTGATGCATCCAAATACTTACCTGAACTTAAAGACACATATACTCAGGCGCTGAGAAAAGGCATTAAAGACGGAACTATTGACAAATCAATATTTGTCAAATAATTCATAACACTGCAAAAAGAAGTCAATCTTCAGATTGACTTCTTTTTGTATCAGCTTTATTTTTTATCCAACTGCATTCTCGCCCGACTCATCATCACCACCGTCGTTCAAAAACTCGTGATATTCCCTTAATGTGCTTCCCGATTTACTTTTCTCAATAACACCATCGTCTGACAACGAAATAAAGTAGTATTCTACATCAAGTATATTATAAACCATCTCCGCAACACCTTGTCTTGTTGCAACTTTCTCTCCGACAAATCCTTCTGATATTATTCCTAAATTTTCGGCTACTCTTATATAACCATTTGGGTATCCACCCAAATCATTTGCTTCCTCACCGTATCCCAAAGCACAAACAATCATTTTAACCGCCTGCTCATTTGTTATATTCGCTTCCGGTTCAAAGGTTGTTTCTGTGGTTCCGTTAACAATCCCAAGCATCTTTGCAGCATAAATATAATTTTCTGCCCAAAATCCGTTTTCGACATCTGTAAAGCATTTTTCATATTCACCAACATAGTCATTCATAGTGGCGCACATTATCAATTTACAGAATTCAGCTCTTGTTATGTTATCGTAAGGACGGAATGTTCCATCTTCATAACCATTTATTATGTTATATTCTGATAAATTTTCAACTTTTGCTGCAAATTGCGCATCTGTTATGTCACTGTATGCCAATACTGATACTTGGGAAAACATTAACAACACTAATATTACTGATATATATTTCTTCATATTTATTCTCTCGTTCTTTTATTTTTAATATCCTTTTGCTGTGTATACAGAAATTGCCGATTTGCCCGAAACAATTTCTGTCCACGAATAATATTTCTTGCTTATTGTGTTTTTCCAATCCAAATTACATTCATAAAACGTAACTCCGCTTTCAGAAACTTCATACACAATAGCAGAATGAGGACCTGTATATGATCCTTTTTGCTTCATTTGAACAAAGTCACCGGGACGAGCCTTTAAAAACAAATTTTTAACATTTGTTACTGTCATAGACGTAACGGTTCCTAAATGAGTTGTTTTGGAACTCGAATAGTTAATTTGATATCCGTAGCCTCCGTCTGTTGTAGAACCTATATTATATCCAAAAAGTTGCATAAATACAGATTTAGCAAACCCTTTGCACTGCTCTTTATGATACGGTCCGGTATATTGCTTTCCAATTTTATATGCTCCTCCATAAGTTGAACCATTCATCATAGAAGAAAGCTGAGACTTTTTCTGTTCTGTTTTCGAATTTTTAATTACTACTGTAGAACTGCTTCCCGTTGGCTTTGTAAAGGTTATATAATCAGAATGACCGTAGCCAGACTTTCCGCCATAAGTTATAGGATAGAATCCGTTTACAGCATTACCGGTTACTGTTACTGTCCTACCCTCAGGTATTTTACCTACAATTGCAGATTTCGTTGTTGCCTGCGCTCTCATATTAAGATTTGCACCGTCTGTATTGTAAACATATCCGGCTCTTGTTGTTACTTTTTCATTAACTGTGATTCTTACATAAGTTCCAACAGTATAATCTCCGTTATTGTTTATGCTGTAAATTCCAACATCATAAACTCCACTTTCGTCAAATTTATATGTGTATTTAAGTCCCTGAAGGCCGCCGAACAAATTTACCCTTTTACCGTCTTTATACATATGTAAATCATAGCAATTTGCATATTCTGCTCTTGACCACGTGAAATCTATACTTTCACCTGCAGTAATCTGTGTTTTATTTGCCGTCAGCGTTGATGCTTCTGCTTTTTTATTGCTTTTGTCATAATTGCAAACCATACAGTAATCGCCGTTGAAAACGTGTTCTACCTCTATTTCTTTTTCAACTTCATGCTGTAGTGTTTTACTGCAGTAGGCACAGATAATATCTACATATTCCGTACAAATATGGTATTTTTCATCCTTCTGTCTTTTGAATTCGCCTGTTTTCCCACTTCCGATTTCATAAGTTTTAGTATGCTTACACTCCTCCGAAACCGCTTCCGCATAGCCGCATTTTGAACAGCTGTTACCGTTCATAATATGTGTTTCTTCTTTTGATGAGGTCTGGTTGCTTTTAACGGTTTCACCGCAGTCGTTACATACAACATCGTATTTGGTTACGGTTTTATGATGAGTATCTGACGACTGCTCATAGGTTATTATAAGCTCTTTGTTTTTAGTATTTATATGGTTACATACGCTTATTTTTGAGCCGTTTGTGTTACAGATATACCACTTCTGACAATCCGAGCCTGTATATTTTTTAAGCTGAAGCTGAGTTCCGTTGCTTGCCGCCGCTGAGTTGTTTACCGCCGCAATAACATGGCCGGGCTTTGAAACAAGCTCAAAGGTATATGCTCCGTTTCCGCAGGGAATGATGTAAAAATACTGTGCATCAAGGTCGTTTGCTGTCCATATATCTATTTTGTCTCCGTCATCAATAGAAGCAGTTAAGCTTTCGCCTCTGTTTACATCGACAACTCTTCCACCTGAAGAAGCGTTGAACTTTAAAAGATATTTTCCGTTTCCCTGATGCTGAATATAAATTCTCTGGTCGGTTGTTCCGTCGTATTCCCAGGTTGTTACCTTTGTTCCGTTAGCATCTTTTCCTGCATACACATTAAGCATATATCCGCTTGATACGTTTTTAAAAGTATATAATCCGTCTTGTACACTCTGTGTGCCCGAAGCGCTTACGCCACTCCCAAAGGAAGCTATCATTCCAAAGCACAATGCAAGACAAAGCAGAATTGAAATTATTTTTTTCATTAAGTTTCTCCTTAAAAGATAATTAAATGCTTATTTATATAATGCCAGATCGGTAAGAGCTATGTGCGAATACCTACCTTCCGTTTTTATTTTTATTGTAAGCTGATTTACCCCTCTTGTATTTATATCAACATTAAACGGCATTGAAGCTGTAACCGCTGTTGCCTTATACAAAAGTCTTCCATCCCCGTAAAACCACACATCTGTTGACGAAGTATCGCAATTATCTCTTTTATTCCATGTGGTTAAATCATAAGCTTTAGGCAAAACAATTTTACCCTGAAGATTTTTGTACTGACTGTTAAGAGGATAGGAAATAAGCAGATCTGCTCCATCTGTATCATCCGCAATTCCTCCACTCCATTCTCTGTAAAAAATAAGTCCGTTGGTATAAACATTCTTATTATAATCTGTTACCGTTCCGTTAATAATTGCAAAATTGCTGTCCGGGTCAGCTTCTTTGTAGTCGTTATATTGAAGCTTGCTTAAATAATTATCAGGTTTGGTCTGGTCTTTTTTGCCGATGTAAACGCTCTGAGTAATTCCGTCCCATTCAACCTCTTTTCCGAAAGCGTTTGATATTGCTCTTACAGGAAGATAAGTTGTTCCGTTCATTGTAAAAGGTTCAACATAGTTTCCGTTTACATCCTTCGGAGTTATTTCTCCGCCGTCGATATAAATTTTAATATTGTTGTAATAGAGCTCTGCCCATTCGCTTGCCTGCTTTGCAAATGCCGCTCCGCCTGTAAGAATTACTCCGATGATAATTCCCGAAATTAAACCTTGTAATCTTTTTTTCATTGTAAAACCTCCTGTTTTTTTATTACATTTTATCTCATTTTGAGATATTTGTCAATATCTCACTATGAGATTTCATATAATATCATTGGTGATAATAATGAGATTAAAAGATTTAAGGGAAGACTCGGATATCAAGCAAAAAGACATTGCAGACTATCTGCATATTAAACAAAACACTTATTCACAATATGAAAACGGACAAAGACAGCTGCCTATTGATATTTTAATTAAGCTTGCAGGCTATTACGATACTTCAACTGATTATATTCTGGGGCTCTCTGACATAAAAAATCCGTACAAAAAATAGACACTTATGTGTCTTTTTTTTATATTCAACTTAGTTTTTGGCGGGGTTGCTCAAAGTGAAGGAATGTGATATACTTTATTTGTTTTTATGAAACGAGGTACTCATATGAAAAATTCAACAAAATCAATTATTCTTTTATTTTTAACGGCGATAATATGGGGATTTGCCTTTGTGGCGCAGACGGTTGTTGTTGGCGTTTTAAGCTCTTATGCCTTTAACGGAATACGTTTTGTTTTAGGCGGAATTTCCCTTATCCCCGTTATTTTAATTTTTGAAAAGGAAGAAAAGAACGGCGAAAAGCTGAAAAGGACGATTCTTGCAGGGATATGTGCCGGAATTATTCTTTTTATAGCCTCAACCCTTCAGCAGGTTGGAATTGAGTTTACAAAGAGTGCAGGGAAGGCAGGCTTTTTAACCGGACTTTACACTATTTTAGTTCCCATTATCTACTTTTTGTTTTTCAGAAAGAAAACTCATCCTCTCACCTGGCTGGGAGCAGTTTTTGCTCTTTTTGGGCTTTACCTTTTGACAACGGGCGGAGCAGGATTTGACAGCATTGGCATAGGCGATATTATTTTAATAATCGGAGCCATTTTCTGGTCACTTCACATTATTGTTATTGACCGCTTTGTAGAGTCGATAAGTCCTGTTAAATTTGCAATGACACAGTTTCTCGTGTGCGGAATTATCGGTCTTTTATTTACTTCTTTTACCGGCGGAGTTTCCCTTGAAGGAATAAGAATTTCGCTCATTCCTATTCTTTACGGAGGAATTATGTCGGCAGGAGTTGCCTACACCTGTCAGATTTTAGGGCAAAAGAATGCCGACCCCACCTTTGCAACAATTATTCTTTCAACCGAGTCGGTATTCAGCGCCATTGGCGGAGCGATAATCCTCGGCGAAACAATGACCCTTTTCGGATATCTTGGATGTGCACTCATTTTCGCAGGAATAGTTCTTGCCCAGCTTAAGCAAAATTAAAAGGGAATGTAAAAACGCAAAAAGGCTAAAATAAACAGATTTTCACTACAGCATCTTGGCAAAACTGTGAAAATATTTTAATCAAAGGAAAAATATCGTTTTTATGAACGATATTTTTTCATTTTATGCGCCTTTTGCCCGAACGAACTTCGCCTCTCGACGTACCATTGTACGCCTTCGGGCAGACTGCCAAAGCCTGCACTCGGCTTTGGCAGCTCAGTTCGTTCGTTCTAAATCGTTTTTTCCTATTCCCTGCAAAATTCAACTCTATTGCAGGCAAAAAAAGAAGCACGTGCTTTGCACTTGCTTCTTTGGTATAGCAAAATTTTCAACAACATTATAAATGGTTAATCAAAAAAATATAAATATATTTTAACAAAAGCATCCCGTATTGCCTTTCTTATCAACCAAAGTTTTCAGGCTAAGAAAATTTCAGATAGATTTGCTTAAGGCGATTACAGACAGTACGATGATACGGCAAAATCGCCTTAAGCAAAAACAAAAGCAAGTGCAGAGCACTTGCTTTTGTGGTATAGCGAAATTTTCAACGCCTGATCAGATTCTTATCTTAACGAGTTGTTTATCCTCAATCCATTCAACCTTTGCACCAAGTGCTTCAGTAATGAATCTTACAGGAACGAGTGTTCTGTCGTTGATAACAACAGGAGCTATATCCATTTCCTTTTCAACGTCGTTGATTTTTATTGTTTTGCTTCCGATGGTAAGCTGAACTGTTGTTTCTTCAATTCCGTACTGTGATGAAACCTTTCTGATTGCTGTTACTGTCTGAGTATCTTCGTCCCAATAAACGTCTGCGCCAACATCTTCGAAAATTCTTCTCATAGGAACCATTGTTCTGTCGTTTATAAGCTGCGGTTCAACGTCGAAGATTTCAAGCTGGCTGTTAATCATAACTTTAATTTCATCGTCTTTATTTGTATAGAACGGATGTTCCATATTAGCCGGTACACCGAATTTTGTTCCACGGCCTGATGAACCAACATAAACAGCGCCGAAGGTCTGTCTGTCTGCACAGATTACCATTGTTGTAACGAGCTTCTGTTTTGCAGTTGCATCGTTGTGAAGAACCTTCCAGGTTTTACCGTTGTCATAGCTTGCGTGGAGACCTCTTACTTTTTCTCTTGTACCCCAAACATAAACTACCGGTGGCTTGTCATCTGATTCAGGTTTACCAAAGTCAAAGTCTCTTACCCAAGTAAAGTTACCAACATTTTTAAAGAGCAAGCCCTGATTTGATGAGTACCAGAGTCTGTTGTCGCCTTCTGATTCAGAGTACCATACACCTGCTTTTGCTCCATTTGTAGCAAATGAAGTTCTTACTACAGCTGAGTTGTATTCACTTGTTGCACCTTCTGCAATAAGCGTATAAGTAACACCCCAGTCTTCACTCTTATAAAGACCGTCTTTTGCAAGATAGTAAACGATGTTTGCATCTTTCTTATCTGTTGCAATACGTCTTCCACGTCCCCATTTTGAAGAGTTGTGCCAAGCAACTGCACCTGTACCCTGCATCCAGGTTTCACCAAGGTCGTAGGTTACGAATGGCTGAGATTTGTGTCCTACAACATAAACTGCAGGATAACCTGTTTCCGGATAAATATCCGAAGATACTGCTGCGTCGTGGATTTCAATTCCATTTAATTCTTCAGGAAGAGCGCCGAAGGCTCTCCAGTTAATACCGTTATCTGTTGAATATGCACCTGCATTTTTACCTATTCTTACGATAAAGTTCGGGTCGTTTTCACAGAATGCAATTCTTGACGGGTTAGCTTCTTTTGGAGGAAGCATTTCGTCGCAGTACTGTGTTGGGTCTGTATATCTTCCGCCGGCATAGTCATAAGGTGACATTATAAGTCTTGCGCCCTTTGGAAGAGAAATCATATGACAGCTACATCCGTGTTCAACACCGATTGTATGGTTTGTAAACACAGGTTTTTCAGCGAAGATGTCATCTGTCATGTAGAAGTTTGACCATCCGCACATGAACACTCTGCCCTTGTTGTATGGGTCGATTACGATGTCTGTAACGTTTGCAAGGAATGCACCCCATTCAAGTCTTGGAGTTGTATGATTTTTAATCATATCATCTCTGAACATTCTCCAGTTCTGACCGCCGTCGGTTGTGTAATATGTATACTGACCGAAAGAACCGATAGGTCCTTTGTTCCAGCTTGTGATTATATAATTTGAATCTGTTTTGCAGATTTCAGCAGTTGCCCACTTTTTATTTCCTGCAGGAGAAATATCCTTCCAGATACCATCTTTAAATGTCCAGAGACCTGAGCTTGCCGTTACAACAACAAAGGTTCCGTCGTTTGCCTGCTTCATTTTTCTGATATTGCCTGAAGGACAGCCTTCAACATCTTCCCAGGTTTCACCGTTATCTCTTGTAACGATAAGACCGTAGCCTTCAATTGCGATATAGATTGTTGAACAGCCTGCAGCTGACTTTGTTCTTTCGTCAAATGCAACGATTGAAGGGAACACCTTGTTCTTTGAAAGGGTTACGGGGATTTCAACCTTTTCCCAGGTTTTGAAGCCGTCTCTACTTCTGTAAAGACCGTCTACCATTGTTCCTACCCAAACATTGTTTGAGTTACCCGGTTCAACGCCGATTCTTTCACTTGTAGATCTTGCAGGGTCAGCATTTGAACTGAAAAGTGCCTTAAAGCCTGTTTCTGTCCAGGTGTCACCTCTGTCGGTTGATTTAAGAACCGCACCCATATAGTCATTACCCTTATTTGAAGCTGTACCTACACAAAGGTAAACAACATTTGCATCGTTAGGGTCAACACCGATACCGTCGATACCGAGCCATTCGCCTCTTGAAGCATCTACAACTGTATCAAGAAGAGGTGTCCAGGTGTATGTATCATCTTCCCATCTGTATGCACCGCCCATATCGGTACCCATATACATAAGCCCCGGTTCTGTCGGATGAATTACAAGGTGGTTTGAACGGCCTGTGCCGCCTTCCATAAGCTGTCCCCAAGCATAAGGTTCATCGCCGTATGCTTTTGGAGCTTCTCCTTCAAGGTATGGAATTCTGTCGCTGTATCTTGGTTCGTATTCATCGGCATAATCAAGCTGAATGTAGTCAACGTTGATGTTTGCACCCTTTGATGCAGGGTTTTTGCCGTCAACTCTGAATTCGAACCATCTTCCTGTATACTGAATGTTACAGGGGAAATCACCGAGATTTACTTCAACATATTCTTCTGTTGGTGAGTAAAGGTCGATTTTTTCGCCGATTCTTTCGTTAACGTCAGAGAACCAGAGCTGCATTATACCCTGATTAGGACCTTTTTTAACACCTACTTTAATGGTGAAAACTGCTCTCTGATTAACAGGAACGGCAAAACGCATGTAATCATTTTTAAGCCATTCGTCATATTTTGTTACTGTGAGCTCAACCGCACTTCCGCCTGAAAAGTTTGCATTTTCAATAACTGCGGTTTCGCCCTGTTTCTTGCTGATTTTTGTGCTTTCAGCTTCGTTTCTTTCAACGGTATCAAAAACTGCTGCAGTTGCAACGGTTACCATAGAAAGCACGAGTGTAAGTACAAGAAACAAAGAAATAATCTTTTTCATACTTTTCTCTCCTTTATGTATTTATATGTTTTCAGTTTTTTCCGCCGTTTATTTTTCTCCATATCTCCATCTCAAAACGATAACGCAAAAACCGCCTTCAACTGTATTGTAACACAAAATTGTTACAATATCAATTAAAAAATGGATTCTCCCCCATTTTTGTATATTTAGCACATTTATTATAACATTTTTTTGCCGTATATGCTCTACATATTTTGCCCTGTTTATTTTGATTTCAATTTATTTTGCACCCCAATGTACATTTTAATAAAATTTCCCCCTATTCCGCTTTAACAAACACGTCCCCGTCTTGCAAAAAACTTGTAAACCCCATTATTTCCCTTTAATTTTTATTGTATTAAAGGTTAAAAAAAGTTGTTTTTTATCTGTTTTTATGATAAAATTTACAATAGGAGGGATTTGTATGCCTGTCAAACAATTTTTTTCGCTTCACATTATGGATTTTTTAATAACCCACGACGCACAGATGCTCCCCGTTTCCATGCCGATGTATCACTATCACAACTCTTACGAGCTTTACTACCTGGTTTCGGGAGAAAGATATTATTTCATTAAAGATAAATGTTACAAAATAAGCAAGGGCAATCTTGTTTTTATTAACACCTATGACATTCACTATACGAGCTCATCCTCAGATTCGGGCTTTGAAAGATATGTTATAAATTTCAAAAAGGATTTTCTTAAAGGCGTTGCCGGAAACCTTAACATTAATTTGTTCAAATGCTTTGAAAACCCCGTTCACGTTATTGAGTTTGATGAAAAGGAGCAGGTTCTTATCGAGGCGTTATTTGCTTCAATACTCAAAGAGCAACAGGAAGGAACTCCCGAAAGCGAGCTTTGTGTAAAATCAGGACTTTTGTACCTGCTCAGCATTATTAACAGACACGGAAAACTTTCAGACGCTGAGCATACAGAATATATAAACTCCACTCACAAAACCATTTCGGAAATAACAGGATATATAAACAGCAACTTTAAAAACAACATAACCCTTGAGCTTATTTCAAAAAAATTCTTTATAAGCCCCTGTTATTTTTCAAGAAGCTTTAAAAAATATACAGGACTTCCCTTTATTGATTATCTTAACAGCGTAAGGGTAAGAGAAGCTCAGTTTCTTCTGCAGGATACCAATCTCAGCGTTTTTGAAATAAGCGAGAAGGTTGGTTTTAAAAGCGCTACTCATTTCGGAAGGATTTTCAAAAGGCTTACCGGCGTTTCGCCTATGGCTTACAGGAAAAACATTAAATAAACATTACTGCAATTATTTGTTATTTCTTGTTCAGTTTTTGCCTACTTTTCAAAAATACTCAACCTATCTTGCCACATACTGTTGTACTGATAATATTTTTATGTTATCATTTTGTTATGGGGTGAAGAAAATATATGTATCAGTTTTTTTCAATACAGGAAAAAGATTTTATGATAGCAAAACACAGAAATTTTCCACTGTCAATGTCGGAAATAGGACTTAGCCACTATCATAATTCCTATGAGATTTTTTATCTTAAAGAGGGAGACAGATATTATTATATAAACGATAAATGCTACCACGTAACAGCGGGCAATATGGTGTTTATAGATGTGTATGATGTTCACTATACTGCGCCGTATGAACAAAAAGAATATGAAAGATATGTTATAAATTTCAAGAAAGAGTTAATCAGTGACATCACAGCAACGCTTAACACCAATCTCTACGGATGCTTTAATAAAAGTGTTCACGTTGTGAGTTTCAACGAAGAGGAAAGAATTCAGGTTGAATATATTCTTGAATCATTGTACAAACGGTATCTTGACGAAAAAGAAAATCACACAGACAACATAAAAATTGAACTCGTGCACCTTCTTGCGCTTTTAAATAACAAAAGCTGTACTCTGCCGGTTAAAAACATTGAATATATCAATCCAAAGCACGAGCTTATAACTCAGATAACAGATTATATAAACAACAATCTTCACGAAGATATAACCCTTCAGAGCATTTCCGAAAAGTTTTTCATAAGCACCTATTATTTTTCAAGGCTTTTCAAAAAGTATATGGGAATAAACTTCATTGATTATCTTAACAATATCCGCGTAAGAGAAGCTCAGCTCCAGCTTACCATTACAGATTTGAACATCACACAGATAAGCGATAAAGTTGGCTTTAAAAGCCCTACTCATTTCGGAAGAATTTTCAAAAAAATCACCGGAGTTTCCCCGATGACCTTCAAAAACAACAAAAGAAAAGAAATGAATTCATAATACAGTTATTCTTTATCTTTAAAAAAAGTCGTTCAAAAAAAGTGAACGACTTTTTCGTATATTATTTAATTACTGTTATGGCATCTTTTATATTTTTTACAACTATCTCTTTTCTGCCGTGAGCTATTTCGCCGTCAAGGGTCCAGTCAATTTTTTCATCCATTGTAATTTTAGCTTCACGGGTTTTGAAAAATTCAAAAATCGGATCCTTAAAATCTGAATTTATTATTCCCCAGATTATTTTGTTAAGCTCATTGGGATTTTTCGGAAACTTTATCAACGCCACTTCAAAGAATCCGTCGTTCATATCAACAACTTTCTCATCGAGCTTTACTATTCCGCCTATTGAGGTTGAATTGCTTATTGCTCCGAAAACATAATCATCTTCAAGAGTTTTTTCCTCACACTCAAGCTTTACGTGGTAAGGATGAAGAGAGCCCAGATCGGTTATTCCCTCGAAGATGTAAGCCATATGTCCGAAAATGTTTTTCGTTGTCTGGGGCACTTTATAGGAAACAGCGGTGAAAGCGCCGAAGGAGGCAATATAGGAAAAGCTTTTTTTGTTCCACCTTCCCATATCGACATTGAATTTTTCCCCTTTTATTATATTTTCAGCCGCAGTTTTTATATCAAGACTTAATCCGATACTGTTAGCAAAGTCATTGGTAGTTCCTGCAGGGATATATCCTATAGGAATTTTGTTTTCAAGCTCCATTATACCCGTGGCAACCTCGTTTAAGGTGCCGTCTCCGCCGCAGCAAACGATTAAATCAAATCTGCCTTCTGCCTCTTTAACAAGGGTTGTTGCATGGCCCTTATGCTGAGTAATTGCACAGGTAACCTCATAGCCTGCTTTACAGAAAATCTGAACTATGTCGAAAAATGCCGTTTTTCCTTTCGTCATTCCTGCTTTTGGATTCACGATAAGCAACATTTTCATATTTCTCACCTTCCTGAAATAATTATACCTCTTTTAAGCTCTTCAGGTCAATATCTTGAAACACACAAAAGTGAGCATTCTTCAAGAAATTTCTTTTCAACCTTTCTGTCCCAGGTTATTTTACAGTCGTGATTAAAATTTGCCTCTGCAACAGTTATATAATCTTCGTAAATCCCCGTAACTATCATTGAATGACGGTCGTTATATCTTATAAAATCGCCTACTCTGATTTTGCTTAAATCGGAAAATTTTGTAACCGGGGCATTTTTGCCGAAAATTTCGTCGGAAAGCAGTATTGCAAACCCGTGACACTGAATTCCCGCTCCGAAGCTTCCTTCATAGAAGGTGCAGAACTTATATCCGTTTTTTGCGTGGTCGCAGGGTTCATTTTCGGAATTTCTGAACTCGCCCTCGGGATATTTTTCTCTCATTTCTTCAATTTTTTCTGCTACATTCTTTTTGTAATTTTCGCAGTATTCATAAGCTGTATACACCTTTACCACCGCATTTTCATAAGAAAGAGTTTCTTTGCTTCTGCCTGCGGGATAGTAAACATTTTTTGTTTCTCTGACAATTTCCTTAATTATTTTTTCTGCTGCAACCGTTGTTATTTTTTCGTCTGGATTAAAGGTGTTAAAGGTTTCACCCTGAACTATCCCCTTTGAGAACAGCTTGAGAACCGCTTGATTTTCAGTATCTGTAAAAGGATTTTCCTCTGAACAGGTTAAAACCTCTCCGCTGATTTTTTCATAAAGCTTTACTCCCAGCTCTGCGAACTGAGCCTTGGTTATTTCTACGCCGTAATCGGGAATTATTTTATCAACAAATCCCGCCTCCTTTGCCTTTAAGCAGATTTCTTCAGCATATTCTGAAGGCTCACCCTCACTTATAAGCATTTCATCAAGAGAAAAGGTTTTTAATATTTTACAGTCTTCATATTCCATAACAGGCTTTTCGAGACTGACTATTTCAAAAGCGTTTGACGGGCAACTGAAAACAAGCAGAATTGCCATAAGCATTGCCGTCTTTTTTATAAAATTCATTACATAGCTCCTTTGTACAACAGTATATATATTACCACTAATTATATGTAAAGTCCAGTATAATATGTAAAAAAAGTGTGAAATTTTTATTAAATCTTTTAATTGCCTTTTATTCCACATATTTTACATTGAACCCCTCCGGGATAAATGATAGAATATTACATGTATTTGCGGGAAAAAACGCATTGCACAAAAAAAGCAACGATTGGAGATGACAAAATGAACATCAGAAAAACAGCATTGTCCCTTGTTCTTTCGACGGGGCTAATTATTACAACAGGGGTTTCTGCTTCGGCAAAAAACCTGAGCTTTAACAAGCACTTTGATTTTTCAAAGTTTTGTCAGAAGTTTGAATTTGTATGCAAACCGGGCATTCAGCTTCCTGAAACAGAAGATACTCAGAAGCCTGATACAAACACGCCTGAAGTGGAGGCTCCTGAAACAGAAAACAATCAGCAACCGGAAATTTCAGCGGACGAATTTGAGCTTAAGGTTCTTGAACTTGTAAATGCAGAAAGAACTAAGCAGGGACTTTCGGCACTCACATGGGATTCTTCCCTTGCAGCAGTTGCTGAGGCTCACAGCCTTGATATGGCACAAAACAACTTTTTCAGCCACACAAACTTAAAGGGGCAGTCCCCCTTTGACAGAATGAAGGCTTTCGGAATAAGCTATTCTTACGCTGCAGAGAACATTGCTGCAGGTCAGAAAACCCCCGAAAGCGTTATGAACTCCTGGATGAACTCCGAGGGCCACAGAAACAACATTCTTAACGGCAATTTAACACGACTCGGCGTGGGCTACGTTAAAGGCGGCTCCTACGGTCATTATTGGACACAAGTTTTCGCGGGATAAATATAAACATTACGGGCGACCACACAGGGTCGCCCATACTTATTAAAACAATTTATAACCGTTTTCATTTCTGTACTTTGTGGGGGTATATCCCGTCTGTTCTTTAAAGATGCGGCAGAAATAATATATACACGAGTATCCGCACAGTTCTGAAATTTCAGTTACTGAAAATAAAGTTTCCTTCAACAGTCTTTCCGCTTTTTCAATTCTTTTATTCTGAATATAACGGTTAACGGAAAGGGAAATGTTCTTTGAAAAAAGCTTTCTTAAATAAACCTCGCTTATCCCGATATTTTCTGCTATTTCAGAATTGCTAAGCTCCGGAGACGAAATGTTGCTTTCTATATACTCAACCGCCTTTACCAGATACGGCGGAAAAATGTTTCCTGAAGCGTTATTCTCAATCAGTGAAAAAATTTTGTAAAGCAATGACATACTTTCGCTGTATCTTGTTTTAAAAGCACTCTGCAGAGCTTTAAACTTACTCCTGATATTATCAATATTTTCAACCTCAAATGTAACAAACTCTTTATAATCAAGTTCACACGGCGAAAGGAAATTGACAACCGCAAAAGAACCGCCCTTTTTACAATGCACATCATAGCTTACGCCTTTGGGTATGAATACAACTTTATTCCCGAAAAGCGGAATTTTTTTTGCATTATGGATATATGTAAGTTCCCCGTCAAGCGCAAAAGCCATTCCGTACCACTGTCTGTCGGTCATTTTATTTTTTTCCTGTGTCCTGAAGATTACTGAAGATGCATGGGTTATTTCCGACAGGGTTATATTTTCAAAAAAATTCATATTTCTCACCACCTTTATTGTATCAAAAGTGATAAAAACGTCAAGATGTTTTTGAAATTTTGTATCGGAAATTATAAAAAATTATCAGAATTTCTATTGCAGACACAATCCGTATATATATATAATATAATCATAAGGAGGTATTGCTATGGCTAAATTTTTAAGCGGTCAGTCACCCATACTGACTTCCATGATTGGCGGTAAAACACCGGATATTTTTACAGAAACGATTGAAAAATCAATTGTTCAGGGTGCAGAGGCTTTATGTCTTCTCCTTCAGGAACTTGCGCCCGAATATAAAACAAAAGAAACCTATAAAAAAATTTTTGATTCAGCCAAAGGCAGACCGATTTATGCTGCCAACTATATAAGAAACAACTCGCAGACGGACCTTACGGATGATATCCTTGCAAAGCAGCTTATTGAAATGGCTGAGTCCGGTGCAGACCTTATTGACCTAAGATGCGATATGTTCTCTCCCTCAGGCAACGAGGTTACAAAAAACGCTTTTGCTGTCCAAAAACAAAAAGAGCTTATTTCAGAAATTCACGATATAGGCGCAGAGGTTCTGATGTCGACACATATTTTTGAATATACTTCTCCCGAAGAAGTCCTCGAAATTGCACTTCTTCAGCAGGAACGCGGTGTTGATATTGCAAAGATTGTTACCGTCGCAAACAGTGAAAAAGAACTTGACGCTTCTTTGGAAACAATTTTGCTTTTAAAGAAAAACCTGGATATTCCCTTTCTGCATCTGTGCAACGGAAGTCATTGCCGAAAACACAGACTGCTGGGTCCGTTTCTCGGCTCCTGCTTTTATCTCTGTCTTGAAAATTCAAAAACGCAAGGTCCTCAGCCTACAATAGAAGAGGCAAAGACTATGAGAGAAAAATTCAGACTTTTGGAGGAAAACAATGAATAATAAAAAAATACTTGTTTTAGGCGCAACGGGAGCTATGGCAGTTTATTTAATCCCTCTTCTGCTTGAAAAAGGATACGCTGTCACAGGGGTAACTTTAGACGAAGTGACATCTGAAAATGAAAACTTAACCTACATAAAAGCAGATGCAAAAGATATTGCCTTTTTAAAAGGTCAGCTGGAGAAAAAATTTGACGCAGTTTATGACTTTATGGTTTACAACCGGGTTGAAGATTTTGAAAAATATTATAAGCTATTTCTTGAAAATACAAAACACTACATATTCTTCTCAACCTACAGAGTTTATGCCGACGATTCACCTTTATCCGAAACCGCAAAACGACTTCACGATATTAAAAAACCCGACGATTTTGTTACTGAGCTTGAATACTCCATTTACAAAGCAGAGGAAGAGGATTTACTCAACAATTCGCCCTATAATAATTACACCATTGTCCGCCCTGCAATAACCTATTCAAAAAGAAGATTTCAGCTTACTATTTTAGAAGCTAATGTTCTTGTTTACAGAATGCTTACAGGTAAAACCGTTGTGCTTCCCGAAAGTGCAATGGACAAACAGGCAACGATGAGCTGGGCAGGTGATGTTGCAAAAATGCTTTCGGGTATTTTATTCAACGAAAAGGCTTTCAGGGAAACCTATAATGTTTCAACCGCAGAGCATCATACCTGGAGGGAAATTGCGGAAATCTACAAAGAACTCGGCAACTTAAAATATATCACCGTTGATGACGAAACTTTTTTAAACATTACTGCAAAAGGTGCAACCTACGCAGTTCAGCAGCTTAAATATGACCGATGCTTTGACCGTATTGTAGATAACAGCAAAATTCTTTCGCTTTGCAATATGAAACAAAGTGAGCTTACCTCATTAAAAGAAGGTCTGAAAAAAGAGCTTGCAGGTGTAACTGTTGAAACAGTAGGCCGTAACAAAGACATAAATGAAAGAATGGATAAATTTCTTGAAACATACTTGTAAATTATTAAACAGGATGTTGCTTCAGGCAACATCCTGTTTTTTATAGTTCAATCCACTCGCCATGCTTTGGCGTAATAAATACTCTGTCAGGTGCAATTCGCAGAAATTCATTTTTGAAGCCTTCAATAATTGAAGGGTCGTCAACGCAACGGAAATCGTGATGATGCGGAATTAAAACCTTGCAGCCGGTTTTTGCGGCAAATTCCGCTCTTTTCAACATTCTCTCAGGTGTCGATGACTGCTGAATAATTGCAATATCAGGTTTTAATTCTTTGCATATGTTAATCTGCTCCGGTGTTACATCATTGCCCCATATCAGAATTTTTGTGCCGTTTGGAAATGTAAACAGAAAGTTACGGTATTCCATACTTCCCACAGCCTGCAAGGATGCTATTCCGGGATCGTTTATACACAATTCGTTTTGATTCAAACGATCGCACAGGTCATTAAAGCCTCTTTTCAGGTCTGTGTGTCTTCCGTAAAGGGCACGTATTTTCACATCACCAAAGTCAAGCTCTGTGTCGGGATACATAGGATAAATAAGTGACGGAGAATAATTGAGCCATTTTGCAAGAGGCATTGCCGTCTGATCTCCGCAGAGAATTTTCGGCTGAAATTTTTCAATCAGTCTCGGAATATCCGTAATGTGATCCCAGTGGGCGTGACCTAAACAGATAATGTCGCAGTTTTCAACAGCCTCCCAGGTAAGGTCTGTTCCCACACATTCTGTAATATATGGGTCTGTTACTATTGTTAAATCATTGCAGCGGATTTCAAAAGAGCTTACCGCCAACCATTTAATTGAAACACCAAACTTTTTATTCATAATATTCCTCCTTTGATTTTTCATAATTTATCTGATCCGATTGTAGCATAATTGGAATATTTCATCAAATTAATACAATGTCGGATGTGAGCATCCGCCCGTTTTTTATTTATCCAATTTATCAAGACAGCGGAAGCATCCTCGTATCACTGTGTCACTACACCGCAGAACCACCCCCTTGTCTTCTCCAATTTTCCAAAGCTATTTCTGCACCAATCGAAAAAACATCTCCTCTTTTAATATTTTTTTTCAATTCAGAGACCGCTTTTTCTTCTAAAATACCAATCCGTAATGCATCAACAGCTATTAAAATCCTTGCCCGGCGACAATCACTGTTCAGTATGCCTTCTATTATACATTCTGCATCTTCTTTATTATCCCTAAACCTATCAAATAGTCTTTCCAATTTTTTTGACATTTGGTTTCCCAGTTTATAGTCTCCATTAATTTTCGAAGCGCCTTCTTCTTCAGCGTATTTTATATATTTATCAATTATTTCGTCGCAATTAAAATTTTTCATATTATCTCCTTATTTGCCAACTGTGATTCCAAAACTTTCTAAAACTTTTATACCAAACTCATATTGATATTGAAATCCCTTTGTAGAAAGCCACTCTCTTACTGTTTGGGTAGAGGATATAGTTCTATCTATACTGCTATAGTATGCAGATATTTTGCGATGTACATCTGCCGGAATAGCTACAACATTATTGGTGTTCTGAACCCACTTAGTATAAAATCCTGCTCTGCTTGTATATGTTTGGCACTGTTCAACAATATGATGCCAATGATTCCCTTGACCGGGAGAACCTAAAAACTGTTTTAATTTGTCAAATGTTTCAAATGATGCTCCTCCACCATTTATTATGCTCAAGGCAGCTTTCCCAGCACCAAACTTCGCAACAACAGCTCCAGCTCCCCAACCAATAATTGCGCCTGATACTCCTCCCAGAAGCATTCCTCCAACTACATGTTGCCACTTTACTTCTCCATATTTACTTAAGCTTATAACTCCACCTACCGCGCCGCCTACAACCGCTCCAATTACAGCTCCAAGTATTATACACGTCAGCGTAACACTCTCCCCGCTGGGATCAACGTACTTGATTGGGTTATTACGGCAGTAAACATAGCGGTTCATATCAAGAGGGCTTGATATTTCTCCCTCTTTTATGTCAAGACTTGTAAATCTTCCCACATTCGGGTCATAATATCTTGCTCGCAGGTAGTACATATCAAGCTCTTCGTCATAATATTCTCCCGCGTATTTTATTGGGTTTTCTACCGTTTCCGTTTCGGAAAGAATGTTTCCCCAGGGGTCGTAGGTATATTCATTTACCACATTTCCGTTTTCATCGGTCATTCCCACTACATCGCCGTGAGCATTGTAGATATAGTAATACCAGGTGTCAACTATTTTTCTTGCAAGGGGCTGATGTCCGTAAACAATTTCCTCGCACACCGCTCCGTTTTCGTCCGCTTCTGCTATTACATTATTGTTTATGTCTACTATGTACTGCTCATCATTCTTTGCCGTTCTTATTCCGTTGATATCATACTTATAGGAATAACTGTTTTCCCCGTCTGTATAACCTGTCATTTTATCCCATTCGTTATATGTATAAACCTTTTCATTATGGGATACTAAAGCTCCTGTTTTATTGTATGTATAGGTATCGGTTACTTTTCCGTCTACCTTTACATTTTCCAACTGATATTTTTTGTTATAAACATATTCTTTTTCAGTTCCGTTAGAATAAATTTCTTTGGTACGGTTATTAAGGACATCATATTCATAGAAAACCTTTAATCCATCAGGATATATAACAGAGATCAGGCGGTCAAGAGAGTCATATTCATATGCTGTTGTTTCTCCGTTTCTTGTTTCTGTCAGCATATTGCCGTTATTGTCGTAAGTATAATTAAACTGATTTATAATAGTGTTTGTTTTTATGCTTGTTGTAACCATTTCCGTCACACGGTTAATATTATCATATTTATAATCCGTTTGCAAGGTATCGTGATAAAAAATGCTTTTCACAAGACCGTTGTCGTAATAATCGTACCCCAGAGTAAGCACATCGGTTTCAATCGTTCTAAGATTTCCGTTGGGTGTGTAGCTGTAAAGCTCCTGTCTTTTTGACGGAGAAACCATTTTTGTCAGATTTCCATTATCTGAATAGGTATTGTCAAATTTATAGCCCCTGTCCTGAATCTTTGAAGTGACTCTTCCGAGGTTATCATAACTATAAGTAATTGAAGAGGTATCATTGCTGTTTGCTTTTGAATAAACAACACCGAAACCATTATATACACTTTGAATCTGGCTGTTGCCGCTTGTTACAAGAATCTGATTGTCCGATTCATCATACGCTGCTATTTTGTTTTTTCCGTTTTCATAAAAATTTATTATTCTACCCTTACTGTCAACCTCGTAACCATTTGATTTTACCTGGCGGTTATCGAAGTTATAAAACTTCATTGTAAGATCGCCTTTTTCATTTCTGTAAGAAACTCTGCCTAGCCTTTCATTCCCATCGGTATCGTATATTTTCTCAAAAGAAGGCTCTCCGAAAGAAGAATAAAAAGCGGTTGCTTTTGTCCCATCGGGCATTATTGTTTCCTTAAGCTGATTTTTTGAATCGTAAACAAACTGTGTAACATTATTATTAGGATCAGTATACTTTACAACGTTATTATTAAGGTCATATTCATAGCTTTCACTTAATGTGCTTTCCATTGTATTATCAGGGTAAACAGTTCTTTTCACAATATTTCCGTATATATCATACTGCTCTGTTACAATATTTGTGTTATCTTCTTCGCTGTTTCCGTCAAAATAAACAGATGTTACGTCGTTTACCGTATCATAGCTGTAAATATATTTATTATTTTCGCTGTCACTAATGGTCAGCGGTCTGTCAAAACCATCATATTCATACAATATTTCGTTATTTTCCCTGTCAACGAATTTTACAACCCTGTCAAATTCATCGTAGTAATATTTCTCATACACGGTTTTATAGCTTCCGTCTGAATTCTGAACAGAAAAATCGTTCTTTGCAGTCATTTTGACATTCCCTGCCGCATCGTAGAAATTATAATCAACCGAATATATAAGTTTCTCCCCTGTATCTTCAAACCACATACTGCTCGTAATAATTTCTATTTCACAAACATTGCCGGAAGAATCGTAATTTGAACAATAGGAATTGGTTTTATACGCCCTGTCTTCAACTATACGGAAAGTTCTTCCGTCGTCGTATTGAGTCAAAGGATAAACCGTTTGTTTAAGCTTTCCGTCCGAATAGTAAGTGTTTTGCAGGACAGAACCATCGGGATATATTGTTTTTATCAGATTGCCGGTCAAATAATCGTAACTGTAGCTTTCGGTTGATACTCCCTTGTCGTATACCCGTGATATTGAAACGGGATATAAACCATAACTGTCATAAGTATATTCAATCACTCTATCGCCGCCTAATAAATCGGCAAACCCCATCGGGTCATTCTGAGTAATTCTTGCTACATTCCATGGATAAACCGAATCATAAAAATACTCAACTTTTTCTTTCAGAGAATTTTTGCTTTGTGTTATTCTTCCAAGCTCATCATATACATAAATTTCTTTAACCTGCGGACTGTTTACGTTATTATACCATTTCTTTTCAGAAACAAAGTTCGGAAAATTACTGTCATATATATAATGTATTGTATATTTTTCAAGCAATTCATCATTATTTTTAACATCAGCTTCAACCTCAAGAGTTTCGCTTGCAACATTTCCTTCATCATTATATTTATACAAAATATAAGTTTCCTTACTCAAATCATTTTCACTTACTGTGTTTTTGATTTCGGACGGCTGATCTTTAAAAACACTGTCATAGGTATAATCGGTAGTATATGTAACATCATCCGACATCACTTTTTCTTGAATAAGCCGTTGATTGCTTAACGTGGTAAATGTTTCTTTATTATACATTTCCCTGTTATGCACCCACTTTTCACCCAGATTCGTGGTTTCGTCAAATCTGCAATTTGGATATCCCGTTTCATCATTATAAATTATATTCCCGTAATATCCGGTGTAATGGTAACTTATTTCATTCTGATATCCAGTATATTTGGTGGTTGAACCACCATCAACAGAGGTTGCATAAGAATCATATGTATGCATTATTCTTATTGTTTGCGAAAATCCATCATCAGGCCCAAATCTTTTTGTAACTTTATGATAATTGTAATTTTTAGTTCTGTCTTTATACTGAACTTTCCTCAATACACATTTATATACCAGACTGTCGCTATCATTATTTTCATAACCATTATAACTTGAATATAGCGTAAATCTGTTGTCTCCGTCTTCACTGTCATTTGAGCACTCGTAGGTATAATATATGGGAACACCGTCATTCCCTTCTGTTTCACTCGAGGAAAGATACCAGTGAAATCTTTGTTCTTTACATCCTGCATATTTTGTAAGAAACTCAATTGCTTCTTTGTTATATGTGAGAGTTTTTCCGACACTTCCGTCAGGATTTTTTACTGTAAGAGTTATACTTCCTTTTGCCCCGTTTGAATTTAATTCTCCGGAATATGAAAAATTAACCGTTCTGCCTATGCTGTCAGTAATTTTAGAAATGCGTTTCTTCTCTTCGCACAAAAAAACGTCATCTATATAAGTTTGTCCATATGCATCCGGTTGTATATTTACAACCAAATATCGTTCTGTTTCACTTGTATAATAATCTATTACATAATCATTCCAATTGTTGTTATTGTAATTCCTCACCGTATTTGACTGTATATATGTAGGGGTATACACAGAATTATAGCCTTGCATGTTAATCTTTAAAAGTGTATTTTCATCACCTTTTACACTTATCCCTATTTTATAATTTGTGCCGGGATCAACCTGTATTGGTTTTGAGAACAAATATCTGTCAGTTGTTTCTGTGTTTCGTCTGCCAAAATATGCGGAATTCTGATCTGTTCTCCCTTGATTGGTTATTATACTTCCATCAGCAGTTCCATCTTCATTTAAAGAAAACTCCCACATTCCGTCATCATAAACAAAACTCCCATCACGAATTTTGTTTGTAGGATAATAGCTGTCATACTCAAATTTTATTTCATTACCAAAGCGGTCAACTATTCCGAGCAATCTGCCGTCTTCAGCAAAATACTGTTTTGTCTTGTCCGCAAGAGTCATTGAATAATATGAGATATCATCTCCAAATGTATATGAGTTATCTTCCTTATTAAATTGAATATCTTTTTTGTAATACCCGGTCAAATTGCTATCTGTCGTATCATCGGTAAAATCTACAGTATATACGTCTCCGTTTCCCGAGTGATAATACAGCTGTTTTTTCTCAGTATATGTATAATAAATTCCTTCATCCGTCATATCATTCGGTTCGTATTCTTTTTCTATCTGCACGGACGGAAAGCTAAACCCCCATCCGACTCCCAAATCATATTTTTCATCAAGATACGAAGCATTATCATTTACAAGGTAATAATCAAAAATGTAGTTTTCGTCGGGCAATACAAGTAAATTTTTGGAACCAACGTTTGTACTTACAGACTGATAAGTTCTTCCAATTCTCAAATTAAGTCCGTTTCTACCCTCTAAAACTAAATCTTCAAAATTAAGAGTTAACTCTCCAGAATAAGGAGAAACCTTTTCCTCAAAAAATTCATTATACGAATATTTAGGCTCATTTGCTCCATTCTCAAACCTTGGAATAGATACTGTGTTAAAGCTTGTAAGCATTGCACTATTTAGAACGAAATTCGAAGCATATGTTTCCGGCTTTGTTGATTCATCCAAAAATTCAACATCGGAATTCCCCTGAATTTCTTCTAACAGCTTATCTTTGTCCGGTACGCAAGTTTCAGGAACGTTTTTTTCTGCTAAATTAAAACTTAAAAATCCGTCAGTATTCTCCACATTGATATATACACTATCTGTATAGGCTTTTTTTGCATACGCAGAATTGCACACAGAGAATACTGTGCTGAAAATTAAAATCCATGATACTATTTTTTTCATATATTTCCTCTTTTCTTTTTAGTTCTCGGTACATTTTACCATATTTTGGCAAAAACTGCAATATTTTTTATGCCAAGTTATAGACTTTTTAAAAAGGAACGCCGAATGATTAATTTCTTTCTAATTGATTCGGTGGATGTAACATAAAGAATTCTGTTTTTTACCATTCTTTGCCTTTGGTCAGAGAAAGTCAAAAATATTTTTCAAAAATGCTTGACATTTGTTGTAATTGGTGGTATATTATCACTACGGTTAGCACTCAAACCAAAAGAGTGCTAAAAAGAGAGTGGGGTGTTTTAATGCTTGACGAAAGAAAAAAGAAAATACTTAAAGCGATAATTGACAACTATATTGACACCGCTGAACCTACCGGGTCAAAAACTCTTGAAAAGAAGTACAATTTAGGTTTAAGCTCCGCAACTATAAGAAACGAAATGGCAGAGCTTGAAGAGCTGGGATATTTAAGCCAGCCTCACACCTCCTCAGGAAGAGTTCCCTCCCTTTCAGGCTACAGGCTTTACGTTGACGAGCTTATGACTCAATACAGTCTGACCTTAGAGGAAATTGACGTTTTAAAATCGGTTTTAACCGAAAAGGTTGATTATCTTGAAAAAATAGTAAAAACCGCTTCGGCTTTAATAAGTGATATGACAAATTACACAACCTTTATGGTGGCACCGAAAATAAAGACCGATGCAATAAAGAACATACGACTTGTATATATAGAAGAAAACATTCTTCTTGCAGTTATTGTTACAAAGGAAGGAATTATCAAAGACAAGAAGCTCCTTCTTGAAGGAAAAATTACAACAGATGAGCTTGAAAACCTTGAAAACTCTATAAATACTCACATTTCGGGAATTGACTTTTCTGAAATAACAATGGAGAAAATTATTCTTCTTGTTAATGAAGCCGGAGCTTCAAACGAGCTTGTTTTAAAGGTTTTTGAATTTATAAAGGAATGTACCGGCGAAGCGCAGGACAGCGAAATTTACATTAACGGTTCATCAAACATTTTCAACTACCCCGAATACAGAGACGTTGAAAAAGCAAAAAGATTTTTAAAGCTTGTGGATTCAAAAACAGAAATGCTTACCACAATAAATCAGCTTAACCTAAATAACGACGGCATTTCAATAAGCATAGGCAATGAAAACACAGCTTTTGAGGACTGCAGTATTATTACTTCAAAATACAAAATAGGCGACAATATGGAAGGCTTTATAGGAATTATAGGTCCTGTCCGTATGGATTATAAAAAAGCCGTTTCGGTTATGAAGCATATAACCGGCATGGTAAACAGCAAAATGCTTGAAATTACATCAGAAAAGGAGGATAAGACAGATGGCGGAGAAAACTAAAAAGACAAAAAAAGACGAACAGGCAGAAGAAGTTAACGAAGAAGCCGTTGAAGAAACTCCCGTTGAAGAAACAGAAGAAAAAGCTGACGATTTTAAAGATAAATACATCAGACTTATGGCAGATTTCGACAACTTCAAGAAGAGAACTTTAAAAGAGGTTACCTCAACCTATACAAATGCGGTGACCGACACGGTTGAAAAGCTTCTCCCTGTTATGGACAATTTTGAAAGAGCAATGCTTTCAGCAGACGAAAATGACGAGTTTGCAAAAGGCATTTCAATGATTTACAAACAGCTCAGAGAGGTTTTTGAATCAATCGGAGTTAAAGAAATTGAAGCTCTCGGCAAAACCTTCGACCCTAACCTTCACAACGCTGTTATGCACGTTGACGAAGAAGGAAAAGGCGAAAGCGAAATTGTTGAAGAATTTATTAAGGGCTATATGCTTAAAGACAAAGTTATAAGACACTCGGTTGTTAAAGTAGCAAACTGAATTTAACTAAATTTGAAAGGAAGTAAAAATTATGGGTAAAATTATCGGTATCGACTTAGGTACAACAAATTCATGTGTAGCTGTTATGGAAGGCGGCGAAGCATCTGTTATCACAAACTCTGAAGGAGGAAGAACAACACCTTCTGTTGTTGCTTTCACCAAAGACGGCGAAAGACTTGTAGGTCAGGTTGCTAAAAGACAGGCAATTACAAATCCTGACAGAACAATTATCTCAATTAAAAGAGAAATGGGTACAGACTTTAAGGTTAACGTTGATGACAAGGCTTACACACCTCAGGAAATTTCAGCTATGATTCTTCAGAAGCTTAAAGCAGACGCCGAAAGCTATCTCGGCGAAAAGGTTACAGAAGCTGTTATTACAGTTCCTGCTTACTTCTCTGACTCACAGCGTCAGGCTACAAAGGATGCAGGTAAAATTGCAGGTCTAGAGGTAATGAGAATAGTTAATGAGCCTACAGCGGCTGCATTAGCATACGGAATTGATAAAGAAGACAACCAAACTATTTTGGTATATGACTTAGGTGGAGGTACCTTCGACGTATCAATTCTTGAGGTTGGTGATGATATAGTAGAGGTTAAGGCTACTGCTGGTGATAATAAGCTAGGTGGAGATGACTTTGATAATGAATTGATGAAGTATATCATTGATACATTTAAGGCAGAGTCAGGAATTGATTTGAGCAATGATAATATGGCACTTCAAAGAATAAAGGAAGCTGCTGAAAAATCTAAGATTGAGCTATCTGGAGTATTGACTTCTGAGGTAAATCTTCCATTTATCACAGCCGATGCTACTGGACCAAAGCACTTGACAAAGACTATCACAAGAGCAAAATTTGATGAATTAACTGCAAAATTAGTTGATAGAACAATGGTTAAGGTTAAGCAAGCAATGTCAGATGCTGAGCTTTCAAATTCTGAAATCAGCAAGATTCTTTTAGTAGGTGGTTCATCAAGAATTCCAGCTGTTCAAGAGGCTGTTAAGAAATATTTTGGTAAAGATCCATTTAAGGGAATTAACCCTGATGAATGTGTAGCGATGGGTGCTGC
>JAZUPZ010000003.1:0-33753 GCA_045605445.1 Clostridia bacterium | reverse complement strand
TCTGAGTAAGGTCGTTTGTACCGAAGCAGAAGAAGTCAGCTTCTGTAGCAACTTCATCAGCTGTAAGACAAGCTCTTGGGATTTCCATCATTGAACCAACTTCGTATTCAAGGTTAGCACCTGCAGCAGCGATTTCAGCATCGGCTGTTTCAACAACATCTTTCTTAACATATTTAAGTTCTTTAATATCTCCAACTAACGGAATCATAATTTCAGGAACGATGTTCCAGTCAGGATGAGCCTTCTTAACATTGATAGCTGCACGGATAACAGCTCTTGTCTGCATTTTTGCAATTTCAGGATATGTTACTGCAAGACGGCATCCACGATGCCCCATCATTGGGTTAAATTCATGGAGAGAAGCAATAATAGCTTTGATATCTTCAACAGTTTTGCCCTGAGCTTTAGCAAGAGCAGCAATGTCAGATTCTTCTGTAGGAACGAATTCATGAAGCGGAGGATCAAGGAATCTGATTGTTACAGGATGTCCTTCAAGTGCTTCATAAAGTGCTTCAAAGTCTCCCTGCTGATAAGGAAGAATCTTTTCAAGAGCAGCTTCTCTTTCTTCAACTGTATCAGAGCAGATCATTTCGCGGAATGCAGCAATTCTTTCTGCTTCAAAGAACATATGTTCTGTACGGCAAAGACCGATACCTTCAGCACCAAGTTCTTTTGCTTTTTTAGCATCAGCAGGTGTATCAGCATTTGTTCTTACTTTAAGTGTTCTGAACTCGTCAGCCCAATCCATAATTCTTCCGAATTCGCCTGCGATTTCAGCATCAACTGTAGGGATAATACCATCATAAATATTACCTGTTGAACCGTCGATTGAGATATAATCTCCTTCAACGTAGGTTTTACCACCAAGTGTAAACTTTTTGTTTTCTTCGTCCATGTTGATGTCACCGCAACCTGATACACAGCATGTACCCATACCACGAGCAACAACAGCAGCGTGAGACGTCATACCACCACGAACTGTAAGAATACCTTGAGAAGCTTTCATGCCTGTGATATCTTCAGGTGAAGTTTCCAGACGAACAAGAACAACCTTTTCGCCTCTTGCATTCCAAGTTTCAGCATCTTCAGCTGTGAACACGATTTTACCGCAAGCAGCACCCGGAGAAGCTCCAAGACCCCTTCCTGCAGGTGTAGCAGCTTTTAAAGCTTTAGCATCAAACTGTGGATGAAGAAGTGTGTCGAGGTTTCTTGGGTCAATCATAGCAACAGCCTGTTTTTTATCAATCATACCTTCATCAACAAGGTCACAAGCAATCTTAAGAGCAGCTTTTGCTGTTCTTTTACCGTTTCTTGTCTGAAGCATATAGAGTTTTCTGTTTTCAATTGTGAATTCCATATCCTGCATATCTCTGTAGTGATCTTCAAGAATAGCACAAACTTTATTGAATTCTTCAAAAGCTTCAGGGAATTTTTCAGCCATCTGTGCGATAGGCATTGGTGTACGAACGCCAGCAACAACGTCTTCACCCTGAGCGTTAACAAGGAATTCACCCATAAGACCGGGTTCGCCGGTTGCAGGGTCACGAGTAAATGCAACACCTGTACCACAGTCATCACCCATATTACCAAATGCCATCATCTGAACGTTAACGGCTGTACCCCAGGAATAAGGGATATCATTGTCACGACGATAAACATTTGCTCTTGGGTTGTCCCATGAGCGGAATACAGCTTCTACTGCACCCATAAGCTGTTCTTTAGGATCAGCAGGGAAATCCTTACCGATTTTAGCTTTGTATTCTGCTTTAAACTGTGAAGCAAGAACTTTAAGATCTTCAGCTGTAAGCTCAACGTCCTGAGTTACGCCTTTTTCTTCTTTCATTTTGTCGATAAGTTCTTCAAAGTATTTCTTACCAACTTCCATAACTACATCAGAATACATCTGAATAAATCTTCTGTAGCAGTCCCATGCCCATCTTGCATTACCAGTTTTTGCAGCCATGGTTTCAACAACATCTTCGTTAAGACCAAGGTTGAGGATTGTATCCATCATACCAGGCATAGATGCTCTTGCACCGGATCTAACTGAAACAAGAAGCGGATTTTCCTTATCTCCAAATTTTTTCTCGCAGATAGCTTCCATTTTAACAATGTTTTCCATTATTTCTGCCTGGATAGCATCATTGATTTTACGACCATCTTCGTAATACTGTGTACAAGCTTCAGTTGATACAGTAAAACCCTGAGGTACAGGAAGTCCGATTTTGGTCATTTCGGCAAGGTTAGCACCCTTACCGCCGAGAAGCTCACGCATAGAAGCGTCGCCTTCGCTAAAAAGATAAACAAACTTTTTACTCATATTTTCCTCTCCTTAAAAATTGTAATCTTATTAACGTTCTAATTATATATGATTTAAGTCAATTTGTAAAGTGTTTAAGTAAATTTTTTGCCTGTTTTTGCTAATTTTATATTAAAATTTTCAATATTGCTACTATAATTGCAGTAGCAAAAAAAACAGGCAAAGCCTGTTTTTTAAATTTCGTTTATAAAACTCTTTACATCATTTTCGAGATTTCCTAATATTTCTGCAGAATGTGCGGAAGACTCCCCTTTTACAAAGAAATAAATTTTGATTTTAGGTTCTGTTCCAGAAGGTCTTATAATAAATTTGCGTCCGTCTTTAAGCTCAAAACTCAGTACATTTGATTTTGGAAGTTTTGTTTTATCAGTTTCAAGATAATCAACAACATTTTCAACAGCAAGACCTGCTATTTTTTCCTTGCAATCCTTTCTCATGACATCCATAATCTGAGTGATTTTTTCAAGTCCTTCCTTGCCTTTAATTGTAATAGAAGCAAGGCTTTCTTTATAATAACCGTATTCTTTATACAATCCTTCAAGAACTTCATACAAAGTGGTCTTATGTACACAGTTGTAATACGCATACATTTCAGACACAAGCATTGCAGCTACAACCGCATCCTTATCTCTTGCATATGTACCCGAAAGATATCCGCAACTTTCTTCAAAGCCAAAAAGATAACTGTTACTGCCGCTTTGTTCGAATTCGAAAATCTTTTCACCTATAAATTTGAAACCTGTAAGAACGTTAAACACTTTTATATTTTCAGCTTCAGCCATAGCATCTGCCATAGGGGTTGTAACAATTGTTTTCACAATGGCAGGATTCAGTACATCTTTTTTATGTGTAATGATATAGTTCAAAAGCAAAATTCCAACCTGATTACCTGTAAGAGGAATAAATTCATTTTTATCATTTTTGATAACTACACCCAAACGGTCTGAATCAGGGTCAGTCGCAACAACTAACTCTGCTCCCTCTTTTTCAGCAAGAGCTATCGCCATAGCAAGCCCGTCTTTTTCTTCCGGATTAGGGCTCTTTACTGTTGAAAAATTCGGATCAGGCATATATTGTTCACGAACAGGAATAACATTAACACCTATTTTATTCAATATTTTTTCAACAGGAACTCTTCCTGTTCCGTGAAGAGGAGTATATACAACTTTATAATCTGATGCACATTCTTTAATTTTTTCAACGTTAATTGCCTGATTAAAAACTGCAGAAATATATTTATTTTCAACCTCGTCACCAATATAATTGATATCTTTCTCTCTGTTTTCAAAAGAAATATCAAGTATATCATTTTTCTGCATAACAGAATAAATTGTTTCTGCCGCTTCTACTGTAATCTGACATCCGTTTTCATCGTAAACTTTGTAACCGTTATATTCTGCCGGATTGTGACTTGCAGTTATAACAATACCACCGAAAGCGCCAAGTTCTCTGACACTGAAGGAAAGCTCCGGAGTAGGAACAGGTCTGTCAAACAAATATGCTTTAATTCCATTGTTAATAAGTATATTGGCAGCTTCTTTTGCGAAAACATCAGATTTATGCCTTGTATCGTAAGCTATAACAAAACCTTTTTTTACCGCCAAGTCACCACAGGATTTAACATAATCGGAAACCCCCTGGGTAGCATGTCGAACAGTATATACATTCATTCTGTTGCAACCTGCACCGATAACACCTCTGAGTCCTCCTGTTCCAAACTCAAGATTTTTATAAAATCTGTCCTCTATAGCTTTCTGATCATCTTTGATTTTAAGCAATTCATCCTTTGTTTCCTTATCAACACTATCACTGTTAATCCATTTTTCATAATTTTCTAAATAAGTCATAATATCCTCCATTGTATTTTATTCAATAATTACGGCTAATCTTCCCGAAAAAGATTCGTCATAAAATTTAACGTTTTCACTTATATCTAATTTTTCAACTCTTCTGGCAAACAACCCATAAGCAGGCATATGTCCGTAGTTATAAGCATCCGGATACCAGCGACCTTCCGGAACAAATGCTTTGTATTCTCCTGCATAAGTTTCATAATTGTGTGCCTCGAAATTTGAGATTTTAATATTTTCAACAATTCCTTTTTCGCAAACATTTATTTGGCTTGCCCTTAAACATTTATCCACTTTCATATTATCAATATAAACATTATACACTTTTCCTGTTTCAGCTTTAGGACAAAGGGTAGTTCTGTTTTGTAAAATTATAAATATTGGGGTATCAACAACTTCAACCTTAAAATTTCTACAGGTGATATCGTGAACGCTTGCTCCGTCGTTTGACTGAACACTAAGTGCGACAAGCGGATATCCTCCCATATCAGGGTATCTGAATTCATTGGCTGTTCTATGTTTTTTCAATTCGATGTTTTCAATAAGAACATCATATACATCCCCTTTCGTTTCAGTACCTATTTTAACTCCGTGAGAAGTAGTTCTTAACAGACAGTTATGTATTTTTACATCAAACATAGCATTTCTTTCAGAGTTGCCCGAAAAATTTTTAAGACAAATTGCATCATCACCCGTTTCGATATCACAGTTTTTTATTTCAAAATGCCTGCAACCATTAATATCAAACCCATCAGAGCAATGAGAAGCCCACCAGTCAGGATTTCTGATTACGACACCGTCAGCCAGAACATTCTCACAATCATCAAAATGGATCGTCCACGTTACAGAATCTCTTACGGTGATATCTTTAAGCACAATGTTTTTACATCTGAAAAATTCAATTGTGTGTGACGGGCTGAATAGCGATGTTGGGTTGCCTTCTGTATCGTGATAATAATCTCCATTGCAAGAAAAACACCCTTTTCCGGTTATGGAAATATTGGTTTTATCTTCTGCTAGTATCAGAGGTTTTTTATCAGAAACAGCCCAATCCTTAAAAGAAGGACTTGCAATTATCAATGCTCCCTCTTCAACTATTATATGAGAATCATCACAAAGATATAACGTAGTAGTCACATAGGTGCCTTTGGGAAATATAAGTGTTTCTTTTTGCGCTGCCGCATTGTTTATAGCCGATTGAATTTTATCGGTCTGTAACAATCTTTCATCCGAAATAACCCCAAAATCTTTTATGTCCATAATCTCATTCCTTAATCATTTTCAACAATAACATCTTTTCTACCACTGTTCTCTTCATCACAGAAAATCACATTTTCACTGATATCCAAATTTTTAACGTTATATCCAAACAATCCGTAAGCAGGAAAATGACCATAGTTGTAGGGGTCAGGATAACATCTTCCGCACGCTCTTATCGCTTTGTGCTCACCTTTGTATGTTTCGAAGTTGTGAATCTCCGTGTTCTTTAAGATAACATTTTCAACGAAAGCACCTTCACAAGAGTTTATAAGACTCGGTCTTATTGAGTTATCCACTTTAAAATTTTCTATACAGATGTTGTAAAGTTTTCCAGGTTCAGAACTTTCGGTAATTGTTCTTCTTTTCTGAAGTACAACGAATAAAGGAGTTCCTGCTAAAGTAGCGTGAAAATTTTTCACCGTAATATCGTGAATAATTGCTCCGTCGTTAGACTGAAGATCTATAGCTGAAAGGGGCATACCCATCCCTTCGGGATATCCGGAATCAGCGCAATTTGAATGTCTGTTAAGAGTTATATTTTCAACTCTTATATCGTAAGCATCTCCTACTGTTTCAGTACCTATTTTAAATCCGTTACAAGTAGTTGCAAGAACACAGTCGTGAGCATATATATCATACATTGCTTCCCGCTTATGCGAACGGTTCACGACATCGATATTTTTAAGACAAATAGCATCATCACCTGTTTCGATATCGCAATTCTTAATTTCGATATGTCTGCAACCGTTGATGTCAATTCCGTCGCAGCAGTTAGATAGTCTATATTCAGGATTTCTTATTGTAATATTGTCAACAACAGCATGCTCACAATTATCAAAATGAACTGTCCAGCTCACAGAATCGGTAATTTTAACATCTGAAAGCGTAATGTCAGAACTGTTTCTGAACACAACAGTTCCGTGAGGTCTTGCCTCCCATAAAGGTTTTCCGACTTCGTCTCTGAACAGAGTTCCGTTACAGCAAACTTCACCTTTGCCTTTAATTGTAACATTTTTAACACCAAGAGCGTAAATCAAAGGCTTATGCGAAGACTTTTCCCATGTCTTAAAATCGGGATTTGCTTTTACAACAGTTCCGCACTCAAGGTTAATAACCGAATCATCCCTGAGAAAAAGTGTTGTCGTAATATATGTACCTTTATTAAAAATCAATTCTTCTTTGTTTTCAGAACATATATCGATAGCTTTTTGTATCAGAACCGTTTCATCCGTACCATTTCCGAGCACACCGAACTCTTCGATTTTTTTCATAGCTTTCCCCCTTTTCTTACTATAACTCTATTATATAATAAATAAAAAATAAGTCAAGTAGAAAAGAAGCCTGTGTTTACTAATATCGCGAAAGACCATTTGACAATTAAATCACTATCTTTAGGCATAAATAAAAAAAGAGAACGTATATAACGTTCTCATGTGGGGCGAGTAAAGAGAGTCGAACCCTTGGCCTCCAGAGCCACAATCTGGCGCTCTAACCAACTGAGCTATACCCGCCATATTTAAAATTTAGTATATCGCAATAAAAAAGACGCAAACAAGAAACTTGGCGCGCCTGAAGAGATTCGAACTCCTGGCCCACTGCTTAGAAGGCAGTTGCTCTATCCAGCTGAGCTACAGGCGCATAATGTGGAGCGGGTGAAGAGAATCGAACTCTCACAATCAGCTTGGAAGGCTGATGTTCTACCATTGAACTACACCCGCATCTTCTCATTTGCGACTGTTACATTATAACAACTTTAATATAAATTGTCAATACTTTTTTTGATTTTTTTTAAGATTTTTTTAAATTTATCATATATGGATTTGTTCTTTTCTCATTACCTATCGTTGAAGACGGGCCATGACCGGGGAAAATTTTGATTTCATCGCTAAATTTCATCAAAACATCACCAAGCGATTTAAGCATATCAGTGAAAGAACCACCATCGAAATCACACCTTCCTATTGTTCCACGAAACAATGTATCCCCTGTAAACAGATTATCTTGAACGAGGTAACAGGTTCCTCCCGGAGAATGCCCCGGAGTGTGATAAGCAGCAATCGCAAAACCTTCGAGTTCTTTAATTTCTTCGCTGCTGAAATCAACTGCAAACTTATTATTTGTAAGAAAACCATCATTGCGATTCATATATAAAGGAACAGAATAAGTTTTTTTAACTTCCGAAACGGCATCGGTATGATCATAATGTCCATGTGTTATTGCAATCGCTTTTGGAACAAAATCTTGATCATCTATCAAATTTTTGATCTTATGAAAATCATCGCCAGGATCTATAATAACACATTCTTTTTTTTCATTACTCAATATATAACAATTTTCTTCAAGCATACCGGTTATAACTTTATAAATTTTATACATATCTTTCTCCTGTAAATATACGGCAGCCTATTGGCTGCCGCTTATTATGATGCATTTTCTTTTTTAGTTTTGTCAAGTACTAAATCAGGACGTTTACCTTTACATATTGTATCTTTTGTTATTATACATTTTTTCACTTCTTCTTTAGAAGGAATTTCGAACATTATCTCAGTCATCGAAGACTCTATTATCGAACGCAATCCTCGTGCTCCGGTTTTTCTTTCAAGAGCTTTATCAGCAATAGCTTCTAATGCAGTATCTGTGAAATCAAGTTCGCATCCGTCATAACTGAATAATTTTTTATACTGTTTAGTAAGAGCATTTTTCGGTTCTTTTAGAATTCTTATGAGTTCTACCCTGCCTAACTGCTCCAATGCAACAACAACAGGCAATCTTCCAACAAATTCAGGAATTAAACCAAACTTTAACAAATCTTCAGGCAAAACATTTTTTGAACTGATTTTTTTCTTTGTTTCTGCTGAAGTCATAATGTTTGCTCCGAATCCAACGACTTTGTTTCCCATTCTCTTTTCAATTATTTTGTCCATTCCGTCAAATGCACCGGCACAAATAAACAATATATTAGTTGTGTCAATCTGTATAAAATCCTGATGAGGATGCTTTCGGCCTCCCTGAGGCGGAACAGAAGCAACAGTTCCCTCAAGGATTTTAAGCAACGCCTGCTGAACACCCTCACCGCTTACATCACGGGTAATAGAAGGGTTTTCAGACTTTCTTGCAATTTTGTCAATTTCATCAATATAGATAATTCCCTGTTCAGCCAGTTCAATATCAAAGTCTGCCGCCTGAATAAGTTTCAAAAGAATGTTTTCAACATCTTCGCCCACATAGCCGGCTTCGGTAAGACTTGTTGCATCAGCTATAGCAAAAGGAACATTAAGAATTTTTGCCAATGTGGAAGCCAGCAGAGTTTTTCCCGAACCGGTCGGTCCGAGCATAAGAATGTTGCTTTTTTGTATTTCTACATCATCCGAATCATCCATAGCATTTATACGTTTATAATGATTATACACTGCAACAGCCAATGCTTTTTTCGCATCGTCCTGTCCTACTACATACTCGGAAAGGGCTTCAGAAATTTCAGAAGGTTTAGGAAGTTCTCTCTCTATATGTTCAGTTGTTTCCGGCTGTTTATCTTCAACTTCTGCAATTAAAATATCAGAACATACATCTATACATTCATTGCAGATATAAACTCCGGGTCCGGCAACAAGTCTTGTAACCATATCCTGGGTTTTTCCGCAAAAGGAACATCTTATCTGATTATTATCGTCTTTAGGCATATTAGCCTCCATTCATTTTGTACTATCTGTTTGTAATAACTTTGTCGATAAGTCCGTATTCCATAGCTTCCTGAGCAGACATAAAATTATCTCTTTCAGTATCTTTTTCAATAATTTCAATCGGCTTACCGGTTCTTTCGGAAAGAATCTGATTAAGGTTTTTACGCATTCTGATTATTCTGTCAGCATGAATTTTAATATCAGTTGCCTGACCCTGAGTTCCGCCCAAAGGCTGATGAATCATTATTTCGCTGTTTGGAAGCGCAAATCTTTTTCCTTTTGCTCCTGCCGAGAGAAGAAAAGCTCCCATACTTGCAGCCATACCAATACAAATCGTTGAAACATCACATTTGATATACTGCATCGTATCGTATATAGCCATACCGGCTGTTATCGAACCACCCGGACTGTTGATGTAAAGGCTTATGTCTTTTTCAGGATCTACGCCTTCTAAAAACAAAAGCTGTGCAACAACCAGGCTGGCAGTTGTGTCGTTAACTTCTTCTCCAAGGAAAATAATTCTGTCATTAAGAAGTCTTGAAAAAATATCGTAAGAACGTTCTCCTCTGCTTGTCTGTTCCACTACCATAGGTACTAAACTCATATCATAACCTCCATTCAAATTTTATGCAAAATTTAAAGCTTTATTCAGCATCTTTCTTTGTAGTTTTTTTAGTTGTAGTTGTCTTTTTTGCTGTTGTAGTTTTTTTAGCTGCAGTTTTTTCTTCTGCACCATCAGCTTTTTTGGTTGTTTTCTTAGCTGTAGTTGTCTTTTTTGCTGCTGTAGTTTTTTTTGCTACAGGCTTTTCTTCTGCATGGTCAGCATTTTTTGTTGTTTTCTTAGCAGCTGCTTTCTTTACTTTTGCATTTTCAAGAACAAACGCAATTGCTTTTTCAATAGCGCAATCCTTTTTAATATTCTTCTGGTCTTCCTCTTTAATTATTTCTCTAATTTTTTCAAGATCCATACCATAAGATTTAGCCATCTCTTCAAGTTTAGCATTCAATTCGTCTTCAGAAACCTCAATTTTTTCAAGTTCAACAACTTTTTCAAGTGCAAGAGTGCTCTTAACTGCAGTTTCAGCCTGTGGTCTGAGCTGTTTTTTGAAATCATCCATTGTCATGCCAACGTATTTAAGATATGTTTCAACATTAAGCCCCTGCTGATAAAGACGCATTTCTGTATCTCTGATAAGACTTTCAACTCTTGTTTCAATCATAGCTTTAGGAATATCAACAACCATTTCATTAACAAGTGCTTCGATTACTTCGTTTTCCATTTCAGCTTTTGCTCTTTTTTCATTGTTAGCAACAAACTTAGCTTTAATGTCAGCCTTAAGATCTTTTAATGTGTCAAATTCACTTGCATCTTTTGCAAAGTCATCGTTAAGTTCCGGAACCTCTTTAATCTTAATCTGGTTAACTTTCACTTTAAATACAGCTTCCTTACCCTTAAGATCTTCAGCGTGATACTCTGTCGGGAATGTAACTTTTACATCTATTTCATCACCTGTATTTGCACCGATTATCTGGTCTTCAAAACCTGGAATAAACGCACCTGAGCCAATTTCAAGTTCGTGATTGCTGTCTTTGCCGCCCTCAAATGCAACACCATCAACAAAACCTTCGTAATCAATTACAGCAAAATCACCTTTTTTTACAGGTCTGTCTTCAACAGTAATCATTCTTGCGTTTCTGTTTCTGAGCTGTTCGAGTTCAGCTTTAACATCATCAGCAGTAACATCATATTTCTTTTCGTCAATGCTAAGTCCTTTATATTTTTTAAGTTCAACATCAGGCTGAACGTCAACTTTTACTGTAAGAACTAAGTCTTTTCCTCCGCCGATTTCCTTGATATCAACATCAGGTCTGCTTACAGGTTCAATATTCAACTCAGCAAGAGCGGCTTCGTATTCTTCAGGGAAAATTGTGTTAATTGCATCATCATAAAAAATTGCTTCTGAATAAATCTTTTCAATAAACTTTCTGGGAGCTTTACCTTTTCTGAATCCCGGAATATTGAAATTTTTAACATTTTTTATGTATGATTTCTGCATACCTTTTTCAAATACATCCGCAGATACTGTCATTTCAAGTTCAACAGTATATCCCTCTTTTTTTATCATTTTTGCACTCATTTTAATTCCTCCATTATGTTTTTTAAGTGTATTTATATTTTTATGGGTTTAAATTCAATACAATCACAAGACACTAATCTGTATTCTGTTCCGTTTATATTGCCTTCGGTCGCATAGGCACGACTTTTGCCATGTAAGTGACCGTATATACACTGTGACGGTTTGTAATATTCAATAACTTCTTTAACTGGTTCATAAAACTTTCCGTTTTTATCAAATGGCGGATAATGAAGCATCAATATCACATTTTTGTCTTTTTTCTTCGCTAATTCCAAGGAAAGACGCATTCTCTCTGTCTCTCTGTTAATTATTTTTTCTTCACATGTATTGTCAAAACCCTTAGCGGCACATATTACACAGTCGCCATATTCATATATTGTATTATGAACAAAGTTAATGGTATCAAACGAATTGTCCGAAAGGAACCTTTCAAGTTTTGCAAGTGTCTCCCACCAATAATCGTGATTCCCTTTTGAGATAATTTTAATACCGTTAAGCTTATTTATAAAACTGAAATCTTCAACCGCTTCATTAAGATATGTCGCCCAGGATATATCCCCTGGCATAAGAACAATATCATCGTTATTCACCAAAGCATTCCAGTTATCTTTAATTCTTTCTTCATATTCTTCCCAATGATTTCCAAAAATATTCATTGGTTTTTCAGTTTGAAAAGAAAGATGCAAATCGGAGATAGCATATATAGCCATATTTGCTCCTTTACAGTCTTAAAAATTCCTTAACTACCGTACCAAGCTCGTCTTTGTCACATACTACGTCAAAAAGAACAGGCTTTGTTTTAAGTTCTGAAAGTGATTCGGGAATCTCTTCTCCTGAAATTTCGGAAAGCTCATTTAAAACATCAAATTCATCTGCTTCGTTGCCGTATGTCATATCTGCCTTTGCAGCCTGCATAACGGCTCTGCTGAATTTAAAGGGGCTGGCAGTAGAAGCTATAACTGTTTTTGTCGAATCATTAGTCTCTTCCAGATATTTTTCGTAAACACACTGAGCAACCGCAGTGTGAGTATCCATCATATAAGAATAAGCATCGTTTACTTTTTTAATAGTTGCTCTTGTTTCGCTGTCGTCAGCAAAATTACCGTAGAACAAAGATGATATTTTATTTTTAATTTCTTCCGAAACTTCGTAAGAGCCTGTTTCTTTGAGCTCACACATATACTGTTTTATCAACTTATCATTTCTATCGGAAAGATGATAGAGAAATCTCTCCAGATTACTTGAAATCAGTATGTCCATAGAAGGTGAAATTGTAAGATTAAATTCTCTGTTTCTGTCATATTTGCCGGTATTGATGAAATCTGTTAAAACATTATTGCTGTTAGAAGCACATATAAATTTATTAACAGGAAGTCCCATCATAAAAGCATAATAAGCCGCAAGTATATTTCCGAAATTACCTGTTGGAACAACAATGTTAATTTTTTCGCCGCAGGTTATTTCATTGCTTTTAAGCATATCTGCGTAAGCTGAGAAATAGTAAACAATTTGAGGAACAAGTCTTCCCCAGTTAATTGAATTTGCAGAGGAAAGCATAAACCCGTGATTGTTAACAAACTGTTGAAAGTTTTCGTCTGTAAATATCGCTTTTACGCCGTTTTGTGCATCATCAAAATTACCATTAACAGCAGTTACATTAACGTTATTACCTGTTTGAGTAACCATCTGAAGTTTCTGTATATTGCTGACACCGTCATTTGGATAAAACACATTGATTCTGGTCCCTGCAACATCAGCAAAGCCTTCAAGCGCAGCTTTACCAGTGTCACCTGAAGTTGCAACAAGAATAACTATTTCTTTTTCAACCTTATTTTTCTTTAAAGATTTAACCAGCAAATGAGGTAATATCTGTAAAGCCATATCTTTAAATGCACATGTAGGGCCATGCCACAGTTCAAGAATATACGAATTTTCATTCAATTTGTAAAGTGGAGCGATTGATTCCGTTTTAAACTTTTCTTTAGTATACGCAGAATCAACACAGTTTTCAATTTCTTCTTCGGTGAAATCTGTAAGAAATTTACCAAGAATACGCTTTGCCCGTTCGTTATAGGATAATTCTGCCAATTCCTGTATGTCTTCCAAAGAAACACCCGGAATGTTTTCAGGCACGAACAATCCACCATCTGAGGACAAGCCTTTTATAATTGCTCTGCTCGACTCGTATGATACGGCATTGTCACGCGTACTGTTATATACCATAAAAGACCTCCCATAATATAACATTTTATCTTATATACTATATTACAAAATTCAAAAAAAATCAAGGGTTTTTGAAGAAAATCCGATTTTTTAAATAATAATATATTGACAAAACAATTTTAAGATATTAAAATGTTAATGTTATGCACCCATAGCTCAGCAGGATAGAGCAACAGTTTCCTAAACTGTGGGCCGGAGGTTCGACTCCTCTTGGGTGTGCCAGACAACAAAAAGTCCGTTACATAACGGACTTTTTTCTTTAAAATCATTTTTCCACTTCGAGATCAAGAATTTTTCCTTCAAAAGCAACGGTTTCTGCGTCAAGATATATATTACTGTTGATACCATAGTTCTTTTTACCATCAAAGTAAAATCCATCTTCTTTCTGAATTCCTTTACATGAAATTTCAAGATATACATCATACTTGTTGTTATTTTCAATTTTTTTGTAAGATCCATCAGAAAGCTGATTGATTTCTGTCGCCGTTTCTACTTTTCTTGAAATAATTTTCCCCATGTATATTCCGGAACCGTCTTTTACTTCGCCTTTATCCGGAATTTCTTTCATTGAAACTTCAAGTAAACCGTTTATTCTCACTGTATATACAGCATCTTTAAAGTGATCCGATGAAACTGTATCCCCTATCTTAAAAAATTTAGCTCCAACAAAAAGTATAGCAGCTACAACAACAAGAATAATAACACCATCGATTATATTAAACTTATTTTTCATCGCCAATCACCTCCGTAATTCCTAAAATTTTTCCTCTGCACACATAATTCTGACCTCTTAGATAAGCTCCGGTCCCAACACTGATTTTCAATTCCCCTATATAATAAAGCTCTTCTCTTTTTTCAGCTTCATTTTCAAGGATCATATCTACTGTATAATGTTCCGTTTTTATAACTTTTTTATATTCTCCGGTATCTTTATCAAAAAAATCTTCCTCGTATTCACTTACTTTTATTTTTTTAATCACACCAATAGGCATACCATTTACTGAATTAAAAACTGTGTCCCCCACTTTCATCTGAGATGCAGTTTCAAGGGAAATATCCTCAACAAGCATATTGTAGTTTATTATTTTGCTGTTTAATGACACCGGATTTTTACCGCTCATATAAGAAAAAGCAACAACAATAATAAAAATAACAGCTAAAACAATCAATATATCTATGAAATTAAACTTTTTCATTTTTTCTTCCTCACTTGTTCATATATATTTTCAATGTTATCAGCATTGATGTCTGCAGTATATTTTTCAAGATAAAGTTTCTCTGCGCCTTCAGAAAGTTTTCTGTAAACATCTTTTTCTTCTAAAAGATATTTCATTTTTTCATAAAGCTGTTCTGAATTTTTGGACTCAAATAACACACCGTTTGTACCTTCTTCAATGAGTTCAACATTTCCACCGTAATTTGAAGCAATTATCGGCTTCCCTATGCTCATTCCTTCAAGAAGAGACAAGCTTGTGGCTTCTGTTCCGTAAGAAGCATTTACATTTACATCAATTATATTCATAATTTCAGAAACATCTTTTATATATCCTGTAAATATAAAATTGTCAGACACGCCAAGTTCATTCGCTTTATTTTTAACTGTTTCAAGATAATTTCCTGTACCGCACACGAAAAACTTTGCATCGTAACCGTCTTCTATAATTTTCTTGGCTGCTTCTACAAAATAAATATGACCTTTAATATCTTCAACTCTTGCTATCATAGCAAAAAGAAATTCATTTTTAATACCGAAGCGTTCTTTAACGCTATTTACCTCTTCTGAATTCAATTTAACAAGAGGCTTTACACCGTTCTTTATAACAATAATTTTCTTTTCAGAAACACCTGCATCAGTCAGATTATCCTTAGCGGCACCGGCCACAGCAATAATTTTATCGGCGGTATTGTTATTGACAAATCCGTTAATCAATTTTCCAATACCTTTTGAAATTATTTTACTGTTTGGAAAAACACTGTGTCTTGTATAAATAACAGGAATTCCGCAAAGTTTTGCCGCAATCCTTGCCGAAAAACTCGCATGAGCATGTACAACATCAGGCTTTTCTTTTCTTAAAACACGGATTATTTCGTTCACACCTTTTGATGAAAATGACTTATCCTGAAGTCCTTCAACCTCAATATACCTTGTTCCTGTATTTTCTACAAAAGGGATCAGTGCTGATTCCTTGGGCAGTACTACTGACACCTCATATTTTTCTCTGTCATAATGTTCAAGAAAAGTAAGTATACAACGCCCGGCCCCCCCAATATTATGGTCACTGGTAACGTTAATTATCTTCATCATCTGTAAAACACTCCTTACCTTTCAAATGTAAACTTGTTGCAAGAGCAACGAAAATCCAGAACAACATATAAATTCTGTAATTATACCACACATTATCGAATAATCCCTGAATAAGGTATCCTGTCATTGCAGCAATAAAAGCTGCGGAAAAATTCTTCAGAACTTTTGATTTTGTATAAACAAATGTCTTTATCATATTTTTATAATAAACAAAAATTACAAAAATAAAGCCAATTGCTCCCATAATTCCTGTTTCCGACATTATAAGTAAATATAAATTATGCGGATGAGGCGCATTTATTGCCGAATAGGCATACAGTGGATAAATTTCGTTAAAAGCATCGCTACCGAGACCAACTCCGGTTAACCAGTATGTTTTTAACATTTCGAATGTTCCCTTCCATATATAAACTCTGTATGAAGTAGAAGAGTCTGCCATGTTTCCAACGCTGGAAATTCTGGTTATAATTGAATCAGGTAAAAAGAACAAGGAAACAATTCCGCAAAAAACAAAACCCCAAAAAACTTTTTTATTTGTAATAAAGAGATAAATTGCAATCGCAAATATAACGCCAATCCAGCAGCCTCTTGAATATGTGAAAACCATCGAAAGTACAGCAGCAGCAAAAGCTACAGCAAAAGTGATTTTTAGTTTTTTGTTTTTAGTTGTTACAAAAGCAGACAAAGAAATAATAACAAGCCAGATAAGGTATTCTCCGAACACATTCGGGTTCTCAAAAAAAGATACCACTCTGCCGCTTATATCTTCAAACATATTTGAATCAAGCCATGTGTTTTGTGCATCAAATCCTGTAAGCTTTTGTATTATACCATAAGCTGAGACAGGTATTGACGCAAAAACAACTCCATACACAGCATATATAAATTGTTTTTTTGTTTTAACAGATTTTACTATTGAATAATAAAACAAAACAAACGCCAGATAAACCAACGCTATTTTAAGACTGGCAACAGGCTTATAAGAAAAAACAGTTCCGAATAACAAAGAAACAATATACACAGGAATAGCAAGATTCATTACAGAATTTTTGGTTTCAAAGTTCCCTTCATAATCAAAAATACTTTTTAAAATCATAATCCCAACCAGCAACAATGACAATGCAACCATTGCCATAGTCGGCAAAAAAGGAAGTACAACCATTACAAAAACAACAGAAACATACCAGTTTCTGAAGGCCCACCATACGAAGAAAAGAGCGAGTAACGGTATGACTGCAGGTATTATGCCAAACAAAAATGCAATAATACCAAACACTAAGCCAAGTACGCTGAAAACATATCTCAGAGAATCAATAATCTCAAAATTGCTGCATTCTGATTTATGAAAAAAAGAAAGCACTACTGAGCTACTAACCATTTTACGTAAACTTGTCTTAGCAAGTAAGAATACAATTCCAACTGCAAAGAGAAGAACAGAAAAAGAAAACTCTGATAAACTCGGATTAAACAAAGAATGTTTAACAATTGCAAAAGCTCCTATAATAGTGAAGAAGCAACCAAAGCAAGCTGTGTTAATATCATAAAAATTATCAAGGACATTGTTTATAAAAAGATTACATGTACTGTTTTTTATTCCTTCTTTGATAAATAAAAATCTTTTGCTAATTTTGTTTTTAACAGATAAAATTTTGTCTGCAATTTTATCTGTATAACTTAAATCGTAGCTATCATCAGAAGAGAAAAGATTAAAGAAAAAACTATTTCTTATTAACTTTCTCAAAAAACTGTCTAATGCAAAAATTGCACTGATGACTCTGCTTTCAGAAATCTTGATTTTAATTTGTTTTAAAAAGCAAAGCACCCAGTTTACTATAACACTACTCATCCTTTTCACCGACCTTTATAAAAATTTTCTTTAATTCTAAAATTTCTTCCACCTTTAATAAAAGCAATAAACCCAGGTAAACAGCAACACATACTGCCCCCGATACACAAAGAACTAACAGATTCATAAGTTTACCGGTAATAAACACATTTAATAAATTATATACTGATAGTGATATTGCCAGAGACAGCGTCAGAGAAACCAAACCTTTTATGAACACATTTAATATATCTTTAATTGATAAAAACTTATTGTGTTTTTTTATCAATGTCATCAAAATAACAGCACCTATATTGGTAGCTATCGAGGTGGATACTGCCAAACCGCCAATTCCAAATTTTTTATATAAAGAAAAACAAAAAACTGCATTGATTATAATAGAAATAACAGCTACCCTCATTGTAATCACAGACTTCTGCATAGCATAAAAGCTCTTGTTTATTACTTCGTTGAGTGCGTACCCGAGCATTCCGGTGCTGTAAAAAACAAGTGCAGTAGTTGTAAGTTTTACCGAGGTTTCATCGAAACTTCCACTCTCATATATAATACGAACAATGTCTTTTGAATATATAACAAACATGCCCATCACAGGTAACAAAAACAAAATCGTTGCTTTAATTGAGTTAGAAATATAAACTGCAGATTTTTCAATGTTGTTATCTGTGTGCAAACGTGACAATTCAGGTAAAGTTACATTTGTAAGTGATACAGCAAAAACACTCGCAATGATAAGGTATATTCTGTTTGCATAGTTAATCGCAGGAACTGCAGCACCTGCGGCTACAAAAGATGCAAGATAAAGATTTATCATTACGTTCAGCGGCTGAACCCAGGAGCTGAGAATAACCGGTCCAGCAAGTTTATATACTTTTACCATAAACTCGTTTTTAAGAGAAATTATAAAGCTGAATTTATACTTGAATTTCTTTAACTTTGGAAGTAATATTACAAATTGCATAACCCATCCCACGAGCATTGATACTGTTACCCCGTATATTGTAACATTTTTATTAAATATGATAAAATACAGAATTGTTATACAATTGGAAACGAGACTCATAGCCGCCGGAACTTTAAATTCGCCATATGACTGGAGAACTCCTGCAAAAGCATAAGCCAAGGTAGTGAACAAAAGCGAAGGAAATATTATTTTCAAAAGTTTTGAAGTAAGCAGCAAAGTTTCTTTATTTTCTTTGAGACCGCTTGCGGTAAATTCAGCAATATTAAGTGAAAAAATTGTTCCCAGTAACGTCAATAAAAAAGCGGCAACTGAAACTACGGTAATAAAATTACCTGCATACATATCTGCTTTTTCTTTTCCGAACTTTTGGAAATACTCATTAAAAACAGGCACAAAAGCCGATACAATAGCAAAACCTAACACCATGTCAAAAAAACTAAGGGGGATTTGAATGGCAGCATAAAAAGCGGTAGCCTCTGCTCCCGTACCATAAAAATGTGCAATAAAAATTTCCCTTACCTGACCAAGAAGCTTGGACAATAAAATTATAACAAAAACATTGCTTACTGTTTTAACAGAACTTTTCATACTTTACCACAATAAAATATAAAAACACAAAAACACGATAAAATTTTTACCATGTTCTTGTGTTATTTAATTTCTACTCTCCCACGTAATATTTAACAATTTCTTCAAGTAATTCATCACGTTCAAGCTTTCTGATTAAGCTTCTTGCGTTCATATGACTTGTAATATACGAAGGATCTCCGGACAGAAAATATCCAACTATCTGGTTTACAGGGCTATATCCCTTTTCTTTAAGAGCTTTATAAACCGTATCCATAATTTCTTTTGCAGTGTGTCTTGGGTCTTTCGGAACATCCAATCGTACTGTTTCGTTATGATCCATAATCAATCCTCCGTTTCTCAATCAATTTTAATCTGCTTTGATCTATTGTAGTATAACATAAAATTTATATATATTCAAGTAACATTTTACTTTTTTACTCTATTTATGTCGTCTCCTCTTTTTAATTTTTCTTGTATATGTGTAATTTATACCCAAAACTCCTCCACATAAAGAACACAACAAACTTATCAGCACCCGTAACAAATCACTTAATTCAAAAGAAATACCGTCAAAAAAACCAAATACAAACAAAACACAAGCATATATTATGCCTGAAAGAAGCCCACTTTTCCATCCGTTCTTTCTGTTAAAAACACCAGCAAAAAAACCGCACAGTAAAAAAGAAAAATAATATATTGTATATGTTGCATATAAAAGTTTTTCCTCAGGAATTTTCCAATGATTAAAAACCATTGCCTGACACAAAAGTAAAATTAACGTAACGAACAAAGTAAATCCTATTGATTTTATAATACCAAAACCAAAAACGCCGCTTTTATCCGTTGATTTTATCAAATTTATTTTTTTCATAAAAAATCCACCCTTCACGTAATATATACGTAAAAAGTGGGTTCTATATTACTCTTGGTTAGTTTTTTCTTCAGTCTCAGCAGTTTCAGCAGCCTCATCTTCCAAAAGTGTTGTTTCAGCGTCGCTGTATTTGTCTACAGACTTAACAGCCCAGCTTTCAATTTTCACTTTATTATCTCCCATCTGAACTGTAATAACACCATTCTTGCTTGAAACTACTTTTCCGTGGAAACCTCCAATAGTAGTAATCTTATCGCCCTTTTTCAAAGCATTGATCATATTCTGCTGTTCTTTTTCTTTTTTCTTTTGTGGTCTTACCATAAGGAAATAAAAAATTGCAATAATTGCAACAATATAAATTACCATTCCCATTGTACCGTTTGTCATTTTATTACCTCCTAAAATTTAATATAAAAATATAATACACCAAAAACTAAAATTTGGCAAGTATTTTTTGTCACATAAGTCTGATATCGTTCCCTGCAAACTTTAACATAAGATAATTTCCTATTATTCTCGAGGAAACTCTCTCCGAATAAATGTCCTTTAACTCTGTAAGGGACAGATTTGTGCTTATAATCGTTTTTTTATTTTCATTAAATCTTGTGTTTATCAAATCAAACAACACTTCTGCAGTGTAAGTTGTAACAAGTTCTGTACCAAGATCATCTATTATAAGCAAATCAAAATTTCTGATAAAGTCAATCTGCATTTTTGCATTTTCATCAAACTCTTCATTGAATTTGATTTGTTCAAAAAGAGGGAAAATTTTATAGGCAGGCTGATAATATACACTCACACCTTTTCCAATCAATTCTTTTGCAATACAGCTCGAAAGAAAAGTTTTCCCAAGGCCGGTACCTCCCGTAAACAAAAGATTTTTACTGCTCTCATTGAAGTTTTCTGTATAATTACGGCAGATTTTCAGAACATATGACATAATTTCCTTCGATGATGGATCGCCGTCATCATCGGGATAATAATCAAGATTAAACGTCTCGAAAGACTGACTGTCCATTATAACAGGCAGATTGGCACTTTTAAAAGCTTCTTCTTTCAATTTGTTAATGAAGCATTCACATCGTCTTCCGTTTACAACGCCTTCATCATTACAAACGGAACACTCATATTTAATGTCAAGATAATCTACCGGATAACCTTTTTCTACAAGCAGTTCACAACGTCTCATGTTTAATTTCATCGATTCTTCTTTGAGCTTGCCTATGGCATCAGCAGAGTCCCCTCCGTTCATCACAACTTTTGTAAGACTTATTCCTAACGAAGAAAGTTTAGCATCTATATCTTTTATTTCAGGTATAATTTTATATATTTTTTGTGTTTTTTCATATTGTTCGTTATTTTTATCAAAAAGTCTGTTTCTGTAAAATTCAGTCACTTTATCAGTAACCAAAGATGAGTATTTCATATTATTCCTTCTTTCCGGCTTCGGTAATCATTTTTTGTAGCATTTTATCTTCAATAGAACTGTAATCATCTTTTCTTTGTTCGAAATTTGTAAATTTATTCGTCTTTTTCTTTGCAGAAGTTTTTCTGATAAGTGCGGTACCATCAGAATTTAAAATTTTATCCATGTAAGCAAAAGAAATCTTGCCGGTAGAATCTATTGTTTTTTCATATGCTTCTTTTAATTGTTCATCGCTGAACTTATCCGCCCACTTGTCAACAAAAGTTTTTTCTTTTTTAGTTAAATCTCTGTTATAAATCTTAAGCAGTGTTTTTATTTTACCATACGCCGTACGTCTTTCTTCTGATTTTCTGACATATTCATGCGCTTTCTTAGTGGTATCAATTTCCATCTCAGACCATTCAAGAGCAACTTTTTCGATATAGCTGATAGATTTTTTACCAACAGATGAAACATACTGTATAAGGATAAGTATTACCTCGTTGTTTAACCCGTACCAGGAATTCAAATTAGTTATTGAATTTATTTCTGCAACAGAAAGCATTTTCCCGAAGCATTTTTCTGCAGTTCTGATTAGTATACTTATGTCATTTTCATTCATCATTTCAACACTGTTATTCAGGTTAGTTTTAAATCTTTTCACAACAGATTCGTTTCCAGAAAGACTCAGAAGCGAAATACCGGAAGCAGAAATTTTTATAAGTTTTTTCTTATCAAGAGTTTCAAGAATATTATAGAGTTGTTCGTTGTTTTCAAGTCCCACGTTTTCTCTTAATTCATCAATTTCCTTATCAACTTTGTTGCTACACCAGATACAAAGCTGCAGAAATACTCTGATTTCTTCACAGGAAAGCTCTTCTATGACTATGTTGACACATTCTTCCTGAAGAATAATATTGCCATTGTAACCTTTAGAAACTTTAAACTTCATATATCCTCACATAAAATTACATACTTTTTAAACATTATATCATATTTTTTTTAAAAATGATATACTTTACTTGACAATATTCAAAAAAAAAGTTAAAATATGATTGTCTTTTTGTGTATAATAATCGTTCTTTAAATAAGAAAATTTAATAACGGAGGTGTTAATTATTACTATTACATATTTAATTTGTACGGCAGTTGTTTTAGTTTTTTCGGTAATTGCATTCCTTTTTGGAATTTCATATAGAAAAAAAATAGCTGAAAAACAAATCGGCGGTGCTGAACAGCAGGCAAAAGATATCATCAATGATGCTATCAAAACTGCAGAAGGCAAAAAGAGAGAAGCTCTCCTCGAAGCCAAAGAAGAAATTCACAATCTTAAAAGTGAAGCTGAAAAAGAAATAAAAGAACGTAGAAGTGAAATACAACGTCAGGAGCACAGAAACCAGCAAAAAGAAGAATCTCTTGACAAAAAATCAGATAATCTTGATAAAAAAGATGAAATGCTTAACGCAAAACTTAAAGAAGTTGATGAGATTAAAGAACGCATCAACGATACACTCAAAGAAGAAATTGTTAAGTTAGAAACCCTTTCAGGCTTAAGTGCCAGTGAAGCCAAAGAATATCTGCTTAAAAATATGGAAAGCGAAATCAAACACGAAGCCGCTATCCTTATTAAAGAAGTTGAAAACAACATCAAAGAAGAATCTGAAAAGCGCGCACGTAATATACTTAGTGCTGCAATTCAGAAATGTGCAGCTGACCATGTGGCAGAGTCTACTATATCAGTTGTAAATCTTCCAAGCGATGATATGAAGGGTCGCATAATCGGACGTGAAGGTAGAAACATAAGAACCCTTGAAACATTAACAGGTATTGATCTTATTATTGATGACACTCCGGAAGCTGTGGTAATTTCCGGATTTGACCCGATTCGTCGTGAAATTGCAAGAGTTTCTCTTGAACGTTTAATCAATGACGGAAGAATTCATCCTGCAAGAATTGAAGAAACAGTTGAAAGAGCAAAACGTGACGTTGACAACACTATTAAAGAGGAAGGCGAAAAGGCAACTTTTGATGCAGGAGTGCACGGAATCAATCCCGAACTCATCAAACTCCTCGGAAGACTTAAATTCAGAACAAGTTATGGTCAAAATGTACTGAAACATTCTATTGAAGTAGCTCAGCTTTCAGGAATTCTTGCAAGTGAACTCGGTATAGATCCTACAATGGCAAAAAGAGCCGGTTTACTTCACGATATCGGCAAATCAGTCGATCACGAAGTAGAAGGTTCTCATATTGATATCGGAGTAGATATCCTCAGAAAGAATAAAGAAAACCCTGACATTATTCATGCTGTTCACGCTCATCACGGTGATGTTGAAGCAAATACTCCTCTCGCATTCATAATTCAGGCAGCGGATTCAATTTCAGCAGCAAGACCCGGAGCAAGAAGAGAAAATGTTGAAACATATATCAAACGTCTGGAAAAACTTGAAGAAATAGCAAACGATTTCAAAGGTGTTGAACATTCATTTGCCATCCAGGCAGGTCGTGAAGTTCGTATTATGGTTAAACCGGAGCAGCTTTCCGACGATGATGTAACACTTCTCGCTCGCGACGTAGTTAAGCGCATTGAAAATGAGCTTGAATATCCCGGACAGATAAAAGTTAGTGTTATCAGAGAAACAAGAGCAATTGATTATGCTAAATAATAAAAAAGTTCCTGCAAACGCAGGAACTTTTTTTATCTGAAATATTGATAAATATAGCATTTTAACATTCCATTGTATACTTTTCTTTTTTTATCGGCTTTATCTCCGTAGTATCTTTCGAAATTATCATTGGAAGTAATTATAAACTTCTTAGCTTCAGAGAATTCTGAAAATTTTATATTCATTGTTTTGTAAAGTCTTTTACATTCATCATCTGACATAAGTCTCTCACCGTAAGGCGGATTGGTTACGATTACACCTTTTTCTTTAAAGGCTTTGATGTCAGAAACATCACAAACTTCAAATTTAATCAAATCAGATACACCGGCATTTTCTGCATTTTTTACAGCTATATCGACTGCCTCTTGCGAAATATCTGAAGCAATTATTTTTATATCATTGGTTTTATTGATTTTTGAAATTGAATCTTCCCTTACATTTTCCCAGACTTTATCAGGTATATGCTTTTTCCATTGCATAGACGAAAAAGTCCTTTTAAGTCCCGGGGCAATATTTGCTGCATACATTGCAGCTTCTATCGAAATTGTCCCACTTCCGCAAAATGGGTCAAGTAAAGGCCTGTCTCCTCTCCAGAATGTCAAATCTATCATTGCTGAAGCAAGGGTTTCACGCATAGGTGCAAGTACGGCGTTTTCACGATAACCTCTTTTATACAGATTATTTCCGCTTGTATCTATATATACAGATACAATATCCTTCATAATAGCAAATTGTATAGGATAAATTTCCTCTGTTTCTTCGAACCATTTAATTTTATATTTTTCTGACAGTCTTGTTACGACTGCTTTTTTTATTATTTTCTGACAGTTAGGTATACTTTTCAAACCAGATTTAATTGAATGTCCTCTGACAACAGGAAACTGATCTTTTATACCAATAAACCTTTCCCATTCGATTTTTTTAATTCCCTGAAATAACATTTCAAAATCTGTGGCGCGGAACTCCCCCATTTTAATAAGAATTCTTTCTGCAGTTCTGAGATTTATGTTCGCTCTGCATATAGCTTCAAAGTCGCCATAAAAAGAAACATTACCGTCAACAACTTTTTCCGTCTCATATCCAAGACTTCTTATTTCATTTGCTACAATTGATTCTGTACCAAGTAAAGTCGGAACCGTTAAGATCATTTTTTCCATATAATTAAAATTCACTCCCAATCCATTATGCAAATACAATTATTTTAAATTAAATTCATTTCTTTAAGTACAAAAATAAATACAAATACTGTAAATATCGATAATACAGTACCAAACATAACAATCTGTCCTGCTAATTCGTAATCGCTTTCCATTTCTTGTGCCATTGTCATAGAAGATACAGCTGTTGGAGAAGCAAAAGCAGCAATAACGACTGCCAATTCAACACTTCTGTAACCAAGTATAATTGCAAAAAATAAAGCAATTAAAGGGGACAAAATCAGCTTCCCGGTAATTCCGATAATCAACTCTCTCAAATTTCCTTTTACTGCTTTAAAATCGAGAGTTGCGCCTAATAAAATTAAAGCTAAAGGCGTTGCAGTTTCACCTATATCTTTAACTGTTTTTTCAAGAACAGACGGAAGTTTTATATTTAAAGCTACTACACTTAATGCAAACAGCGATGCTATAATCAGTGGGTTTGTTATTATATTTTTAATTATTTTCTTCCCGTTAGGTTTTCCGCCCCTGAATATTTCAAGAACAAAAACCGAAGAAAATTGTATATTGGTATAATGACAGCAATAGCAAATGAAGTTAAGCTTGCTGCTTCATCGCCAAATAAAGCGACTGCTACCGGAAGTACGTAAATAATAAAATTACTTCTAAATATCTCTTGTATCAGAGCACCTCTCTTTGTAACAGTCTTTTCAACAATACATATAACACTTGTAGAAACAATAAAGATACAAAAAGTCATAATAATTAAAAAACTGATAAAAAGGGGTTAACAACATTCTTTAAATCAGATGTATATACGTTGTAAAAAATTGACATAGGTAACAACACTTTAAATATTACGCTGTTCATTTTTTTCGATGTGAGATTATCGAAAAAAACAAGCCTTTTCAATAAATATCCTAAGCACATCATTATAACCAAAGGTAATACAACATTAAAGGATAATATCAGATTATTCATTCTAGCTCTCCTTAATATTTTTTCACTCACCAAGACAACTTTTACAAGGTGTTGCACCAAGCTTTTTTGCTTCGTCTATTGTTATTTTCGAAACTTTTGGATTTATAACGTTACATTCTGATGCGTGATACTTACTGCCCGAGGAAGTGATAAACACATAACCCTCATCATCGGTCACATCAGAAAAAACGCCATAATTCACAATCACTTTTATCTTATTACTTACAATGTTTTTGTACCTGACATAAACAAAAGTCTCGCCTTCGGAAAGAGAATGGATATTACCGTTTTCGATATATGCCACCGAATAATCTTCACTAACAAAGTCCAATAATTCCTTATCGGCATTTTTAGGTTCCAATATAATGTTGGTTTTCTTTATCATATTTTCACCAAGAACAACAAAAGAATCACTACCTGTATTTATTGTTATTTTATCAGGCGCAGGCTTGTTGTTAGTAAATGGAACAAAGCAAAAAGTAAAACCAACCAATAAAATGTAAAATTTATGTTTTAATTCAAGATCGTATTTCCTGACTATTATTATAGACAAGGGAAATAATAACAAGTATAAATATTTCAGCATATTATAAAACCTTTACTCTATATATGATAATACATTATAACAAAATTAAAGACAATTTTCAACAAAAAAGAGTGTGAAAAGTTCACACTCTGAGTTTCGTTTATTAAAAATCAGGATATCCTAATATTTTTAATTCACATTTTTATTCAGTTCTTTTTTGTAATCCTTAGGAGTACAGTTAAACTCTTCTGCAAAGCATCTGTAAAAAGTCTTCACAGAATTAAACCCGCTTTCAAGTGCCCTGGGACAGTAGCAAATACAACCTCCGTAGCTTATGCATCAGAAATGCTTCCGATGATTATGAGCATACTTAATTATGGTGTTGATAAATGTTGTATTAAAGATGGTTATTACCGAAGAAGTCTTACAACATATAAATGATATCTGACTCACGAAGAAACAAGCGCTTTGCAAAACAAGCCTTAGATAAAGCATTAAACAATTCTTAATATTGAGAACAAAAAACTCGATTAAGCTCCCCCTGCAACAGTTACACGTTCTGATAATTTTTACGAAAAAATAAAACAAACTGTCTTGATATCTTATTTCAATTAAAATTATTTACTTGATACGAATTTTGTTCATTTGTGGTATTTGCCAACACCTTTTTTCCATTCTTCTTCAAGAACGAGACTTCCGCCTGTGAGCCATACAAGGTGTGTTACACTCTGAATATTTTCAATACTACAGGCAACCTTATCTACTCCACCTAAAGCAGCTATGAAGAAGGTTCCGCTTTTATTTCCAAGGTATGGTATAAACGTATTGATAATTCTAAACTGTGTTCGTCTTTTATCAGCACCTCAAATTATAATTAAAAAAAATTACTATTACTGCTTTAAATTTCTGCGATAGCCTCAACTTCCAGAAGTACATCTTTAGGAAGCTTTGAAACTTCAACGCAGGAACGTGCCGGATACGGTTCTTTGAAATATGTATCATAAATTGTGTTTATCGTCGCAAAATCTTTCATGTTCTGAATAAACACTGTTGTTTTAACTACTTTATCAATACTGGTTCCTGATGCTTCAAGCAAATTTTTCAAATTTGTAAAAACTTGATTTGCCTGTGCATCAATTCCGTCAGGGATTTCACCCGTGGTTGGGTTTACAGGAATCTGACCTGATGTAAACACCATATTATTACTTATAATAGCTTGTGAATATGGGCCAATCGCCGAAGGTGCTTTGTCTGTTTTGATCTCTTTCATTTTTTCTCTCCTTGTATTTTTTATGAATTTTAACTTTTTTCGTCATATTTAAACTTTTGTCAAGTCAAGAGAACAGCACATAATAAACTATACTAACTTTTCCCTGATTTTCAACTGTTTTTTCTTAAACACTTTTCCTTAGAACCCCAAGAATACTGGATTTTCTCGCATCCGGTAGTATATATAAATATCAAAATCGGCAAACTAATCTTTTAAATTGTTATACTTTAGCTTTGCAATTTGGGCATCTCCGACTCTCAATTTGGCAGATGATTTTTCGTTGAAATTTTCCTCCACAATTTTTGCATTTCCATCACACTTTTTTGTTTGAACCAATAGCTATATTGTTTGTAGTAAGTGTGCCATTTTTAGTAGAGTGCCACTCTTCATAAGTTGAACATTATCGCACACATATCTATTTTCTTTCTTTTCTGCCATAATACTCAACTCCTTTTAATTTCATTTTTCAACACTATTTGCATCATTCAAACTTATTCGACACATTTTTTACTCGTGTCAAGTCAGGCGAACAGTGAATAATAGGACCTACTATTTTCGCCCGAACATTTTTCGTTAGAACCCGCAGGAATATTAGATTTTCCTGCCCGATATGTAAATATTTATTATCGGCAGACCAATGATTTAAAAACTGTATAAAAACTTTAATGATTAATATCTTATATATTTATCTTCATAATTTTTAATAACATCTAACATATATACTTTCTCAGATGTTTTTTCTTGCAACTCTTTTTTTAATTCTTTTAATGTATTCCAATGAATATTAATAACTTCTGGACGATTTTTTGTCGTCCGTTCGTTATATCCAACTACACCTTTTAAACGAGACAAATACATTTTTCTTGCATCTTCTCCATATATCATCGTATCATCTCTTAAACTCATAATTCTATCTGGCAATTTTGATAAATCGTATTCCTCAACCACCATTTCCCAAAATTTTTCAAAATCTGTTTTATAAAGATGTTCCCATTCTGCATCAGAAAGATTAACAGCACTAACAAATTCTTTTTCTTCTTTTTGTATTCCAAACACAATTGCTATCTCTTGGAATAAATCTGTCATTATCTTCCTGACCTTCATCATATTATCAGCAAATTTAGGTATATCAAATATATCCGCAATCACAACAGGAGCGTTTTCGTAATTTTCAGCACATTCAGAATTAAAAAGAATATCTCCAAAGGCAACAACACATTTTGTCATTGCATCCGATTCCTTTGGTTTCTGCCACATCAACCATTCGCATCTTAACGGAATTTCATCACAAATAATTCTTTTATATAATTTTAATCTTTTATCAAAAAACTTTAATTTATCATCAGAGTTTGGTAATTCCTCAACCCATGATATATATTTTTCAACAAACTCGCTCGTTTCTTTCTCTGTTAAATTGCATCCTTTTTTATCTACCAACGCCATATCAAAAACCACAAAAATTACGGGAATTAGTTCTGATTTAACATCAGTATTTACATTTAGATTTGAAAGAATATCTACAAATTTCAGATAATATTTATTTATTATGCTATTGAGTTCATCTGACTTATCCGTTGATTGTTTCTCGTGTGTTGTATTTATTTTCTCAATAATATCACTTTTTATTTTGTTTACTGGTTGCGGTGTTGGGAATATCCTTGTTTTGGAAGAAAACTCCATAACTACATATTCAGTTTTACTTTCTTTTAACAGGAAAGCTTTCAATTCTTTTGTATCTTCGATTTTGCCAAGATGATTTTTTATTTCAACACATTGGTTTTCTAGCCTATCAACCATCTCTCTACATTCTCTTATCTTTTTTCGAGTAAATGGATTAAATGATTTGGATTTTTTTCTTATGTAATCTTTTAGCAGATGTATTTCTTTTTGAAATTCTCTTAATGATTCGTAAAATTCACAGTAAGTTTTAAGAACATATAATTCATCACCGTATATAACATTTTTCATTCTTGAATAATACTCTGTAACAAGGGCTGAAGATTTTACGGGTATCTCTTTGGATTCCATGTAATCATCTCTCCAAGAAACATATATTTTTCCCTCAGACTCTAGTTTCAAAAGTTCTTCTGTGCTAAGTTCTGTTATTCTCTCACTCACAAAAATTCCTCCTCTTGTCAATTTTCAATATCCTTCGACACAATTCTTACTCGTGTCAAGTCAGGAGAACAGTGAATAATAGGACCTACTATTTTTTCCTGATTTTTTCACTGGATTTTTTCTGAACAAAATTCTTCGGAACCTGCGAGAATACTGGATTTTCTCGCCATTTTATTATATCATAAATGTTTGAAAATTGCAAACTAATCTTTTAAATTCGATGGACTTGACACAAGTAAATTCTCCCCAAATCCAAGTCTTTATGCACTTTTTACGAATTCAAAAATATTTTCAAAATTCCATTTTATTTCAACTCTCCCCTCTCTGCTGATTATAATTTCATCAATAAACCTGTCTACAACATCTCTGTCAATCTTCTTGATCTTTCCAAGTTCCTTGTATGTATTTACCGTGCTTTCTTTTTCTTTCTTTTTCAGAAGAACCAATTTAACATTTACTTTCAGTTCTCTGATAGTATCCTCAAGAGCGATTTGGTCTCGTTCTATCTCTCCGGACAATTTCATATACTCTTCATCGGTTATTTGATTATCCATTAATTTATTAAATAATCTTTCTCTCTTCAGTTTCAATCTTTCAAGCCTGCCTTCTTCATTTTTAACAGCTCTCTTTGCAGACTCTAGTTCTTTGGAAGTTGTTGCAATTTCTTCTTTTACCATTCCCATTTTGTCCACACAATTAGATGAAACAAATTGTATTGCTGCGGAAATTAAATCCACTAGATCTTTTTCAGGGATCTTGCCGTCGTAACAACCATAACTATTTCCCGTCAAAGAGGGAGTCTGGCATAAAAGCTCATGGGTTTTTGTCCATGTGTAAAAGCTTCTTCCGCAGCAACCGCAAAAGACTTTTCCGCTGAATAAATTTTTGCCTAATTGAACACCTTTTCTTGAGTCTCTCTGCTGAGATTTTGTCATATGAAACAATTCTTCACTTATAATTGGTTCATGCGCATTTTCAACGATAATCCACTTGTCTCTCGGAACCTTAGTAGCCGTTTTCGCTCTAATCTTGTCTACTTGGTATCTACCAAATATAAGTTTACCCGTGTATTGCTCATTGTTTATCATTTTGTTAAGGATTGTCCTTGTCCATAAGTTCATTTCGTACACAGTTTCATCTTCTCTTAATCTGTTGTACTTAAAATATAAACGCGGAACAAGAATTTTTTCATCATTCAAATACTTTGCAATTGCATCATAAGTTGTACCTTGACTTCGCATTTCGAATATTTTTTTGACAATTTCCGCAGGTTCGTGGTCAATTATGAGTTTTTTGTTTTCATCGATAATATAACCATAAATCTTCTGAAACCCAAGATATTCCCCACTTCTGGCTTTTGATTGAAAGCTTGTCTTTATTTTCTTTGACGCGTCCTGTGCATAGATCTGTGAAATAAGATTCTTTATTGAAATCTCAAATCCACCAGTATCACCAACATAATTATTGCTGTCATAACAATCATTAATTGCGATAAATCTTAATCCTGTATACGGAAAGATTTCTTCAATGTAATGACCTACTTCAATACTGTTTCTGCCAAAACGCGAAAAATCTTTAACTATAATAACATTAATTATTCCGCTTTCAGCAAGCTCTAGCATTCTTTTAACGCCAGGTCTGTCAAAGTTTGTGCCTGAATAACCATCATCACAAAACTCTTCAACCTCATAATCCTTGAATTCTTCTTTTTCATTAATATATTGATAAATCAAATCTCTTTGTGCTTTGATGCTATTGCTTTCATCCTGAACAACATCGTCATCTGAAACAGACAGACGCATATATATTGCTATAATTTTACCCAATATAAACACCTCCGTTTGACATAATATCTTTAAATACATCTGAAAACTTATAACAGATTTCTATCTTTGTTGGACTATACAGATTAATTCTCTCGATTAAACAATCAACCATTTCCCTTGTAAGATGATCGTCATTTTCGAATTTCAAAAGTTTGTTTATCCAACTTTTCCGTTCAAACAGCTCGTCCAAATACTTTTCTTTTTCAATCATTAGTGAATCGAGAAGTTGTTTATAATGATTCTGTTTTTCTTCATATCCTGCAGCAAGGGTGTTATACTCTCGCCCGTTTATCTTATCAGCTCCAAAGTCATCAAACAACTTAGTTCTCAAAACTTCAATGTTTTCAATTATATGCGTATACCTGGTGATATCCTCTTCGTACTCCTTTTGAGTTTTCGTCTTTTTGCTGAGAAAAACTTTTTTGTTTCTTACAGCCATACATATATATAACCGCAACGAACTATAGACAACTTCACAAAGTTCATCTTGGTTTATTTTCTTAAAGCTGCAATGTGTTTGCTTTCCTCTGGAATCCGAAGGACAAGAGTAAAATATCACCTTTACATTGTCCGCACTGTCTAATCGGTATTGTTTCGCTAATTTCGTATTACAACAACCACAATAAAGATTATTGAACACATACGGAATATCTCTTTTGTCAGCTCTTGGTCCACGTTTCTTCCTTTCAAGTTTCTTTTGTGCCATCTCGAAAAGCTTATCTGAAACAATAGCTTCATGCGCATTCGGTACAATATTCCGTTCTTCTTGTTTAGTTATTCTCAAAGGTTCATTACGATACATATCAATTCTTGTTTTTCCAAGAACGAGGTAGCCAATGTACAAAGGGTTACTGAGCATAATTTTAACAGTATGTGTGCTCCATACAGCATTAGCCCATTTCTTATTTTTTGACACCCCATTTATTGTTTTATACTGTGCCGGAGATATTACACCTTCATCATTGAGCTGTCTGCTTATTTCTACTGTTGACATATCCTGATTCACAAACATATCAAAAACGCGCCTGACTATTGGTGCTACTTCTTCATCAACATCAAGTCTGCCGACTCTTGTTACGCTCTTTTTATATCCAAAAGGTGCAAAAGCAGATATGAACAATCCTTTGTCCATAATATTCCGTCTGCTTATTCCTACTTTTCTGGACGCTTCTCTGGCATAGTTTTCATTAATCAGATTCTTAATAGGCAACAGAATATCTTCAAGAGCCGAATTACCTTGCAAAGAATCATAATCATCATTTATCGCAATAAACCTTGTTTTAAACTGCGGAAAAAACTTGTATAAATAATAAGCTGCCTCTAAATGATTTCTCCCAAATCTTGAGAGGTCCTTGACAACAACACAGTTATACTTACCGTCTTTTATACCTTTAATCATAGCTTCAAATCCAGGTCTTTGAAAACTCAACCCAGATTCTCCATTATCACGAAATACATCACATAAAACCAAATCATCTCTATTGTCAATGTAATTAGAGACAAATCGTTCCTGATCATAAAGTGTATTTACATTACTCTTATGTCTGAAATCTTCATTCGATAATCTGATATATGCAACCGTTCTGTATAAGCTGTTGATTTGTTCACGCTTGGCTTTTTCCGCAAGCATAGTTTCCTTGCTTTTTCGTGCCATTCTATGTTCCCTCCTTACACAGCTTTAGAACAAATCGATTTTTTGGATTTCAAGTTTTCCGAAATCTTGTTAAGCTCCTCTAATTCGGTATGATATACAAAGTTTATATCTACAAGTCGGAGGCCA
>JAZUPZ010000002.1:0-3644 GCA_045605445.1 Clostridia bacterium | reverse complement strand
ATTTTAAGTATGCTATTTGTTTTTAAGGGCAGTGAAAACAGTAAGGTAAAAGAATTTATAGTGTTTGTTGCTCTTAGCATTGGTGCACTTTTATTAAATCAATTTATAATGTGCCTTGGAACAGAAATAATGACTGCTTACTATCTTTGGGCTAAGGTTTTTGCTCTTGTTTTTGTACCGATATACAATTTTGTTACAAGAAAAATATTTTTGGAGAAAAAAGCTCCGTAAGGAAGATAAATTATGAATGATAAGTTTTCAAAGGATTTATATAGATACTATGGAGAAAAGGGCGAAAGTTTTATTAAAAGACTTTTAAGACCAACAGAGCTTAAGTATATTGCGCTTTTCAGAAAGGCAGAAAAATGTAGATTCAAGCCTTTGAAATTATACTATACAGTTAAACTAAAACTTATGTCTTATAAAACCCAGATACAAATTCCGGCACGTACAAAAATTGACGAAGGATTTTATATAGGTCATACGGGTAGAGTTATTATACACCCGGAAGCAGTCTTAGGAAAAAACATGAATATAGGCACAGGAGTAACCATAGGATATGAAAACCGTGGTGTGCGATGCGGTGCACCAAAATTTGACGGGAATTGTTGGATCGGAACAAACTCGGTTGTTGTAGGTAACATAAAAATTGGCGAGGATGTGATGATTGCACCTTTGACCTTCGTAAATTTCGATGTTCCGGCACACAGTATTGTAATAGGAAATCCTGCTAAGATAATACATAGAGAAAACGCAACAGAAAATTATATAGAAAACAGAGTATAAACAATGGAGGTGAGCTTAGGATGGCAACAAAAGATAACAGAATTAAATATAACCTGATGTCAGGAATTTTATATCAAGTTGTCCTTATTGCCCTTAGCTTCCTTCTTCCAAGACTTTATCTTGAGAATTTTGGCTCAGAAGTTAACGGAGTTCTATCTACAATAAAGCAGATTTTTGCATATATGGTTTTGCTTGAATCGGGTATAGGTCTTGCAACCACCCAAGCGCTCTATAAACCTGTTGCCGAAAAAAATCATAACAAGATAAGCTCTGTTATCTCAGCAACACATAGTTACTATGTTAAAGTCGGCATCATATATGCAATTATTGTACTTTTAATCGCTTTTGCTTATGAATATATTGTACCAACGAGCATAGAACCGGGTTTGATTTTCGGGATTGTAATACTTACTGCCCTTCCAAATTTGTTCAGTTATTTTATGCAAGCTAAATACAGAATACTTTTAGAGGTTGACGGCAGAAAATATGTTATAACAAATTCTGAGACGATTTTGCAGCTTGTTTCAAACATTGCAAAAATAGTTGTTATATTACTTACAAACAATCTTCTGCTCATGCAGCTTTCATACTGTATAATATCGCTCTTGCAGCTTCTTTACATATATATTCACGCTAAAAAAAGATATAAATGGTTAAGTATTAACGCTGAACCTGATTATGAGGCAATTTCTCAAAGAAAATCTGTCTTGGTTCATCAGGTATCAGGAATGGTTTTTAACAACACTGATGTTTTGATATTGTCATTTTTATGTGATTTTAAGGTGGTTAGTGTTTACACAATTTACAACATCTTCTTTTCACAGGTACAAACATTTATTACAAGCATTATTTCAGGGTTTAGTTTTGCCCTCGGTCAGATGTTCCATACCGACAGAGAAAAATTTATGAAGGTATATAATGTTTACGAAACATTTTATATTATGGCAACCTTTATTATTTATACTTTGATGGCAATATTTTTGCTGCCGATAATTCAGATATACACAAAAGGAATAAACGATGCAAACTACACAAATGCGCTTTTAGTAATCCTTTTCGTTGTTATGAACCTTTTAGCAAACGGCAAGCTTCCGTCAAACCATGTTCTTGAATATTCGGGCAAGTTTGAGGAAACACGCTCCCATGCAATTTGGGAAATGATTATAAATATCGCAGTTTCAATAGTTTCAATTTTAAAATGGGGAATTTGCGGTGCAATAATCGGCACAATTGTTGCGCTTTTATACAGAAGTGCAATGATGATTTATTATTCAAACAAAAAAGTCCTTGACAGAGGAATGTTTAATACATATAAGCTTTGGATAGTAAACGGAGCGGTTTTTGCTGCTTTAATGGCAATCTTTTTTGTAGACAGTTTTAGCGGTCTTTCATTTATTAGGCTATTTGTAAAAGGAATCATCCACTCTCTTTGGATAGTACCTTTATATATTGGAGTAAACTTTATATTTTTCAAGAGAGCATTTAAAAACTTAATTGAATTATGGAGGAATAAAGCATGAGTATTCCAAAAGTGATTCACTATTGTTGGTTTGGAAAAGGCGAAATGCCAAAGCTTGCAAAAAAATGTATTAAGAGCTGGGAAAAATATTGTCCCGGGTTTGAAATAATATGTCATAACGAAGACAATTTTGATTTGTCGCAAAATCGCTATATGCGTGAGGCTTATGAAGCAAAGAAATGGGCGTTTGTCAGCGATTTCGCAAGGCTTAAGATAATCTATGATAACGGCGGAATTTATTTAGATACCGATGTTGAGCTTATAAAGCCTATTGATGATTTGCTTGAAGGTAAAGGTTTTATGGGGTTTGATGAAAAAGGTATTGTTGCAACAGGACTTGGTTTTGGTGCAGAAAAAGGAAACGAGATAATCGGAGAGTTTTTAAAAGACTATGATGATATACCGTTTCTGTTAGAGGATGGTAGCTTTGACCTTACGCCTTGTCCTGACCGAAATACAGATGCCTTGATGCGGCTTGGTATGGATATTAAAAATACAAACCAAACTTTTATGGATATTGTTTTTCTTCCAAGAGAGTATCTTTGCCCGATGGATTATTATACAGGAAAAAAGACTATAACCAAAAACACATATTCCATACATCATTACAGTGCTTCATGGACATCGGATGTGACAAAAAGAACAACACGGATTAAAAGGATTAACGGTGTTAAGATGTATGACAAGCTATATGGCAAGTTTTTACATAAATTCAAGTGGTTGGAGTGGTAATATGCCTGAACAAATTATGAATAAAATTAAAAAGAGTGTTTTACCCCAATGGAAAGTGTGCTTTATCTCTGTACTTATTATGGGGCTTATTGCTCATTTATATAAAATTACAAATTGGATTCCTAATTGGGACGGACTTGTTTTCAGATATGATGCGCAGAATATGATTTCAATGGGAAGATGGTTTCTCCCGGTAGTGTGTGCTCCAAGTTCCTTTTATGATCTGCCCTTTATTACAGGTATTATGGCAATAATCCTTCACGGACTTGGTGCTGTATGCATCATAAAAATGTTTGGTGTTAGAAAAAATATAACAGCAGCATTTATAGGTGCATTAGTTGCCACGTTCCCTACGGTTACGTCTGTAATGATGTATAACTATGTAGCAGACGGTTATGCCTTTGCATTCCTTTTTTCGTGTATTGCGGCGATGCTTCTTACAAAGGACAAGCCACGTTATATCGGTTCTTTGGTTTTGATAGCATTATCAGCAGGAATATATCAGGCGTACATAACAGTTACAATAATGTTGTTACTTTTAAGCTTGATTCTTGATGTACTTTACAAGAATATAGACTTAAAAAAAATATTAATGAAATGTTTAAAG
>JAZUPZ010000001.1:0-21290 GCA_045605445.1 Clostridia bacterium | reverse complement strand
GTCAAAAGGCATAAAAACAAGGAAAAACCTCAAGAAATTGAGGTTTTTCTACATTTGGTTAAATTTTTATATTTACTGTGTCTTTCATAGAACAAAAACAGCCTTTTGACGTTCCGGACTTTTTTAACATCCCCTTTTTATCTGTATTTAGGTATCAACAGTTGTCTGCCAACAGCAAGAGCTTCGCCTTCAAGGTCGTTGGCGGATTTTATTAAATCAACCGTTGTCATATAATGCTTGGCAATTGACCAGAGAGTGTCGTTTTCCTGAACAAAATAAACGGTAAGAGAGGCAGCTTCCGGCATTTTATGTTCCGATTCGTCTTCGTTTATATCGGAAATTACATTATATACAAGGGGCTTTGTTACAACGCCCTTTAAATTTACAGTACATCTTACCTCGGCACAGTTGCCCGCATTAAGAGTAAAGGAAGCGTTTGTTGCAGAGGCGTCCAGCTCGGCTACGCAGTCGCCATCACCTTCAAAGGGAATGAATTTTGAAAATTCTATTTCCTTTTTAATCATGCCCACGGGGGTTTCCTTATCGTCGGTCACATAAAGCAGGTAGGCGTCAACCCTTCCCTTTATTTCTCCGCCACTCCCCGAAATTTCAACCCCGTTAACATAAGCATCGCACATAACGTCGTAAATCTGTTTTATTTCGGGGGAGTCATCAGGAGTGAAAAGCTTTTCCTTTATACTGAGCTGTTCGGAAAAATCGCAGATGAGAACATCGAGATCAAGTTCGCTTTTTTCAAGCTTTATATTATTTTTAACGCTGTAACAGTCGCAAACTGCCTGAGCCTCTTCTGTATCCACAGCGCAAACTCTTATGTAGCAGTCGGCAGCAGCGTTAATTATTCTTATTTCCCCGTCCCCGTCGGTTTCACATTCAAAGGAGGTGTTTGCCGCCTTTACGTCTACCCTGGTATACATATCGCCGTTAATTCCCTCCGTGTCGGCAATTTCGGTAAAAGGAACGCTTATGCTTTTTGTTTTTACCTCCAGGGAAACCTTATCGGTATAAACAGCGCATATAACACATTCGCCCTTAACAATGGCTTTATTATTTATAATTTTATGGTCAATTTCCCCAACCTTTGCAAAAACTCTCAGCACCTCGGAGGCAGAGGGGGTTGTTATTGGAATTACGATTTTCTCTTTCAGGGAAAACTCCTTTGTAAAGCACAAATCTGACTTTATAAAGGAAACTGGCTTTGTTTTTATTTCAATTCCCTCAGCTTCAGCCGAGCAGAGCATTTTATATTCCTTTTCCCCAAGAACGCAAAGGCTTACCGCAACCTCTGCCCTTACGGAAATTTTTCTTCCGTTAAGAAGGGTATAGGAAACGTTTTCAACCTCTGACACATAAGACGCCTTCATATTTTTGCTTATGTTTTTAACCTCCGCCACGTCGGTAAGCTGAACCTTGTTGCTTATTCCCCTTACCTCGCCGCTTTCGGGCATATACATTATCTGAAAATTAACGTCAAGAGGAATTAAAACCCTTTCCTCCTGAATTTCAACCTTTCCCGTTATACATCCCGCATCAACCTGGAGCACACGTTCTATATCCGGTTTTGAATCGGGCACAATAATGTCTGCCTCAACGGGTACCCTGATTTTTCTTACAGCAACTTTTTTGTTTAAAACTATATCTTCTTTTTTCAATTCAATTTCCATATTTTTACCTTTTCCTTTCCTTTCAGGGGACATTACCTCCCGAACATATTTCTTTTTAAATATGTATTCTCTTTTTGGCACAATTATGAATAATATGCTTTTATTTGCAGATTATAAAAATATGAATATTAAAAATTTATTTACCTATACACCGCCGAAAAAAGTCTTTTCCATGGACGATGAAAAACAAACCCTTACCCCGGGAGAAAGAAAATATCCAAAGGTTTTCCCAAAGCTTGAAAAAAACCTTGAAACCGTAAAGGAGATTTTCTCTTCCGGCTTGAGCTGCGACATTAAAATAAGAGAATTTTCCGCCGGAGGAAGAGCCGCCTTTATAGTTTTTATTGAAAATATGATTTTAACCGAGGTTGTTAACGAAAACATTCTTGCCCCGCTTATGCTCCTTAAAAACAAGGACATTTCCTATGAAAAAATAAAGGACACGCTTCTGGTTTTAAATCAGCTCAGCGAGGCGGAGGATTTTGAAAAGGTTGCCGACTCGGTTAACCTGGGCGACTGCGTTCTTTTTGTTGACGGAATTGAAAGGGCTTTTACCTGCGACGTTAAATCCTGGGCAAGAAGAGGGATTGACGCGCCCATAACCGAATCGGTTATTTACGGGCCTCACGAGGCTTTTATTGAAAATTACAAAATAAACATTTCCCTCGTAAGAAAGAATTTAAGGCAGGAAAAGCTTATCTGCGAAAGCATAAACGTAGGCAAGGTAAGCCGTACCCCCTGCGGACTTCTTTATATTGACGGAATTGTTAACAGGGCGCTTGTAAGGGAAATGCGCAGGAGGCTTAACGGCATAAATGCCGACTATGTTTTTCAGGCGGGCGAGCTTGAACAGTTTATTGAAGATTCAACCTTTTCCCTTATGCCCCAGATGCTCACAACCGAACGTCCCGACAAGGCGGCAAACGCCCTCGTGGAAGGAAAAATTGTTCTTATTCTTCACGGGAGCCCCTTCGCCCTGATATGCCCCGTTACCCTTTTCGAGTTTTTCACAACCGTTGAGGACAAATACGTTCGTTTCCCCTTTGCGGGACTTATGAAGCTTATAAGAATAATAGGAATATTCTGCTCCTTTCTTCTTCCCGGACTTTATATTTCAATTATCAACTTTCACCGGGAAATGATTCCTACCGATCTGCTTTTTGCCATTGAGGCCTCGAGAGAGTCGGTTCCCTTTCCCGCCTTTGTTGAGCTTTTAATTATGGAAATTGCCTTCGACGTTATAAGAGAGGCAAGCATAAGGGTTCCCTCCTCCATAGGCTCAACCCTCGGCATTATCGGGGCTCTTATAATAGGCGATGCGGCGGTTTCGGCAAATCTGGTTTCCCCCATTGCAATAATCGTTGTTGCGGTTACGGGAATAGGCTCCTTTGCTACTCCCAGCTATTCTCTTAATATGTGCCTGCGCTATTTAAGATATTTTTACATTGCTCTGGGAGCGGTTATGGGCTTTTTCGGGGTTGCCCTGGGACTGTTTTTAAACGCCGCCTCCCTTTGCACCACAAGCTCTCTGGGAGTTTCCCTTTTTTCCACTGCAAGCGACGGGGACGACAGCTTTTTAAGAACCTTCCTTCCCTTCCCCGTATGGAAAAGAGAAAAAAGGCACGGCTTTGTTAAGCCGGAAAAAATAAGAATTCAGGACAAAATAAGCAGAGGATGGGACAAATGAACTATAAACTGAAAAAAAGAGAAGGAATTTATCTTATGATAAACCTTCTCTGTGCCAAGCTTTTTCTTTTAACTCCTTATCTTTTTAAAAGGGCGGCGGTAACCAACGTTGCCCTTATAGTTGCCGCGGTTTTCCTGCCCCATCTTATTGTTTTTCTTTTAAAGGGCAGAGAGGCGGAAAGGAAAAAACCCGGAAAGATTATTCTTTTTGTTATCTGGGCTTTTCTTACCCTTTATCTTTCCTTTACGGTTTATGAATACGCCGGCGTTATAAAGGAAATGTTTTTCAACCGTACCCCCATATGGTTTACGGTTCTCCTTCTTGCTGCAGGAATGATTTACACTTCCTCAAGAGGGCTTAAGGCAATAGGAAGACTATGCGGTTTTTTCGTGCCCCTTGTTTACTTTGTATGCGCCCTGCTTGTTACCCTTGCCTTTAAAAACTTCAACCCCCGCCTGCTCCTGCCCTTTTTTGGTTCAACAAAGGCGCTTTTAAAGCACGGAGCTGTTCTTTTTGCGGTTCCGGGAGAGTGTATTATTTACTATCTTCTCCCGCCGGTGCTTGAAAATAAAAAGGATTTCAAAAGTATTTTTTATACCTCGTTTTCAATATCCTTTGTTCTTTTTCTCATTGTTTGCCTTTCCTTTGTTATGGCAGGCTTTGACAGCTCCCGCATAATGCCCATGTTTATGCTTATACGGCTTATTAAAATAAAAAGCTTTTTTCAGAGGATTGACCTTGTTTTCCTTTTGCTTTTCAGCATTTCGGTTTTTCTTTACCTTTCGGCAATTCTTTATTTTGCCTGCAAATGCTTTTGCGACAGTACGGGAGCGGGAAACGAAAAGTTTCTCACCCTGCCCGTTGGAACAATTGCCGCCTTTCCGCTTCTTGACAGGCTTTTCAGCAATTTTGTTCCCTTTATTCTTATTTTAATGATTATATTTCCTTTGTTTATAAGGAGGCATAAAACTTGAAAAAACTTATAACTCTTTTAATTGTCATTTCCCCTCTTTTTTTATGCAGCTGTTTCGATTCGAGGGAGGTTGACGATATGACCTATGTTATGGCAGTGGGAGCGGAAAAGGGGGCTTACACCTTTCAGCTTGCCCTGCCCCTTAACATTTCCGGGGATAAGGAGGCAGACGCCGAGCAGGAGGACGAAGCCTTTTCCCTTTACAGCGTTAAAATTTTTGAGGACAACTTTTTCCTTGCTGCCGACAAGCTTAACAGCAAAATTTCAAAAACTGCCGACCTTTCCCATGTTTGCCTTTTCGTTTTTTCAAAAGAGCTGGCAGAGGACGGCTTGAAAGGCTTTGAGGAAATTTTATCGGGAATTGAAATCCGCCCCTCGGCATACCTTACTGTTGCTGAAAACCCCGAAGACTATCTTAAATCTCTCTCCTCGCCCTTTGAGCTGAACCCGGCAAAATATTTTGAAATGCTTTACTCGAACGAAAACCAGAGCTTTTACGAAAGTCTTACGGCTCACGACTTTCTTTCAAGGGAAACCGTTCTTATTCCTGTTTCCTCAACTACGGGAGGCAGCAGCGGCGGCGGAATTGTTCTTAAAGACAAAAAGCCGGTTATGGAGCTTTCTCCTCATGAGGTTTTCTTCTGCCGAATTTTAAAGGGAAACCTTCCCCTGAGCCATTTTGAAGCATCGGGTAAAACCTTTGAAATAGAATCCTCGGCTCCCTCAAAAATTTCCTTCGACGGGAAAAAAGCACATATTATTCTTCATCTTTCCGGGAACGAAAAAACAAAATACCGGGTAACCTACGGTTGCAAAAAGCTCCTTGAAAAAACCGCAGAAGAAAACGTTGACCTTCTTGATCTGAAAAGCAGAATGAGAAAGGGCTTTTTAACCGTTGAGGCTTTTAACAGCTTTGATTTTGACTTAAGAAGAGTTTCCTTCAGTCTGGAGGCAAAATATGATTAAATTTATTTTTTCCCTTCTTGTGGTTGCTCCCGTTTTCAGCAAAACCCTTTCCTACGGCATTTATCTTTTTAAGGGTAACAAAAAAAGAGGTGCTTTCGCCCTCTTTTTACTTTGCTTTTTAATTCTTTGTGTTCTTATCCCTGTTTAAAATAAGGCTGTTAAGCTCCTCAACAAAGGTGTTGATATCCTTAAACTGTCTGTAAACAGAAGCAAAACGAACATAGGCAACGTCGTCAACCTCTTTTAAAGCGTCCATAACCTTTTCGCCTATCTCAACTGTTGAAATTTCCTTGTCAAGGGTTGAATAGGCGTCGTTTTCTATTTTATCAACAATAGACTTTATCTGCTCGGAGGTTACCAGACGTTTTTCGCAGGCTTTTGCAATTCCGTTTAAAAGCTTTTCCGAATCAAACATTTCCCTTGAGCCGTCTTTCTTAACAACTCTTAACGGGATTGTTTCAACCTTTTCATAGGTTGTAAATCTTTTTCCGCACTCAATGCATTCTCTTCTTCTTCTGATTATGGTTCCCTCGTCAGTAGGTCTTGAATCTATAACCTTACTGTCTTCATAACCGCAGAAAGGACATTTCATAATTTTTCCTCCCTTTCGGAGCTTCTTTTTATTTAATTTTAGCAAAATTACCCTTAAATTGCAAGTCTTTTGGGTAAATTTGTATTTACTTTTTGCGGATTTTGTAATATAATAGATATAATTATGTAAGATTGGAGTTTTACAAATGGCAGAAAACGTAAAAGAGCTTAATGAAATATTGCAGATTAAAAGGGAAAAATTTGCAGAGCTTCAGGCTGAAGGCAGAGATCCCTTTGTAATTACAAAATTTGACCGTACTCACAACTCTGCGCAAATTAAAGAGGTTGGCTCAACCGAAATGCGCGAAATTACAAAAAGAGGCAGCGAGGAAACGGAAACTATCGAAGCAAAAATTTCTGTTCTCGACGGACAGACTGTTACCGTTGCAGGCAGAATTATGTCAAAAAGAAGCATGGGTAAGGTAGGCTTTGCTCATATTCAGGATAAAGAAGGTCAGATTCAGCTTTTCGTTAAAAAAGACATTTTCGGTGAAGAGGAATATAACCGCTTTAAAAAGTTTGATATCGGCGATATCGTTGGTGCTGAGGGTGAGGTTTTCACAACTCAGACAGGAGAAATTTCCGTAAGAGCTACAAAAATTACGCTTCTTACAAAATCACTTCAGATTCTCCCCGAAAAGTTCCACGGTATGACAAATACCGACCTTCGTTACAGACAGAGATATGTTGACCTTATTATGAACGAAGACGTTAAAGACACCTTTATCAAACGTTCAAAAATTATTACTGCTATCAGAAAATATCTTGATACTCTCGGTTTTATGGAGGTTGAAACTCCTATGCTCGTTACAAATGCGGGCGGAGCTGCTGCAAGACCTTTTGAAACTCACTTTAATGCTCTCGATGAAGACTTTAAGCTGAGAATTTCTCTCGAGCTTTACTTAAAGAGACTTATCGTAGGCGGACTGGAAAGAGTTTACGAAATCGGCAGAGTTTTCAGAAACGAAGGCCTTGATACAAGACATAACCCTGAATTTACCCTTATGGAGCTTTATCAGGCTTATACCGACTATCACGGTATGATGGACCTTACGGAAAATCTTTACCGCCACGTTGCTCAGGAGGTTCTGGGAACAACAAAAATTGTTTACAACGGTATTGAAATGGACCTTGGTAAACCCTTTGAAAGAATTACAATGGTTGAAGCCGTTAAAAAATATGCCGGCGTTGACTTTGACGAAATTAAAACCACAGAAGAAGCAAAGGCAATTGCCGATGAAAAACACGTTGAATATGAAGACAGACATAAAAAAGGCGACATTCTTGCCCTCTTCTTCGAAGAATTTGCAGAAGAACATCTTATTCAGCCAACCTTTGTTATGGACCATCCTATCGAAATTTCTCCTCTTACCAAGAAGAAACCGGAAAATCCGAAATATACAGAACGCTTTGAGTTCTTTATGAATGGCTGGGAAATGGCAAACGCTTATTCTGAGCTTAATGACCCTATTGACCAGAGAGAACGCTTCAAGGCTCAGGAAGAGCTCCTTGCTCAGGGCGACGATGAAGCAAACACAACCGATGAGGACTTCCTTAATGCCCTTGAAATCGGTATGCCTCCAACGGGCGGCATCGGCTTTGGAATTGACCGTATGTGTATGCTTTTAACCGACTCTGCCGCAATCCGCGACGTTCTCCTGTTCCCAACAATGAAGCCGCTTGATAACAAATAATCAAAAAAGTGCAGTAAAATAGCGGGTTTGACGAGTTGACTGAATTAAAAAATACGCCAATTTACGCCAAACTTACGCCATAATATGCAAAAGGTTATGCACTAAATAGGAACCTTAACTATTAAACTCCTTGCAAACGTATTGTTGCAAGGAGTTTTTGTGTGAAAGAGATTTGTTGCGTTCCAATGACAATCATGGTATAATCTATGCAATAGAAGCGCGAGGTGAATTTATGTTTAATACAGATAAACCTATAGAGAGAATCGAAGAAGATTTATTAAATCGATCCACTTTTTCAAAAGAACTTGCCAAAGCTATTTTAGCGTATACAGATACTGAAAATTTTGCAATAAGCTTATGCGGTGAGTGGGGTTGCGGAAAAACATCGATCCTTCATATGGTTGTGCAGGAAATAAATAAAAAAGCTCAAGATATGTCTGTAGATGAGAAACCAATTATCATAAACTTTAACCCATGGAATTACTCTGATAAAAACCAATTAATAACTCAGTTTTTTAAAGAAATCTTTACCATACTAAAAAAAGAAAGCAATAACGAAAAGTTAAAACAAGCAGGTGATGCACTTCAAAAGTATTCCTCTATTTTTGATTATGCTAAGTATATACCTAAGGTTGGTGAGTTTATTGCTCTTTTAAAGCCGTTGGTTGAAGGATTAGGAAAACAAATGACAGATATCTCGGATGATATGGATAGTATCGAAAACCAAAAGAATTTTGTTATAAATGTGTTAAGGGAACTAAAACAAAAAATAATTGTTATTATAGATGACATAGACAGGTTAAATAACGAACAAATACGATTAATTTTTCAGTTAGTAAACTCTGTTGCAGGCTTTCCCAATATGATATACTTACTTTCTTTTGACAGAACTGTTGTTGTCAGAGCTTTGAGTGAGGAACAAAATTGCGACGGAGAAGAATATCTTGAAAAGATTATACAAGTTCCATTTAATGTTCCTGAAGCAAAAAAAGAACAAGTTCATAATGTTCTCTGTAGTGAATTGAATAGAATTATAATTGATACAACTGAGGATTTATTGGATAAAGACCATTGGAATAAAATATTTAGAGATTGTATTTCGAAATTTGTACATAGCATTAGAGATGTTAATAGGGTCGTAAATACATATAAATTGAAATATAAATTGATGCATTCCGAAACCAATTGGGTCGATTTATTATGCATAACTACTTTACAAATTGCCGCTCCGGAAATATACTGTTGGATTATGAATAACATCAGTACATTAGCAGGAACTTATTATGAGGGTATTTCGAGGGTACAACAAAACGAAAATAAGAAAAACTATCTAACCATATTTGAAGATGTATACGCTAAAAATCCCGAATTAATGTTAACGATAGTACAAGACTTATTTCCTAAGTTTTCTTGGAAAACAGGTGGATATGAGCGCACAATGGAAGAAAAAGAAGTAAGACGTTTACAAAGATTATCATCGCCTGAACATAGTAGTTTATATTTTCATTTGTCACTTGAAGATGTGAAAGTTTCAAGAAATGATGTAATGAAAACAATATATGATTATGAACAGCAAAGTTTACATCTATATCTCAAGATTCTTAGAGACACTGACTCTTTACGAGCATATATGCAAGAGTTAAATTGTTGTATAGAAAAAATACCAGAGGAACGCCTTGAAATGTTTTTTGACGAAATTATTAAACTTCAGGTAGAACCTTTTCTTGAAGAAAATAAAGGTGTTTTTGAACCAAGCGTGTCCTATGACTGTCATCAATGCATATGGTCTATATTAGAAAGAATAAATGAAGACAATCGTTCAAAATTGTTATTGAAATATATTTCTAATTCAACAAAAGAAGAATTCTCTGTTTTGTTGCAATATATTGTAAGCACAGAACAAGCTTATGGAAGAATAGGAAATAGTACGGATTACGTTTATCGCTTAATCCCAGAGGAATCATTAAAACCAATAGAGGAAAAATGTTTAGAAAAACTAAAACTACTTGTTGAAGATGTTACGCTTTTGGATAGTAACAAATTCCACCTTATAAAAACAATGTGGGTATATTTGGATAAAGAACAGTTTGATGGATTTATGAAAAACTGTTTGAAAGACGCAAAGAATGTACCAAAGTTTTTAAACTTTTCAGCAGATGTATGGCATAGCAGCAATGATAGCGGTTGGTCTTTTAAAGAATCTAACATTATCCAATATTTGACCATTGAGGACATATATCATAAGGTACAAGATTTAAAGTCAACCGATTTGTTTAATGAACTAAGCCACGAACAAAAACAAGTAGCTATTGCTTTTTCGCTGTGGTATGAATTGGTAGACAAAAGCGATTACAAACAACTGTCACGTAAAAAGATTAATGAGTTACTTCCCCACTGGATAAAAGAATAACATTACACATAAAGTCGTATCAGAAATGGTACGGCTTTTTTGTTTGCGGAAAGGAGGTCATAAAATGTAAAAATTGAAAGGTAAATTTATAGAAAAAATCGAATTGGAACACAACGGGACGGTTTTATCGTGTTCAATTTATTCACTACACCATTTTTGCATATAAGGTGTCCTGAAAACGACACAAATGAATATTATGAATTGTGGGCACAAAGACAACAATGAAGCCGCTTGATAAATAATTTCGAAAGCGAAATTATTTATCTGAGTTTGCCTTACGGCAAGTGAAGTTTACTTCGTAAGTAAAGTTATTATGAATAGTGAAGTTCAGTCTTTCGGCAGAGCGGCAAACTTAACTTCACTTTTGAGAATCAAAAACTTCACCACAACCGGCAACTTCACTTTGAAGCCTGATTCAAAACTTCACCACAACCGGCAACTTCACTTTGAAGCCCGGTTCAAAACTTCACCGCAACCGGCAACTTCACTTTGAAGCCTGATTCAAAGCTTCCCTGCACCAATGTGCAAAAAAGTTAAGCCTATACTTAAAGACTACGAAAAAGTCTCCGTAGTCTTTTTTTGTGTGAAACATTGACATTTCCCCAAAATAATGATATCATAATTACATAATATTATGATATTACTGGGAGTGAGATGGGTGAATAAAACAGGGGTGGCAACACATTCCAAGCAAAAATTTGTATTGCGTATTCCGCCGGAGCTATATGCTGAAATATGGAAAAAGGTAATTGACCGGAAAACAAAAAATCCCGGCTATTCTATAAATGAATATTTAACCGATTTAATAAACCAAGATCTGAAAGGCAAAAGAAAATGAACAGATACAGTTCTGTCGTGTTTAATTTATTCCCTGCTCCATTTTGCGCATATAAGAATCCCGGCAACTTTACTTTGAACCTCAGTTCAAAACTTCACCGCACCAATGTGCAAAAAAATTGAAAAAATACGCCTGAAACTTAAAAGGACTACGGAAATTCCATAGTCCTTTTGTTATATGATTTTTTAACGCTTTATTTTTTAATTCCCAAAACTGAGCAAATTTCATTTTTAGGAAACAGAAATAAGATATCAAACACAACAGAGAGCTTTGTTAACCATACCAACTACACCATTTTCCCTATGATGTGTGCAGAATCATATGAACTTGAGAGGGTCAATAAAACCTCCGGGTAAAGAAATTTTACATTAAGGCTACGGAAAAAGCTTCCGTAGTCTTTTTTCGTATATTTGTTTTTTATGTCTTTTGTGGTATAATATAAAAAAGGGGTGATTATTTGCAATACGTTATAACTTTTCTTGAGGGGATAATATCTTTTATTTCCCCCTGTATGCTTCCCATGCTGCCCATTTACATTTCCTATTTTGCAGGCGGGAGCGGAAAGAAGGAGAAAATCTTTCAGAGGGCGCTTGCCTTTGTTATTGGCTTTACTCTTGTATTTTCCCTTCTGGGGCTTTTTGCGGGAACGGTTGGTTTCTTCCTTATTAAATATCAGAAAATTGTTAACATAATCTGCGGGCTTATTGTTATTATTTTCGGGCTTTCCTTTCTTGAAATAATAAGGCTTCCCTTTTTTAAAGGAATAAGCGGAGCTCACACTATTGACAGCATTTTTTCCGCCTTTATTTTCGGAATTATATTTTCCGTAAGCCTTACTCCCTGCGTTGGCGCCTTTTTAGGCTCGGCAATTATGATGGCATCTGCCTCGGCGACGGCGGCAAAAGGAATTTTACTTCTTTTTACCTACTCCCTTGGGATGGGAATTCCTTTTCTTATTTCAGCAGTTCTTATTGAAAAGCTGAAGGGGCTTTTCAACAGCATAAAAAAGCATTACAGGATTATAAACCTTATCTGCGGAAGCTTTCTTATACTTATAGGGCTTCTGATGATGTTCGGATTTTTAAATAATTTACTTGGTTTAATGAGGTAGAAAAATGGAAAACAGAAATCTTATAATACTGATAGTTGTTTTTGTTCTTATAATTGCCCTTGCGGTGGTGGGCTACAACTATCTGGTTGAAAATTATGTGCCGGAGGAGCTTCCTCCCGAAACAGAGCAGACAGATGCTCTTCAGGCGCCCGACTTTGAATTTATGAAAAGCGACGGCAGCTTTATAAAGCTTTCGGATTTTAAGGGAAAGAAAATTGTTCTTAATTTCTGGGCATCCTGGTGCGGTCCCTGCAAATCGGAAATGCCCGCCTTTGAAAAAATGTATAAAAAATACAAAAACGAGGTTGAGTTCATAATGGTAAACTTAACCGACGGCGGCAGCGAAACAGTTTCAACCGCCCAAGAATTTATAAGCACAAGCGGCTACACCTTCCCCGTTTACTTTGACACAAAGCTTGAAGGCGCAACCAACTACAGCGTTTATTCAATTCCCTACACCGTTATTATTGACTCCGAGGGTAACATTTTCGCATCCCATCCGGGAGCGATGAGCGAAAATGTTCTTGAAGGGTACATTCAAAACTTAACAAACTAACCAAAAGGGAATGCAAAAAGGTCGAATAAGTATATGTGAAGCTATATAAAATCGTTAATTTTTATAACCAAATGTAGTAAAATCTCAAATTTTTGAGATTTTTCTTTTTTATTATGCCTTTTTACTACAAATATTCTCCCCTGTCCCATTGCGGAACCAAGCTGTAAAAATTCTCTGATACACATTATATAGTGGTTAGTATGTTTTAATTATTGCACAAATTGTTACAAAAATTTTAATCCTTATTTTTCCTGCATTTTGGGGGATTTTGCCTGAAAAGGGGCTTTTTTTTACGGATTTTTTTCAAATTTGGAAGAATATTCTTGTTTTTTTCTGAATAAAATAATGAAGAAATGAGGAAATTTTAAAAAAAATTTGACAAATTGTTAAAAAAGTGTTACAATAGCAGAGTTGAAAAAAACAAGGGCGTTTTTTATGCTCTTAGTTTGGAGGATTTATGAATATAAAATCAAAGAGATTGATTTGCGGTGTAATGGCATCGGCGACAATTCTTCTCGCCGCTGTACCGGTTCTTTCCGGTTTTACCTACGATGACACATCTTACGAAATTACATTTATAAACAACACTAAAACACAGGTAGTAACCACAAGTGCAAACACGGTTTCTGATTTCCTTAAAGAAACAGGAATTGAAATCGGCGAAGATGTTAAAGTTATCCCTTCACCGGAAACAGAAATTACCGCAGACTGCGAAATTAACATAAGCAGTAAAAAACCTGTTCTCGTTAAATACGGCGAGTACAGCTACAACGATTTCACCTCTGAGGTTATCAACAAGGATTACCTTAAGAACATAGGAATTGTTCTTGACGAGGACGACGTTTTAAACTTCGACTACGACGAAGCTTCAAACATTCTTGTTGCAACAGCAATTTCAGTTGAGGAAAAGGAAATCGAAGAAGAAGAAATTATAGCAAAGGGCGTTATCGAAATCCCCGATGACACAATGTATAAGGGCGATGTTCGTTTTAACAAACGAGGAAACGACGGACTTGTTAAAAAGGTTTACAACGTAAGAGTTGAAAACGGCGTTGAAGTTTCAAAGGTTCTTGTTTCAGAAAATGTTGTTACCCGTCCTGAAGATGCAGTTAAAAGAGTAGGAACAAAAGAACGTCCTTACGCTGCAGAGGTTATTCCGGGAACAGCAAGCGCCAACGCTCCCACAGAGTACAGAAGCGTTATTAACGTTACCGCTACAGCTTACGACCTTTCTTATGCAAGCTGCGGCAAAAACCCGGGAGACAGAGGCTACGGCATTACCGCTTCGGGTATGCGTGCCCAGTACGGCGTTATAGCAGTTGACCCGAGAGTTATTCCCCTGGGAACCAGACTTTACATTGAAGCAGTTGACGGTTCATGGTCTTACGGCTATGCAATTGCAGGCGACACCGGCGGAGCAATAAAAGGTGCAAGAATTGACCTTTTCTACGATTCTCACTCTCAGGCAATTGCCTTTGGCAGAAGAGCCGCAAGGGTATATATTTTATAATGAATAAATAAGAAATAATAGATAATAAAAATTGAAGGAACTCTGCCGATTGGCAGAGTTCCAACTTTTTTATTCTTTAATACGAGTAAAGCGAATATCAAGGTTCTCCGATTTTTCAAAATTTTTAATTTCGCGATGTTTCGTGATATTGTTTTAATATTTATTCTCTATTATTTAAACAAAAAACACGCCATAGGCGTGTTTTTAATTATCTTCTTCCGCTTCCTCTTTTAGATTCAAAGTTTCTTTTAAGAGTAAGCATTCTTTCATCGCTGTCAAGCTTGAATTTGCTCATTTTATCTTCAAAGGACATATTCGAGTCGTTCTTACTTGTGAACAATGCAACATCGGCAGGTCTGCCCGCAGCCTTTGCCTTTTCCTCCTCAAGCACCTTCTTAATTGAAAGGCTTATTTTTCCCTTGGGTTCGATTGACACAACCTTAACCTTAACGCTGTCGCCAACCTTAACAAAATCGTTGATATCCTTAACGTAGTCAAGGGCTACCTCGGAAATGTGAACCAGACCGGTTTTACCTCCCACAAGCTGAACAAAAGCTCCGAAATTGGTCACACCGGTAATTTTACCTTCGACAATGCTGCCTACCTCAATCTGCATAAAACAGAAGTCCTCCTTAGTTTATTTTAAAGAAGAATCAATAAATAAAACTTCATTCTCCTTAAGATATCCAAGTTTATCTCTGGCAATGTCTTCTACTCTTGAAAGATACTTATCCTCTTTCATATTTTCCTTTATTTCCGCAGTTTTTTCATTTTCAACGGAAATTTCGGTTTGAATAGTTTCGGCATTTGCCTTGAGCGCCTCAATTTTTATCTGCTGTTGAACAAAGGTGACAGAAAAATAAATAAGCAGGGCTGCAGCCAATATAAATTTAACGGGTGCTTTTGGTTTAACACGAATGCGTTTCTTTGCCAAATTTAATCTCTCCTATCTCCTTAACAAAATACAGTAAATTTTATGAATACTCTTCTTAATTTTAAAACAAAAATTTCTGTATGTCAATCTTATTTTGCGGATTTTTTTGAAAAATTTTGATTTTTTAAAGGATTTTTTTACAAGCAGGGCAAATTTCAATAAAATACGCAGGGGAAACAGCACAAAACGGAGGATTCCCGAGGTTACGTTAAGGGAGATTCTTACCACAAAAAAGCCTGTTCTTACAAACAGGCGGCTTACCGTGAAATGGTAAATTGCAAACCCTGTAATTATGCAAGGAAGATAAAACCAGCGGAGCTGACCACCGCAGGCGGTATAGAGCGCATAAAAAACAAGCAGGGCATCGAGAATCCAGAAAAGCAGATCCTCAATAAAAACAATTACAACCGAAGGCTTTGTGCACTTTCTTATTATTCTGAACAAATCGTAAAGAACACCCGTTAAAATTCCCGAAAGGAGACAAACAAAAACAAGCTGAACTTCTTCTTTTAAGGTAATTTCCATTATTTAAACAACCTTGAAAGAAAGCTTTCCCTGGAAGAGGCTCTGTCCTCATAGGCAATACTGTCAACATTACCTTCAATTTTAAGCTCCCCCGTTTCAACGTTAAGGCGGCTTATATGAAGAGAAGAACCGTAAACGGACAGCATTCCCATTTGAGTATTTAAAATTATTTCCTGCTCGTTGAAGCTTTCAACGTCTGTCACCGCCGAAATGCTCATTTTTTCTCTGTTTTCCATTACCACATTGTGTACTGCATCATTCTTTAATTCCATAGTTTTTCAGCCTTTCCGCCCGCCTTATACGGGCTTTTTTAATTATATGAATAAAAACCTTGAAAAAGAATATAAAAAAGCAGGAACACTGCCAATTGGTAGTGTTCCTTCGATTTTTATTATTTATTATTTATTATTTATTATTTAACAAAACAGGCGTAGCGCCCTTTGTTTTGCGCTTCGCCTGTTTTTCTTTCCTAAGGAGAAAGATTAAGAGCAATTATTAAAGATACTGTTCTATTTCTTCCACAACCGCCTTTTTCTCGTTGAGAGTTTCATAGGCTTCGTTCTTTTCGTTTTCTGCTGTTTCAAGAGCTTCGCCTTTTTCATCGAGAACCGACTGGGCATTTGCAAGAGTTGCTCTTGCCGCAGTTACTTCGGGAGATTCTTCGCCGTTTTCTGTTAATTCGGGTTCATTTTCAAGAGCGGTTACAACGTCTTTCTTTGCCTGAAGATTTTCTTCAGCCTCTGTTACGTTTCCTTCAAATTCTGCACGTTTGCCCTGAAGAGTTGTATAGTCGCCGAGCTTTGTTTCCATTATGCTCTTCTTTTCGCCTGCAGTTGCTTCAGTTTCTTCATATTCCTCTTCGGCTGTTTCCATTTCTTCTTTTACCTGGTTTTCCTCAGCAACAGCAGTTTCATACTCTTCTGTTGCATTTTCAACAGCCTCCTGAGCCAATTCTCTTTCTTCCGGGGTTGCATCGGCAGGAAGATTTTCAAGAGCCTCTTCGGCATTTTCCTTTGCTTCGAGCTTTTCCTGAGTTACTTCCTTCTTTGCTTCAAATTCTGTTTTTTTGTTTTCAAAAGCGGTTTTCTTTTCGTTTTTAATTCCTGCTGCTTCTGTATATTCATCAAGAGCAGTATTATACTCTCCTTCTGCAGCCAGAAGGTCTTCCTCGTAGCCGGCAAGCTGTTCTCTTGCAGTTTCAAGAGCCTCTTCCGCTACTGTTACCTCCTGCCTTGCATTTGAAAGTGCCTGTTCCCTGTGCTGAGCGCTGTTTGATTCGTCTTCAGCCTCCTGAGCAAGAATAGTGTCAAGATTTTCCTGAGCCGTATCTCTTGCCGCAAGAGCATCGTTATACTCGCTCTGGGCTCTGTTGTAGTTTGCAACCTTTTCGTTATAGTTATCTTCTGCCACTTCAAATTCTGCGCGGGCAGTTGCATATCTTGCCTGATACTGCCAGTTGAAAATATTTCCAATAACACCGCCCATAACAACTTTGTTATAGCCCTTGAAGATTACCACATCGGTAACTTCGTCTTTTGAATATTTGATAAGAGCGGTATAGTCAAGGTCGGAATCTATTGCGCCGTTAATAACCTTTGTTACCTGAATATCGCCGTAAACGCCGTTTACAACTCTGTTTTCAGAGGAAACAGACTTTGTAAGGTCAACAATTGTTATGTTTGCAGAGGACGGAATTCTGTGTCTTGAGGTTGACTGTCCGCCGTATTCTGTTGCAAGCTGAATTATTCTTGTTCCGCCGTCCTTATGGGTTACCACGCCGAAAACGTACTGGGCATTTGCATAAGAAGAGGAAATGTTTGTTTTAATAAGTCCGCTCTGGTAAGCCGACGGAATGTTGTTATACGAAAGAACGTAATTGTCGGCAGTTGAGAAGGCTACCTTTTCAATTCTTCCCTTTGAGTTGAGGGCATATTCAAACACGTCGCCCGCCTTGAAATCGTTGGCATCAAGACCAAGGTCTGCGGTGGTATCATAAGTATAAAGTCCTGAGTTCTGCATAAAAGTAAGTCTTGCAACGGGATAACCGTCTTCGTCTACTGCAGCCTGAACCTTTTTAACAACTGCAAGGTTTGAGCTGTCGCCAACCGTTACCGCAGAGTTTGTTATAACAAGAACCTCAACGTCGTAGTAATCGTCGGGAGTGATATATGCAACGTTATAGGTTGCTCTGTCGCTTAAAGTATTTGAATTTGCAATTGTAAAGTCGTCTTCTGTTGAGTTGGTTTTAATAGGAAGCATAAACACAATTGTGTTCTTTGTAATTCCGTACTGTCCAACCGTAAGATTTGTTTTGTTGTATTCAACGCCCATTCCCGTTGTTACGGAGAGGTAATCGCCGCCGTTTGAATAAGCATTTGAATTTGCAACGTCGAGAGTTGAAAGCTTGCCCTGGGAGTTAACGGCATATCTTACTATTCTGTTACCGTATCTCTTTGTGTTGGTGCCGAGGGCATCGTCGGAGGTATAGGTCCAGGTTGAGCTGTTTCCGTTAAGGGCATTTACAAGGGTAAACACCTCTGCTGCCGATTTTGTTGAAGCAACGGAAGAAACGCTGTAGTCGGTAACGTTTACTCTTGATGCAATTTCATAAACAACAGTTCCGCCGCTTGGAAGAAGGAGCTGAATGTTATAAACAGTTCTGCCCATTCTTGTTACCTGCTCGATTCCGGAAATAAACGCATAGCTTGAATTTGATGCTCTTGAGGTTATGTCAAAATAAGCAATATTTCCGAAAACGTCGAAATAAACGTCGCCATATGTTCCAGCTTCAACACGGTCCATATTTGAAATTGTGTAGTCGGACATACTTGCAACCCTGTAGGGGCTTCCGTTAATGTAATATTCGCTGTCGTAAATCGAAGGAGCTCTGTACATTGAAGTAACCGAGCCTGTTGTTCTGTCTCTTGAAACTATAATGTCAATACTCTTATTGTCAAGGCTTCTTGCAACGGAAATAACGTCCCATTCCTTAAGCTCAGAGGAATTTATTTCCCTGTTGTTATATGTAATTCTGTAGGAATAGTTGTTTTTGTTGTTAAGGGTAATTGTTGCGCTGTTCTTTGTTGCAATTTTAAGGTAATTTGAGTAAACCTCGTCAACAACAAAGGTTTCGTATGCAGTTACGTTAACAACGTCGTATTTTTTATCGCCGTTTCTGTCAAGAAGAGTAACATTTCCCTGGTTCGGAGCGTAGATATATCCGATATCGCCGCCGGAGATTCCGGGGATTTTCGTATTTGTGTTAATGCTGTTTGCATAGCCGTAAAACTTGCCGTTTACCACAAAAACAGCGTTTCTGTCAAGGTAATATTCGGTATTGGAGCTGTCGGTTTCTTCATCGTAAACGGAGATATACATTCCGCTTGAGGTTCCGAGAACCGACGGGTATCTGTCAGCAGGAACGCAGATATCATTTGTATCTTCAATTGAAACCTTGTTTGCTTTTCTTGCAGAAAAAACATAGGATTTTACATAGTAATCGTCGTAGTAGTCATAGCCGATATAAACCGTCATTGAAGAGCCGAGATAGTCGGCAATGTCAGAGCTGCCCGTGTTTAAAATAACCGTGTCGCCAACTCCCATTCCCGGAACGTCTTCGCCGTCTTTAACAGCGGTTATGGTGAAGGCCACCTGACCTTCGTCGCAATTTGTTGAAGCTGAATTAAGAGAGGTTATATGGTTTGCTGAAACATAGCCTTCAAGCTTTCTCATATTGAGCTTCTGTTCAAGAAGGATTTTTGTTTCGTCTTCTGTGTAAATTGCGCTGCCGTCGGAAGAATAAGAGGTAAGAGAAAACATCGGAGCCGTAAGGGTCTGATATGTAAGTCTTGCAACTATCTTTCTTGCCGCAAAGTTGCCTGAGGTTTCATTTATTCCGCTTGTTATACCAAGATTTGACGCAAGAACAAGATAGCCTGTGGGGAAGCCGCCGATTTTGCCTACGAAATTATCGGAATAATTAAGAGCAGCAACAAGCATTTTTACCATTTCTTCGTAAAGAACATAGTCGTTTGGTCTGAAGGTTCCGTCTCCGTCCCCGGCGATGATGTTCATCTGGGTTGCAACGGTTACGTCTGCAGCAAACCAGTCGCTTGCCTTAACGTCGGTATAATAAGGTATATAGCCTGTGGCGGAAACTGTTGAAGACAGTCCCGTTATTCTGTTTACAATGGCTACAGCCTCTGCTCTTGTTATGTAATCATTGGGTCTGAAGGTTCCCTCAGAGTCGCCTACAAAAATTCCCATTGACGAAAGAACGTCAATAGCCTCCTCGTAGGAAGAGCCAAGGTTTCCTGACGAAATATCAGTATACTGACTTGCAGATGCCGCAACGTTGAAAACAAGAAGCACTGCAAGGAGCAGAGTGAATATTCTTGTGAAATTTTTCATTTAATTTCCACAGCCTTTCTGCCCACAAATAATAATGAAATCGTTATACGCACCCATCGTGGGCAGATAAGGCGTATAGTGGGAATTATGCACGTTGCCGTTTCACATCATATATGGTGCGAAAATTTCGGCGGTGCAATTAAATCCAACCGGAGGTGATAACGTGATTTTTCACGTTATCATCCTTTCTTATAACTTAAAAACAATGCGCAAAACCCGCGGTTTTAAGCACATTTTTCACTCCCTATACCTTTATTCTAATGAAATAGGTTCATAAAGTCAACATTTGTAACATAAATGTAACTATAAAGAAAAATGTTTTAAACTTTTTTCACAGATTGTTCACAAATCCCACCGCAAAACCTAAGAAAGGCTTGTTATATTATATGAAAAAGCTTACAATTCCTGCACTGTTTTTTGTTTTAACCCTCGCCTTTTGCCTTACCTTCAATCCCTCGATTCCCGCTTTCAGAGGCTTTGAGAAAAGCGGCATAACCGCATCTCCCCTCCCCGATGGCTGTGAAATAAGCTGCAGGGGCAAAAGAGGGCTTGTTAAAAAATATGTTTCAAGGGTTGTAAGCCTCCCCTGCGAAATCAAAACCTTTGATTTTAACGGCGACGGTAAAAAAGAGGTTTTTATTTACGATGGCAAAAACGGGGAAATTGTAAATTTTTATAACCACATTCCCTTAGCCATTTCAAAAAAGGAGGACTTTTATCCCCTTTCCTTAAGATTTACAAAAAATGATAACTCTGTTACCGCCCACCTTGAAAACGGGCAGACCTTTGACCTTTTTCCCAAGGACTTAAGCAAGGAGCTTATTATTGAAAAAACCGCAAAGGTAAGCATTACCGATTTTAATGCTGACAATATTTCTGACCTTTGCATAACCCAGAGAATAATAAACAGTGACAGGCTTCCCCTTTACACCGTTAACACCTTCCGTTCCTTTGACGGGCACTTTTTTGTAACCGAAAAAATAACCGTTGAGGCGGTAAAATAACAGCTTAACTGTTTTTGCCGAACTGCTTTACAAAAAATATAAATTAACCTTCAAGCTCCTTTGCAAAGGCAATCATTTCATCAAACTTTTGTTTTTCCGCAAGGTCAAGGTCTGAACGTCTTTCCTCAAAGTTTGTAAACCTTGTTGGCTTAACAGGCTTTTTAAAACCGCCTGTTTCTGACATTTGCTTTTCCTTTACATAAATTTCAAACTTGTCACCAAAAAGGGTCTGAGGTCTTAAATACTGAGCAAAATCCGTTCCCTGCCAGTCGGCGCATTTTTTGTCAATTACTTTTTTAAAGTCATCTGTATTATAACCTTCAAGAAATCTTTTCTTGATATAATATAAATAATCTTTGCCCGAAAGGGCGAAATCTGTGCCGGCTTTCTGATTGAGAT